>JAHCKS010000112.1 GCA_026125665.1 Rubrivivax sp.
ATCTGCGTGCTCAACTTCGGCCGCAAGATTGCCGAAGGCACGCCCGCCGAGGTGTCCGCCGACCCGGCTGTGATCGAGGCCTACCTGGGCGGAGCGAAGGCAGCATGAGCCACCAGCCCCTGGGCGCCCCCGACCTCGACGCCGCGCTGAACACCGGCGAGCACACACTGCCCCGGCTGCTGCAGCACTGGGCTCGCACCACGCCCGATGCGCTGGCGCTGCGCGAAAAGGACTTCGGCGTCTGGAACCGCGTCACCTGGCGTCACTACCACGACACTGCGCGCCGCTTCGCGCTCGGCCTGCTGCAGCTCGGCTTCCAGCGCGGCGAACGGCTCGCGATCGCCAGCGAGGACACGCCGGAATGGATGTACGCCGATCTGGCCACGCAGGCCATCGGCGGCGTCGTCGTGGGCATCTACCCCACCAACCCCTGGCCCGAGCTGCAGTACATCGTCCACCACTCCAACAGCCGCTTCGTCGTCTGCGGCGACCAGGAGCAGGTCGACAAGGTGCTCGACGCGATGGCCAGGCACGGGGTCGGCCTGCCCGAGGTGGCGAAGATCATCGCAGTGGACATGAAGGGCCTGCGCACCTACCCGCGCGACAAGCTGTTGTCGTTCGACGAAGTACTCGAACTGGGTGACCGCTATGCCGCCGCCTCGCCCTCGCAGGCGCGCGCGTTCGACGACGGCGTCGCCGCCACGCGGCCCGACGACACCTGCATGCTGGTCTATACCTCCGGCACCACGGGGCCGCCGAAGGGCGCGATGCTGTCGCACCGCAACCTGCTCGTCACCACCGACAAGCTGCGCCGCCACTTCCGGCTCGACCGCACGAACATGGAAGTGGTGTGCTACCTGCCGCTGTGCCACGTGGCCGAGCGCGCCTTCTCCACCGTGATGCACATGATGACCGGCGGCGTCGTCAACTACGCCGAGTCGATCGACACTGTGCAGGTCAACGTGCGCGAGATCGCGCCCACCGTGTTCCTCGGCGTGCCGCGCATCTGGGAGAAGCTGCAGCAGGGCATCGTGATGCGCATGCAGGACGCCACGCGCTTCCAGCGCTGGGCGTTCGAGCGCTGCTTCGCCTCGGGCAAGGCGCTGTTCGAGCGAACCGAGCAGCGCGACGGGCAGCGCACGCTCGGCGAGCGGCTGCACTTCGGGCTGCTGTGGCTGCTGATGTTTCGCAACCTGCAGAAGTTCATCGGCCTGGACCGCGTACGCTGCGCCTTCTGCGGCGGCGCCAGCGTCTCGCCCGAGGTGCTGAAGTTCTTCCGCATCATCGGCGTGCCGGTGTACCAGGTCTACGGCATGACCGAGTCGGGCGGCGTGATCTTCCACCAGCATGCCAAGGCCGAGCGCCTGGGCGCGACCGGCACGCCGATCGAGGGCCTGAACTGGAAGATCGCCGAGGACGGCGAACTGGTCGTCAAGCACCCGGCCGTCTTCAAGGGCTACCTGCACGACAACAACGCCACCGCGCTGACGGTGCAGGACGGCTGGCTGCACACCGGCGACGTGGTGGCGCTGGCGCCCAACGGCGAGCTGATGATCGTGGACCGCAAGAAGGCCATCATCATCACCAGCGGCGGCAAGAACATCTCGCCCTCCGAGATCGAAAACGCGCTGAAGGACAGCATGTACATCCGCGAGGCGATCGTGCTCGGCGACGGCCGTCACTTCCTGTCGGCGCTGATCCAGGTCGACTACGAGACGGTGGGCAAGTGGGCGCAGGAAATGCGCCTGGCCTTCACCACCTACCGCAGCCTGTCGCAGCTGGCCGAGGTGCGCGAGCTGGTCGACGTGGAGGTGCGGCGCGTGAACAAGCTGTTCGCGCGGGTCGAGAACATCCGCAAGTTCGTCATCCTCGAGAAGGAGCTCGACCACGACGACGGCGAGCTCACCGCCACGCAGAAGGTGCGCCGCAGCGCCATCGGCAAGAAGTTCGCGAGGGAGATCGAGGTGATCTACGGCGGAGGCACAGCCTGATGGACTTCTTCCTGCAGCTGCTCGTCTCGGGCATCGCCGCCGGCCTGGTGTACGGGTTCATCGGCATGGGCTTCGCGATGATCTACCGCGCCACCGGCGTGGTGAACTTCGCGCAGGGCGAGCTGATGATGCTCGTGGCCTACATCGCGTTCACGCTCGCCGCCACCTTCAAGCTGGGCTTCTGGCCGCTGCTGTTCGCCACGGTGGTGGTGTCGGTGCTCATCGGCCTGGTCATCGAGGTGCTGCTGATCCGGCCGATGCTCGGCCAGCCGGTGTTCGCCACCGTCATGGTGACGATCGGCCTGGCGGTGATCATCCGCTCGGTGGTGGTGCTGCTGTGGGGCGCCGACCCGATGCCGCTGGCCACCGGGCTGTCACGCGACCCCATCCGCTTCGGCCCGGCGGGCGTGTACCCGGCGCAGCTGTACGCGCTGGGCATCATGGCCGCGGTGGTGGCCGGGCTGTGGGCGTTCTTCCGCTACTCGCGCGTGGGCATCGCCATGCGCGCCACCGCCAACCTGCAGACGGTGGCGCTGCTGATGGGCATCGACGTGAAGCGCATCTTCGCGCTGTCGTGGGCCCTGTCGGCGATGCTCGCGGCCATCGCCGGCGTGCTGGTCGGCGTGATCTACGACCTCGAGCCCGGCATGTGGCTCGTCGGGCTGCGCAGCTTCCCGGCCGTCATCCTCGGCGGGCTCGACTCGGTGTTCGGCGCCGCCCTCGGCGGCGTGCTCATCGGCGTGGTCGAGAACATGTCCGAGGGCTACATCGGCCGCGGCATGAAGGAGATTGCCGGCTTCGTGCTGATCCTCGTGGTGCTGATGGTGCGCCCCTATGGCCTGTTCGGCCGTCCCGACATCGAGCGAGTCTGAACATGCGCAGCCGTACCTACAAGGAAAACTACCGCCAGCTGCTGGCGCTGACCGATTCGGTGCCGGTTGTCGTGTGGTCGGTGGTGCTGGTGGCCGTGCTGGCGCTTGCGCCGCTGCTCATCGGCAAGTACTTCACCACCCTCGTGCTGCTGATGATGATCACCGCGGTCGGCGTGCTGGGGCTGAACCTGCTCACCGGCAATGCCGGCCTCATCTCGCTCGGCCACTCGGGTTTCCTGGCGGTGGGCGCCTATGCCGCCGGCATCGTGGCCGGCAAGCTCGGCTGGCCGATGCCGCTGGCGCTGCTCGCCGGGGGCGTGACGGCGGCGCTGGCCGGGCTGGTGGTGGGCATACCGTCGCTGCGCCTGAAGGGCCTGTACCTGGCGATCACGACGATGGCCTTCGCGGTCATCATCAACCACCTCATCCTCAACGGCGGCAAGCTGACCGGCGGCTCCGAGGGCCTGTCGGTGCCGCAGCCGGCGCTGTTCGGCGTGCCGCTGGCCACCGAGGGTGGCTTCTACTACGTGGTGCTGGCGGTGCTGGTGCTGGCGGTGTTCGTCACGCTCAACCTGCTGCGCAGCCGCGTCGGCCGCGCGCTGATGGCGATCCGCGAGCACGACATCGCCGCACGCGCCATGGGCGTGGACCTGGTGCGCTGGAAGCTGCTCGCCTTCATGGTCAGCGCCTTCTACACCGGCATCGCCGGTGGGCTGCTGGCCTACTACACGCGCTACCTCAACGTCGACAGCTTCAGCCTGCTGATCTCGATCGAGGCGCTGTCGATGCTGATCGTCGGCGGCCTGGGCTCGGTGGCGGGCGCGCTGATGGGCACCGTGTTCATCTTCGCGCTCAACGAGGGGCTGAGCCTCCTGTTCGGCGCGCTCGGCTCGGGGCTGCAGTCGTCGGCCGCGTTCGAGATCAAGGGCATCGTCTACGGCCTGGCGATCGTCCTGTTCCTTCGCTTCGAGCCGGACGGGCTGGTCGGCCGCTGGCGCGACCTGAAGCACTACTGGACCCACTGGCCGTTCCGTTTCTGACCCGCCACCCCGCACAGGAGAGCTCCCCCATGACACCGTCCCTTCGCCGCTCCATCGCCGCCTTCGGCGCCGGCCTGCTCGGCCTGCTGGCCGCGTCGCCCTCCCTCGCCGCGGACCCCGGCGTGTTCGACGACCGCATCATCCTCGGCGGTGTCCTGCCCCAGACCGGCCCGCCGAGCCTGATCGGCAAGGCGGCGGTGATCGCGCTGCGCGTTTGGGAGAAGGACGTCAACGCCCGTGGCGGCATCCATGGCCGCAAGATCGAGCTGAGGGTCGAGGAGGACGGCTACGTGCCGCAACGCTCGGTGCAGGCGGCCAAGAAGCTGATCGAAGTCGACAAGGTGTTTGCGCTCATCGGTACCTCCGGATCGTCGCACCTGATCGCGATGATGCCGACGATCGAAGAGGCCCAGATCCCGGCGATCAACTTCGCCGCCGTCGCAGGAGCGCACTTCAACCCGCCGCGCAAGACGGTTTTCAACGTCGGTGCCACCTACTGCCAGGAACTCATCGGGGTGATGAAGCACCTGATCGCCACCCGCAAGCTGCAGGCGGCCAAGTTCGCGATCGTCTATCAGGACGACGACTTCGGTGACGACGTGAAGTGCGGCTATGACGCCGCACTCAAGGCCGCAGGCGCCAAGAGCGTGATCGAGGTGCCGTACAAGCGCGCGGCCAAGGACTTCTCGGCCGAGATCCTCGCCGTGCAGAAGGCCGGTGCCGACTTCGTGCTGGTCGGCGGCATCATCGTCGAGACCGCGACCATGCTCAAGGAGATGCAGAAGAACGGCATGAAGGCCACGGCGCTGGCAGCCCATCCTTCGCACCTCGGCCCGGTGCTGCAGCTGGCCGGCAGCGCCGCCGAGGGCTTGCTGGTCGCCGACTATGTGCCCCCGATCACCGACACCGAGACGCAGGGCATCGGCCGCCTCAACGCGCTGGCCTACAAGTACCTCAGCGCCGACGATGTCAAGGCGATGAACCGCTACTCGCTCACCGGTTACGTCGCGGCGATGCTGCTCGAATCGGCGCTGCAGGCCTGCGGCCGCAACCTCACGCGCGCCTGCCTCGTGCAGAAGCTCGAACAGACGAAGAACTTCCAGAGCGACGGCATCATGGCGCCGCTCACCTTCGGGCCCAACGTGCGCCAGAGCGGCACCCGACCGATCCTGCTGAAGGCCAACGTGGCGGCGGGCAAGTTCGAGCGCGCCTCGGACTTCCTGTCCGACAAGTAGGCGAAGCCGGCCGACGGCCATGACGACGAAGGAGACACGATGACTTCCACCACCTCGATCCCGCTGCGGCCGCTGGTCGCCTTGCTGGGCGCCTGCGCGCTGCTCACCGGTATCGCCCGCGCCGCCGAACCCGGCGTCACCGACACGCAGATCGTGCTCGGCTCGGTGACCCCGGTGAGCGGGCCGCCGAGCCTGCTCGGCAAGGCGCACGTGGCCGGGCTGAGGGTCTGGCAGCAGGACGTCAACGGCCGCGGCGGCATCAACGGCCGCAAGGTCGAGATCCGGCTCGACGACGACGGCTACGTGCCGCAACGCGCGCTGCTCGGCGTCAAGCGCCTGAACGAGTCCGAGAACGTGTTCGGGCTCGTCGGCACCTCGGGCTCGGCCGCGCTGCTGGCCATGCTGCCGTACATCGATGAGCAGAAGATCCCGACCGTCAATGCCCTGGCGGTGGCGGCATCGCACTTCACCCCGCCGCGCAAAACCGTGTTCGTCGTCGGGCCGACCTACTGCCAGGAGGTGAACGCCGCGATCACCTACATGGTCAAGAGCCGCAACCTGCAGGGCGGCAAGTTCGCGCTGGTGTACCAGGACGACGAGTTCGGCACCGACGTGCGCTGCGGCTACCAGAAGGCGGTGAAGGCGCTCAAGCTGGCGAGCGTGTCGGAGGTGATGTTCAAGCGCGGCACCAAGGACTTCTCGGCCGAGATGCTCGCCATCAAGCAGGCCGGCGCCACGTTCCTGTTGTCGGGCGGCGTGGTGGCCGAGCATTCGATGATGATGAAGGAGGCGGCCAAGCTGGAGATGCCGCTCACCATCCTCGGGGTCCACTCCGCGCACCTGACCCCGGTGCAAGCCCTGGCGGGACCGGCCGGCGACGGCTACTTCGCCGCCGACTACGTGCCGCCGCTCACCGACACCACGGTGCCGGGCATGGCAAAGTTCATGGCGTTGGCGCGCAAGCACCTGAGCGACGACGAGCTGAAGTCGCTCAACCGCTACTCGATCACCGCCTACGTCGGTGCGCTCTTGATGGAGGACGCCATCCGCCGCTGCGGCAAGGCGCTGACGCGCGCCTGCGTGGTCGATCAACTCGAGCGCACCAAGGGCTTCGCCACCGACGGACTGGCCTCGCCGATCACGTTCTCGCCGACGTCGCGGCATTCGCCGAGCAGCGTGCTGGTGCTGCGCTCGGATGCCAAGGCCGGCAAGTTCGACCGCGTTTCCGACCCGATCCCGATCGAGGACTGACGGGCAGTACCCCGGGGATGCCCAGCGACACACCTTTCATCGCGAGCGGCGCCGCGATGCGCGCGGGCCTGGACGCACTCGACGGCCCGCTGGTCGTCCGCGGCGTCGCGACCTTTCGCATCTATCCCCGCCCGCTCGAGACGCCGGTGTCGTGCGCGGTTGTCGTACGCCGGCGAAGGCTCGGCGAACGCGGTGGCGCCGTTCGTTGCCTCGGATGACGCGGGCCAACTCAGCGGCCAGGGCGTCAGCGTGAGCGGCCGCCTGTCGTTCGGAGGCTGGTGGTCACGCCAACTGCACCGCGTCGCCCAGGCGGAACAGCGCCACCGCCTCGTTGAGGCTGCGGGACTGCTCGCGCAGGCTTTGCGCGGCTGCGGCCGACTGCTCGACGAGCGCGGCGTTCTGCTGCACCGCCTGGTCGATGGTCGTCGCTGCGTGGCTTGCCTGTTGCACGCCGCCTGCCTGATGCTCCGACGCCGTGCTGATTTCACCGAGCAGCGCCGAGAGCCGGCGGCTCGCTTCCAGAATGCCGTTCATCGCAGCTTGCGTCTGCTCGGCCACCCGCGAGCCCGCGGTCACCGCCTCGACGTTGGCCGTGATGAGCCCCTTGATCTCCGCCGCCGCGGCGCCGGCACGCTGCGCGAGCGAGCGGACCTCGGAGGCCACGACGGAGAACCCGCGTCCCTGTTCGCCCGCGCGGGCGGCCTCGACGCTGGCGTTCAGCGCCAGGATGTTGGTCTGGAAAGCGATGCCGTCGATGACGCCGACGATTTCGGACATCCGGCGCGACGACGACGTGATGTCACCCATCGTCACCACCATGTGCTCGAGGCGCTGGCCGCCTTCGGCGGCGGCGCCGGCCGCCGACTGGGCGACGGAGGCCGCCTCGCGCGACATGGCGGCACTTCGCCCGACCGAAGCGGTGAGTTCCTGCAGCGTCGAGGCCGTTTTCTGCAGGGCGGCGGCCTGCTGCTCGGTGCGGTTCGAAAGATCCTGGTTGCCCGCAGCGATCTCGGTGGATGCCGTGAGGATCGATTCCGACGAGACGATGATGGCGCCGATGCTGCCGCGCAAGCGCTCGGCCATTCGCTCGAGCGCGTCGAGCAGGCGGCCGATCTCGTCGGTCCGCGTGCCCCGATCGGCGTCCTGCGCGCTGCCGCCGAGGTCGCCGGCCGCCACGCGGTCGGCGATTAGCACAGCCGTGGCCAGCGGCATCGTCACCGAGCGTGTGACAAGCCAGCCGCACAGGGCGGCGATGATCAGGCCCACGACGCCACTGACGGCGAGGAGCATGCGCGCCGTCGTCCCCGAGCGCTTGATGGCGGACGCAGCCTCGGCGGCACGCGTGCGCTGCCGCTCGGCGAACCGCGTCAGCGTCGCCGCGCGCTCCACCGACAGCGGCGCGACGTGCTTGCCCAGCACGGCCACCGCGTCCTCCGGCTGAAACGCCAGCGCCAGCGCGGCCGCCTTCGCATAGTGCGGCGCCGCCTTCGACCCCAGCTCCTGCACCTTCTCGATGTCGCCGCGATCGTCGGCTTCGGTCGCTGACACCGAGAGGCCCTGCACCAGAGCAGCGATCTGCTCGTCGAGCCGCTTCAATTCGGCCGCCTCCCGCTGCATCGTCGCGGGATCGACGAACAGCCCGATGTTGCGGATCGCGACGTCCTGCTGCAGCGCACGGCTGAGCAGCGCGCCGGCCGCTTCCTGACGCGCCTGTGCCGGTGCAAGGGTGTGCTCGATGGCCTGCTCCGAATGCAGCGCGTTGCCGAAGCCGAGGGCACACACCCCGGCCAGCAACGCGACGATCAGCCCGAAGGCCAGCGCAAGCCGCTTGGCGACGCTCATCTGCACGCTCCTGCGTGGGTGCCATCTGCGGCGGCTCGGCCCCGCAGACGAGACGAATGACTTACTTGCCGTAGGCGCCGACCATGAAGCCGTAGCCGCCTTGGCTTATCACGTACGATGACTTGGCCTCGATCTCCTTGTTCACCGGGTTGACCCAGCGGTAGTCGACCCAGCCGGTCTTGTTGTCCTTGACCAGGCCCATGATCTCCTGCACGAAGAGTTTGCCGTCGGCGTCCTTCAGCTGTGCGAGCGACTTGCCGACCAGCTTCTCGTTGGCGCCGTGGGCGAGCACCTTGCCCTGCACGTCGAGAACGGCGACGTAGAGGTCGCGATCGACGAACGGACCCTTCTTGTCGTTGAGCAACGCGAAGGCGCCGGGGCCCTTCTCCTTGAACAGCGCGGCGGCCCTGACGGCCATGGCCTTGGCCTCGTCCTTGGTAGCGCGGTCGGCGCCGACGGCGGACAGCGAAACGGACAGGCAAGCGGCTGCAGCGAGCAGCGCGAAGCGACGTTGGACGTTCAGCATGGGTGTCTCCGTAGAAGGCTGAAGATTGGCGCGCGGGACCGCCCGACGCACAGCTACGCTATCGGACCGCGGCGCGTGCCACTGAAGCGATATGCACCGGAGAACCCGTGCATCTTTTCCGGCCGCGGGGCTGCGGTGCGCCGCAGCGCAGCCCCCCGGGGGAAACACCCGGCCACGGCGACGCCGCATCGCGAGCGCCGGCGCGCGCCGCGTCGCGTCCGACGGCGCTCAGGGTCAGAACACGCCGATCGACAGCCCTGCGGCGAACGCCGCGCCGGCTTCCGAACAGCGCGCGAGGTCATCAGCGCCGATGACTTTCGCGCGCAGGATGTCCTCCGCCGCCTGTGCATGCACGCACACGATCAGCGGCTCGGCGATCGCGCGCAGGCGCCATCCTGTGGCGATACGCTCGATCTGCCGAGCCGCGTTTCGGCCGTCGCTGCCGGCGCAGATCAAGCTGGCGTAGGGCCGTCCGTTCACGCGGTCGAGCACGCCGTAGTAGCTCCGGTCGAAGAAGTCCTTCATGAGCCCGGACATGGCCGCGAGGTTCTCGGGGGTCGCGAAGACGAATCCGTCGGCAGCCAGCACGTCGGCGGCGCCGGCATCCCGGGCATGCCGCAGCCGCACGTCGATGTTGCCGTCGAGCGCCGCCCCGTCGGCCGCGGCGCGCGCCATCTGCAGCGTGCCGCCCGTCATCGTGTGGTAGACGATGAGCAGGGAACGGCGCGCCACCTGATGCCCCGCGATGCGGCCGGCGCGCGCGCTCAGGCGCTCACGCGAAGCCGTGGAACGACGTGAACTCGCCGGCCGCCGCGCGCTCGGTGATGAAGGCGTTCTCGGGCGCCGACGTGTCCTCGCGGCCGAGCGCGACGCCGCACAGCAGCATCTCGCTGTCGGACATCGGCAGGTGCCGGCGCGCAATGGCGTGGAACCAGGCGAACGCCGCCTGGGCGCAGGTGTGCAGCCCCTGGGCGCGCGCGGCCACCAGGATGTTCTGCAGGAACATGCCCACGTCCATGAAGCTGCCGGTGTTCAGGCGCCGGTCGAGCGTCACGAGCAGGCCGACCGGCGCGTCGAAGAAGGTGTAGTTGCGCAGCATCTGCGCCTCGCGTGCGGGCTTGTCGTCGCGCGCGATGCCGAGCGTGGCATAGAGCCCGAAGCCGCAGCGTCGGCGACGCTCGAGGTAGGGCTCGAACCACTGCGTCGGGTAGTACGCATACTCGGGCTGGTGACGGTCGGGGTCGTCCTGCGCGGCCTGCACGACGTCGTGGCAGAAGCGCTCGCGGGCCTCGCCCGCCAGCGCGTACACGCGCCACGGCTGCACGTTGTTGCCGCTCGGCGCCCGGGCGGCGACGTCCAGGATGTGGCTCACCACCGAGGCCGCCACCGGGTCGGGCAGGAAGCGGCGGACCGATTTGCGGCTGCGGATGGCTTCATCGACGTGCATCGGCGTGGCTTTCGAAATGAGGGCGCCGCGCTGGACGACGCGAGGCCCTTCAGCTAATCTCGGTTGATGCATTCTACCAAACAACCGTTTGACTGGACGCCGTCGAGCGACATCATCGCGGCCTCCAATCTGGGCGCGTTCATGCGTCATTGCGGCGAGCACGAGCTGGCGGCACTCGAGCGCCGGGCCGACGCCGATCCGGCCTGGCTGATGCAGCGGGTGTTCGAGTTCTGCGACCTCCGCTTCTACAAGCCCTATGAGCAGATGCTCGACACGTCGCGGGGCATCGAATGGGCGCGCTGGTGCGTCGGCGGCACGACCAACGTCGTGCTCAACTGCATCGACCGCCATAGCGGCACGCCGACCTGGCAACAGCCCTTCCTGGTCTGGGAGGGCGAAGACCGCAACGCCCGGCGCAGCCTGAGCTACGCCGAGTTCGATGCCGAGGTCTGCCGCCTCGCCGAAGCGCTGGAGGTGCTGGGCGTGCAGCGGGGCGACCGCGTCGGCCTGTACTTGCCCAACCTGCCCGAGACCTTCGTCGCCTTCTTCGCCGTGCTGAAGATCGGCGCGGTGGTGATGCCGCTGTTCTCGGGCTTCGGCCCGCAACCGCTGGTGGCGCGGCTGAACGACGGCGAGGCCAAGGTCGTGCTCACCGCCGACGGCACCTGGCGCCGCGGCGCGCCCGGTGCGATGAAGTCGGTGCTCGACCAGGCCCTCGACTCGGTGCCCAGCGTGCAGCACGTGCTCGTGCTGCGCCACCTCGGCGCCGCGATCGACTGTCCGATGCGGACCGGCCGCGACCTCGACTGGGCGTCCACGGTCGCACGTCAGCCGGCCGAGAAGCCGACCGCCGAGATGGCCGCCGACGCTGCCGCCGTGCTGCTCTACACCTCGGGCACCACCGGTAAGCCCAAGGGCTGCGTGTGGACGCACGTCAGCTTCCTGGGCTCGATGGTCACGCGCGACATGCACATCTGCGCCGACTTCCGCTCCACCGACCGCTTCTTCTTCATGAGCGACATGGGCTGGATGGTCGGCGCGATGTGCGCCTGCATTCCGAGCTACTTCGGCGGCAGCCTGCTGGTGGCCGAGGGCACGCCCGACTTCCCCGACACGGGCCGCTTCTGGCGGCTGCTGCAGGACCACAAGGTCACGTACCTGGGCGTGGCACCGACGCTGATTCGTGGACTGATGCGCTACGGGGACACCGAGGTCGAGCAGTTCGACCTGTCGTCGCTGAGGATCACCGTATCGGGCGGAGAGGCCTGGACGGAGGCGCCTTGGCGCTGGTTCTTCGACCATGTCTGCAAGCGCCGCTTGCCTTTCCTCAACATCGTCGGCGGCACGGAGGTCGGCGGCTGCAACTTCACCGGCACCGTGCACCACCCGCTGCGGCCGGGCTCGTTCGGCATGGGCGGGCTCGGCGTGGGGGCCGACATCGTCGACGACGCCGGTCAGCCGGTGCGCCCCGGCCAGGTCGGCGAGTTGGTGCTGCGCAACCCGAACATCGGATTCACCAAGAGCTTGTGGCGCGACGACGAACGCTATCTGGACAGCTACTGGCGCACCTTGCCCGGCCTGTGGGTGCACGGCGACTTCGCGATGCGCGATGAAGACGGGTTGATCTACATCCTCGGCCGCAGCGACGACACGATCAAGGTCTCGGGCAAGCGCACCGGACCGTCGGAGATCGAGACCCTGCTCACCGGCACCGGCAAGGTGTCGGAAGCGGCGGTGATCGGCGTGCCCGACGAGATGAAGGGGTCGGCCATCGTCTGCGTGTGCGTGGCGATGCCGGGCGTGGCCGCCGACGCGGCGCTGGAGCAGGAACTCTCGGCCGCGGTGGTCAAGGGCATGGGCACCTCGTACCGGCCGCGGCAGGTGCTGCTGGTGAGCGACCTGCCGAAGACGCGCAACATGAAAATCATGCGCCGCGTCGTGCGCGCCGTGTACAAGGGCGACAGCCCGGGCGACCTGTCTGCCCTGGTCAACCCGGAGGCGGTGGCCGAACTGCAGGCGCGCCTCGTCGCCTGATCCACGAGGTGCCCAGCCGAACCCCGCGATGAACTTCAGCCTCACGCCCGATCAGCAGGCGATCCGCGAGTCGGTCGTCAATCTGTGCGAGAAGTTTCCCGATGCCTACTGGCTCGAGATGGACGCCGGAGACGACTACCCGCTGGAGTTCCACAAGACCTTCGCCGACGCCGGCTGGCTCGGCATCGCGATGCCCGAGCGCTATGGCGGCTCGGGCCTCGGGCTCACCGAGGCCTCGCTGCTCGTGCAGGCGGTCACCGAGTGCAGCCCCGGCGGCATCGGCGCCTCGGCGATCCACCTCAACATCTTCGGCCTGAACCCGGTGCTGGTGTTCGGCAACGAGGAGCAGAAGCAGCGCATGATCCCGCCGATGATCGCCGGCCGCGAGCGCGCCTGCTTCGCAGTGACCGAGCCGAACACCGGGCTGAACACGCTCAAGCTGAAGACCCGCGCCGTGCGCAAGGGCGACCGCTACGTGGTGCACGGCGAGAAGGTCTGGATCAGCTCGGCCCAGGTGGCCGACCGCATGCTGCTGATCGCGCGCACGCAGGACGCCTCGGAAGTCAGGAACCCGACGCACGGCCTGTCGCTGTTCTATACGAAGCTCGACCGCCGCCACGTCACGCTGCGGCGCACCCCAAGCTCGGCCGGAAGCCGATCGACGCCAACCAGGTGTTCATCGACGGCCTGGAGATTCCGGTCGAGGACCGCATCGGCGAGGAAGGCCGCGGCTTCGAGTACATCCTTCACGGCATGAACCCGGAGCGGATCCTCGTCGCTGCCGAGTCGGTGGGCCTGGGCCGCAACGCGCTGCAGCGGGCCTCGCGCTACGCGAAGGAGCGCATCGTCTTCGACCGTCCGATCGGCATGAACCAGGGCGCGCAGCATCCACTTGCCGAGTGCTGGATGCACCTCGAGGCTGCGAACCTGATGGCGATGAAGGCCGCCACGCTGTACGACCAGCAGCAGCCCTGCGGCGCCGAATCGAATGCCGCCAAGTACCTCGCCGCCGAGGCCGGCTACAAGGCCGCCGAGACCGCGATGCTCACCCTCGGCGGCTTCGGCTACGCCAAGGAGTTCCACATCGAGCGGCTGCTGCGCGAGGTGATGCTCTTCCGCATCGCCCCGGTCAGCGGCCAGCTCGTCAAGTGCTTCATCGGCGAGAAGGTGCTCGGGCTGCCGAAGTCGTACTGACGCGACGATTCCCGAGCCGTCAGGGGATGCCCAGGGCCGACAGCGCCTCCACGTATCCCGAATCGCGCGCCTCCGGCCCGCGCACCCCCTCGCTCACGCGCCGCAGCAGTCCGTCGCGCAGGCCGTAGACAAGCCCGTGCACCTCGACCGGCTGGCCTCGTTCCCAGGCGCGGCGCAGCACCGTCGTACGGCACACATTGCTGACCTGCTCGATCACGTTCAGCTCGCACAGGCGGTCGGCTCGTTCGTCGGGTTCCCGCAGGGCCTCCAGCCGCGCCTCGTGCTTGCGTGCGACGTCCTCGATGTGGCGCAGCCAGTTGTCCGCCAGACCGGTGCGGCGCTCGTCGACCACCGCGCGCACGCCGCCGCAGCCATAGTGGCCGACCACCAGCACATGCTCGACCTTCAGTACTTCGACCGCGTACTGCAGCACCGTCAGGCAGTTCAGGTCCGAGTGCACCACCAGGTTGCCCACGTTACGGTGGACGAAGATCTCGCCCGGGCGCAGCCCGACGATCTCGTTGGCCGGCACGCGGCTGTCGGAGCACCCGATCCACAGATAGCGCGGCGCTTGCTGGCCGGCGAGCCGCTCGAAGAACTTCGGATCCTCGGCACGGCAACGCGCCGACCAGTTGCGGTTGTTGCCGAGCAGGGGATCGATTCCGCACATCAAGGTTCTCCTCGGGGTCAGCGGCCTTTCCAGACCGGCTTGCGCTTCTCGGCGAAGGCGCGCGGGCCTTCCTGCGCGTCTTCGCTCGCGTAGGCGGCGCGGTAGATGTTGTGCGCCAGCGCGATGCCGGCGTCGCAGCCCGCGCTCATCGCGGTGAGGATGGATTCCTTGCCGGCCATCACCGACAGCGGCGCGTTGTCGCGGATGCGCTCGGCCAGCGCCTGCGCGCGGGCGCGCACCGCATCGGGCGTGTCCTCGAGGTAGTTGATGAAGCGCAGCTCGTGGAAGATCTCGATGGGCTGCAACTCGCCGGTCAGCACCATCTCCATCAGCAGCGGCTGCGGCAGCATCCACAGCAGCGGGATCGCCCACGGGCTGCCGCGCCCGGCGATGCGCGTCTCGGTGATGCCGACCTGTGTGCCCTTCAGCCCGACGCGCAGGTCGGAGTTGAGCGACAGCATCATGCCGCCGGCGATCAGGTGGCCGGTCATCGCCGCGATGATGGGCTTGGCGACGCGGCGCTGGCGCGCGTGGAACGGATCCTTCATCTTCGTCAGGATGTCGACGCCCTCCTCCTTCTTGACGCGCGAGGCTTCGCGCAGGTCGAGCCCGGCGCAGAAGGTGCCGCAGTCGGCCGAGGTGAGGATGGCCACGCGCACGTCCGGGTCGGCATCGACCCGGTCCCAGCACTCGTACAAGCGGTTGGCGGCGGCCGGCGAGAGCGCGTTGCGGATCTCGGGGCGGTTGATCTTCACGGTGGCGATGCCGTCGCGCACCTCGTAGAGCACGGTGTCGGCGTCGTTCATCGCGGCGCTCACCGGCTGACCCTCCAGTTCGCCGGCCGCTTGCCCAGGAAGGCGGCAATGCCTTCGGCGGCCTCGGGCGTCTCCCACACGTCGGCAAGCGCGTTGGCGGTGTAGTCCATGCACTCGCGCGGCGGTCGGCCGTGCACGTCGTTGAGCAGCTTCTTGGTCGCCGCGATCGAGCTGGCCGGCAGCGACAGCACCAGGTCGAGCTCCTCGTCCACCGCGCGGTCCAGTTCGTCGGGCGCGACGACGCGGTCCACGAGGCCGATGCGCTCGGCCTGCACGGCGTCGATGAACTGCGTCGTGAGCCCGTAGCGGCGCGAGCGCGCGAGGCCGATCTTGCGTGCGACATAGGGCCCGATGTTCGCCGGCACCAGGCCGAGCCGGGCTTCGGTGAGCGAGAAGCGCGCCGTACTGGCGGCGACGGCCACGTCGCAGATGCAGGTCATGCCGAAGCCCCCGCCGGTGGCCGGCCCGTTGATGCGGCCGATGACGACCTTGGGCAGCTGGTCCAGTTCGTAGAAGAGGTCGGCGAGCGGGCGCGAATCGGCGATGCGCTGCGCGCGGCTCTGCGCCAGCACGGTCTGCATCCAGTTCAGGTCGCCACCGGCGCAGAAGGACTTGCCTTCGCCGGTCAACACCACGGCGCGCAGCCTGGCGTCGTCGCCGATGGTGGCGATCGCGTGCCGCAGTTCATGCACGACGTCCAGACTGAGCGCGTTCTGGATCTCCGGGCGGGCGAGCGTGAGGCGGGCGACATACTCGCTGTCGCGGGTGAGGCGGATGGTCTTGTAGTCCAAGGTCGGGGCTCCGTGGGGAAAGGGGTCAGGTAGCCGACGCCGTGTCCGGCGCATCGGCGACGACGGCCACGACGCGGCCGCGCTCGACGGTCTGGCCGGCCTCGGCGCTCAGGCTTTCGAGCACGCCGTCGCGCTCGGTGCAGATCTTCATCTCCATCTTCATCGACTCCATCGTCACCACCACGTCGCCGGCGCGCAGGCGCTGGCCGACTTCGGCGTGGGTGGCGAGGATGGTGCCCATCATCGGCGTGCGCAGCTCGCCCGAGCTGCCGCGCGCGGCGCCGGCCTGCGCCAGGTAGGCCACCGCCTCGAAGCTGTGGGCCTGGCCGCGCGCGTGCACGAACAGCGTGTCGGCCTCGCGCGCGAACGAGACTGTCTCCACCGCATCGCCGAACGTCAGCTGGCAGCGCACGCCGGGGCCGTCAGGCCCGTCGGGCCCGAGCGGGCGCAGCGCCAGCCGCAGGCGTTCGTCGTCGACCTGGACCGTGAGCACGCCCTCCGCGTCGGCCGCGCCGAAGCGCACCGGGCGCAGCCGGGCGCCGTCGCGCAGCAGCACGGCCGGCACCGCGGTCAGCGGGTCGTTGCCAGCATGCATCTGCCAACCCGTCACGTCGGCGGCCGACCAGGCGCCGAAGCCGCCGCGGCGGTGGCGCTCGTCGCGCAGCCACCAGGCCGCGCTGGCCGCGGCGATCTCGGCGGGTGCCTGCGCGGCGGCGCCGCGCTGCGCGGCCAGCACCTCGTCGACGCTGCGCGTATGGAAGCTCGCGTCGCGCGTGGCGGGCAGCTCGAGCAAGTGCTGCAGGAAGCCCTGGTTGGTGGTGACGCCGAGCACCTGCGTGCGCGCGAGCGCCGACGCGAGGCGGTCAAGCGCCGCCGCGCGGTCGGCCGCGTGCACGACGAGCTTGGCGAGCAGCGAGTCGTAGTGCGGCGTGACCACCGAGCCGGCGCGCACACCGGTCTCGATGCGCACGCCGGCGGCCGGAAACACGAGCGCCGCGATCGCGCCGGTGGCGGGCAGGAAGTCGAGCGCCGGGTCCTCCGCACACAGCCGCGCCTCGACGGCATGGCCGCGCGGCGTGACCTCGTCCTGGCGCAACGGCATCGCTTCGCCTGCGGCCACGCGCAGCATCAGCTCGACGATGTCGATGCCGGTGATCTCCTCGGTGACCGGGTGTTCGACCTGCAGACGCGGGTTCACTTCGAGGAACCAGTGCCGCTCGCCGCTCACGAGGAACTCGACCGTGCCGACGCCGCGGTAGTCGAGCCGGCGCGCCAGGCGCACGGCGTCGCCGAGCAGCCGCTCACGCAACCCGGGTGCGAGCGGGGCCGCCGGCGCCTCCTCGACGAGCTTCTGGTGGCGCCTCTGCAGCGTGCATTCGCGCTCGAACAGGTGGATCACCGCGCCGCGGCCGTCGCCGGCGATCTGCACCTCGACGTGGCGGCCGCGTTCGACGTACGGTTCGACGATCAGCGCCGGGTCGCCGAAGGCGCTGCGCGCCTCACGCATCGCCGTGCCGATGGCGGCCTCGAGCGCCGCGGCCTCGCGCACGACGTGCATGCCCTTGCCGCCGCCGCCGGCGGCGGGCTTGAGCAGCACGGGCCACGCGAGCGCACGCACCCAGCCGGCGATCGTGGCCGCGTCGGCGCTCGCCCGCTCGCCGCCGTCGAGCACCGGCACGTCGGCGGCACTGGCCTCGGCCTTGGCCTGCGCCTTGTTGCCGAGCCTGTCGATCGTCTCGGGCGTCGGGCCGACGAACACCAGCCCGGCCGCCTCGACCGCGCGGGCGAAGGCCGCGTTCTCGGCGAGGAAGCCATAACCTGGGTGGATGGCCTCGGCGCCGCTGCGCTTTGCGGCGTCGATCACCGCGTCGATGCGCAGGTAGCTGTCGGTCGCGCTCGCGCCGCCGATGGCAACCGAGAAGTCCATCTCGGTCGGATGCAGGGCCTCGCGGTCGGCGCTGGAGTGCACGCCGATGGGCGCGATGCCCAGCCGCCGGCAGGTACGCGCGATGCGGCAGGCGATCTCGCCCCGGTTGGCGATCAGCACCTTCCTGAACATCAACGCCCGCTCCAGCGCGGCGCGCGCTTCTCGTTGAAGGCGCGCACGCCTTCGCGCCGGTCTTCGGAGGAGACGAGCACGTTGTACGCCGCAATGTCCAGCGCGTAGCCGCTGTGGAAATCGACCTCGCCGCCGCGCGAGGCGGCCACCTTGGCGTAGTGCACCGCCATCGGCGCCGCCAACGCGACCTCGCGCGCCTCGGCCACCGCGGTGGCGAGGGCCTGGCCGGCATCGACCAGCGTGGTGACGATGTTCCACTGCGCCGCCTGCTCGGCGGAGAAGCGGCGCGCGCACATCAGCAGCTGCTTGGCGCGGCGCGCGCCGGCCGCG
>JAHCKS010000113.1 GCA_026125665.1 Rubrivivax sp.
TCGGCCAGGCGCATGCCGCCCGCGGCGATGAGCACGTCGGCCCCGGCGACGGCGTTGCCGGCGAGGTCGAACAACGCCAGCGCCCGCTCCAGGTCCACCAGGGCCGGTTGGCGCTGGCCGAGCCGCGCCAGCACGCGCGCCCGCTCCACGCGCGCGCGCGCCTCCTCCACCGGCGCGTCGAGCGAACGCGCGGCAGCGATCGCCTGGTCGTACAGCGCATGCGCCTCGGGCAGCAGGTTGACGGCCAGGTAGGCGTCGGCCAGCGCCATCGCCGCCTCGAGGCGCTGCTGCGGCGCCGCGCCCGCCTCGTCCATCAGCGCCAGCGCGCGCACGAGTTCGGGCAGCGCGCGGTGGAAACGGCCGCGCAGCAGCTCGATGCGGCCGATCGCCAGCCGCGCCTGCGCCTGCGGCACGAGCAGCGAACGCTGCGAAGCGCGCCGCAGCGCGCGCTGGTTGATGTGCAGCGCCTCGTCGAAGTCGAACAGCCAGCTGAGTGCGTGCGCCAGGCCGATGTCGGCGAGGATCGAGCGCGCGTCGTCGCGTGCGCGCGCGAAGTGCACCGCCGCCCGGCGGTACATGCGCGCGGCTTCGGCGTGGCGGTCGATGCGGAACAGCAACGTGGCCAGGTTCAGCTCGACTCGGCCGGCGGCATGGCCGTCGCCGTGCTGGACGAAGACCGCGCGCGCCCGCTCGCCGCAGGCCAGCGCCTCGGCGTGCCGGCCCAGCATCGCCAGCGCCATCACGCGCGGCACGAGCGTCTCGGCGGCCGCGTGCCGGCGCTGCGCCGCGGCCAGCGCGTCGTGCGCCTGCTCGAGCAACGGCAGCGCCGCCGCCACGCCCCCCTCGGCCAGCGCGGCGATGCCGGCGGCCCAGGCGGCGAGCGCGGCCACCTCGTCGTCGGGAAGCTGCCCGTGCAGCCGCGCGAGCAGGTCGGCGCAACGGCGCGTGTGCGGCGGGTCCGCCGTCCACGCGGCCAGGCACTCGTCCTTCAGCTCCCACGCCAGTGCGCGCCGGCGCGGCGCGTCGTGCGGCCACAGGCGCTCGAGCTCGGCCGCTGCCTCGCCGCCTTCCAGCAGCGCCTGCGCTCGCTGCGAAGCCGGTGCGGCCGTCATCGAGGCGCCCCGGCCGTCAGGCCGCGAGGTCGATCGGCGGCAGCTCCAGCTCCCACTCGGTGCTGCGCAGGACGATCGTGATGCGGCCCGCTCCCACGTCGTCGAAGCCGAACTCGGCGAGCTCGCTCCAGGCGGTGCTGCGCGTGCCGTCCGCGCCGCGCAGCTCGGCCAGGCCGGAGGCGTCGGGGCCGAGCACCTGGCCGGTGATGCGCCAGCGGCGGCCTTCCGGCGTGTCCAGCGGCATGACGCGCACGTCGATGTCGCGCCCTTCGCTAAAGTACAGCAGCTGGCGCGTGCCGCCTTCGGCCGAGCGCAATCCGAAGGCCAGCGGCGAGGCCGCCGCACTGTCCAGCCTCAGCACGGCCGTCAGGCGACGGGGCGCCGCCGCCGGCGCCGCCGCGGGCGCGGGCATCGCCTGCCGCCACAGGCCGAGCGCGCGCTGGATGACCGGCTCCGGCGCGTCCTCGAGCTGCCGGGAAGCGCGCAGGCGATGGGCAAGCGCTTCGTCGTCTTCGGGGCGTGGCACGGGTTCGGTGGTCATGGCAGCGGGCGCTCAGCGGCGGCTTCGTCGGCGGACTCGCGCGCACAGAGGCGCCCGTGAAGCGGCTGATACATCAGGTCGACGGCGCTTCGGCATCTGTCACCCCCCCGCCATCAGTGCCCGCAGGCGCGCCAGCACGCGCGCCCGGGTCGGCCCGATGCTGCCCTCGGCGATGCCCAGCCGCACTGCGATCTGCGCGTACGGCAGCGGCTCGTCGTGCAGGAACAGCAGCTCGACGAGCTGCCGCTGCCGGGGCTCGAGCCGCTCGACCGCCCGGCGCAGCGCGTCGAGTTCCTGCACATCGGCCAGCAGCGCTTCGGGCAGGGGGTCGGCAGCGGGCAGCCGGTCGAAGAAGTCGCCGTCTTCGGCGTCGGCCCCGCCCGGCGCGGCGGCCCCGGCCAGGTCCACCACCCGCGCCTGCCGCTCGAGCTGCCGCAGGGTCTCGCGCTTGGCGGTGGTGACGAGCCAGGCGCGCACGCGCGCCGCATCGTCGATGCGGTGAAGGTGCTCGAACAGGCGCGCGAAGGTGGCCTGGAAGACGTCCGCGGCGGCGTCCTCGCCCAGGCCGGCGCGGCGCGGCACCGTGTAGACGAGCCGCTGGTAGCGGCGCACCAGCGTGCTCCAGGCGGCTTCGCGCCCCTGGCGGCATTGCTCGACGAGAGCGGCGTCTTCGAGGGCGTCGTACACGGGCGGTCGTGGGCAGCGGCTCGACCCATCATGCCATGCACCTGCGATTGGACGGCACGCGCGGCCACGCGGAGGCGTTAACCTCGGCCCCCGGCTCGCGGCCCGCCGATTCCGGCGCCGCACCGCGGGCCCGCCAAGGCGCGCCTCCCATGCCCGACACCCCGCACCCCCGCCTCGCCCTGTTCGACCCCGACGAGCGCGCCGTCGCGTCGCTGCCGGTGTGCGACCACTACTGCGGCGTCGAGGCACGCATGCGCAAGAGCCTCGAGCTGCAGGGCGAGCTGGGCCCGGTGTTCGACGTCACGCTCGACAACGAGGACGGCGCGCCGGTCGGCGGCGAGGTCGATCACGCGCAGATGATCGCCGAGCTGCTCGGTTCGGCCGGCAACCGCTTCGGCCGCGTGGGCGTGCGGCTGCTGCCGGTGGACCACCCGAGCTTCACCGAGGTCGCAGCCACGGTGCTGAAGGCGGCGCAACCGCCCGCCTACCTGACGATTCCCAAGCCGCGCGGCCTGGCGGACCTGCAGCGTGCCGGCAAGCTCGTCGTCGATGCCGGCGGCGCCATGGTGCCGCTGCACGCGCTGATCGAGACGCACGGTGCGCTGCACGAGGTGCACGCGCTCGCCGCGCACCCGCGCATCGAGTCGCTGAGCTTCGGCCTGATGGACTTCGTCTCGGCGCACCGCGGCGCCATCCCGCAGTCGGCGATGGGCGTCACGGGCCAGTTCGAGCACCCGCTCATCGTGCGCGCCAAGCTCGAGATTGCTGCCGCCTGCCACGCGCACGGCAAGGTGCCCTCGCACAGCGTCGTCACCGAGTTCCGCAACTTCGACGCGCTGGCCACCGCCGCCCGGCGCGCGGCCACGCAGTTCGGCTTCACGCGCATGTGGAGCATCCACCCGGCGCAGGTGCGCATCATCGTCGCCGCCTTCGCGCCCGCGGCGGCCGAGGTGGACATGGCGATCGAGATCATCGACGCCGCCGAGCGCGCGCAGTGGGCGCCGATCCGCCACCGCGCACTCGGCGAAGACCGCCTGCACGACCGCGCCAGCTACCGCTACTTCTGGCAGGTGCTGGAGCGCGCGCACCGCACCAGCAGCGCCACCGGCTCGCAGCTGCCGGTGGAGGTGCGCGAACGCTGGTTCACGTAGCCGGTGTCACGGCCGAGCGGGCCCGGCGCCGCCCCTGCCGGCACCGGCTGACGCGGCGCTGAACGCCCCCCTTTGCCCCAGGCGAGCGCGGGCCCTTGCGGGCGCGGCGCGGCGCATTCGCGCTCGAGTGCGCACACTGGCGGCCGTCAATCGGACCGCGATAACCGGGCCGACAACCGGTTCGCCCTTCTTCCTCATCACCTCCCGACTTCACATGATTGCCATCTTCCTCGGCCTCGTGCCGTTGCTGTTCGCCACCGGCTTCCTCACCTGGACCATGACGATGGGCGCGCGCGAGCAGGCCCGCTCGGACGCCTGGGCGCAGGCGTGGACACAGAAGCACCACGGCAAGCCCTGAGCCTCTTCATGCATGCGGCGCGCTCGAGAAGCGCGCCCTCCGACGGCCCGCCTCGGCGGGCCGATTCGTTTCCCCGTTTCCCCGGGCGGCGGACGCGCCGGCCGACGCACCGGCCGGCTTCAAGGCAGGCTCCTCCGTCGATGACCCGGTGGGCGCTCGGGGTTGTACGCGGTCTGCACCTGCGCGACGATCGGAGCCGCTCCCAAGGAGGCGGCGTTCGGCGCCGCACGATCCACCGCCTGCACCGGCCGATCGACCTGCCCGCCCATGCCGTCACCCACCACGCCACCGGCCGCCGAACCGGCCGGCACCGTCCTGTGCATCGAGGACCACCCGGTCAACATGGCGCTCGTCGAGGCCCTGCTGGCCCGCCTGCCCGGGGTCACGCTGCTCAAGGCCGACACCGGCCGCGAAGGCGTGCGCCTGGCGCTCGAGGCGCAGCCCGACCTCGTGCTGCTGGACATGCATCTTCCCGACATCAGCGGCCTGGACGTCGTGCGCGCGCTCAACGAGCCGATCGCGCAGCGCCGCTTCCGCGTCATCCTCCTCACCGCCGACTCCTTCTCCATCGAGGTCGTCAAGGCGATGTCGCTGGGTGCGCACGCCTACTGGCACAAGCCGCTCGGCGCCGAGCGCGTGCATGCCGAGCTGCCGCGCGCGCTGCGGGAGGCGCGGGCCGACCGCGAGCGCCTGCAGCGGCGCGGCTCGACGTCGGGCTGAAGGCGGGCGAGCGGCCCGCCGGCACCCACGGCCCGGCGACGGGCAGGACCACGAAGCGCGATCAGCCCCGCTCCGGCGCGACGCGTTCGCCCCAGTCCACGAGCTCCTCGAGCAGCGCCGCGGTGGCCTCGTCGCCGCGCTCGTCGGCCGCCGCGGCGAGCTCGTCGATGCGCTCCATGTACGCCGCCAGCGTCAGGCCGCCGCCGGCGCCTTCGTGCAGCCGCGCCGCGCGGTGCGCCGCCCAGCGGTCCTGCTCGGCGTCGTCGAGCGTGGCGGGGAAGTTGCGCGCGCGGTAGCGGAACAGCAGCTCCTCGAGCCGCCGGTCCTCGAAGGCCACGCGGCCCTCGGCCACCTGCGTGGCGAGCTTGTCGGGGTGCAGCTGGCGCAGGCGGTTCAAGAGCCGCCGGTCGGCGTCGCCGACGAAGCCGCCGTAGAGGTCCTCGTCGACGTCGGGCGCCTCGGCGCGCGGCTCGCGCGTGAAGAGCTGCATCCACAGCTCGCTGCGGTCGGGCAGCGCCGCGGCCACGTCGGCGTGCCGCAGCGCCGCCGCGACGTCGATGCCGAAGCGCCGCTCGGCCTGCCCGAGCCGCGTGACGTGGCCGATGACGATGGGGCTCTTGTTGACGTGGATCGTCTTGATCGGCAGCCGCACCTCGCCTTCGGGCAGCTCGTCGCCGCGCGTGTACAGGCGCCGGCGCGCCGTCTCGAGGTCGATGGTGGCGAGCTCGGCCGGGTCCTGCGCCAGGTCCCACACGATCAGCTCGTTGCGGTTCACCGGGTGCGGCGCGAGCGGCCAGACGATCGCCAGGCAGCCGCGCTCGGCCGGGTACATGCCCGACAGGTGCACGAACGGGCGGCCGGCACCGATCTCGGCCCACACCGCGTCCTTGCGCCTGAGCTTCAGGCAGAAGTCCCACAGCCGCGGCTGCTTCGCGCGCACCAGCCGCGCCAGCGCCAGCGTGGCCAACACGTCCGAGAGCGCGTCGTGCGCGCACTCGTGCGCGAGGCCGTTGGCCGCGGCCAGCCGCTCGAGGCGGAAGCTCGGCCGGCCGTCGGGATCGACGGGCCACTCGATGCCCTCGGGGCGCAGGGCCCAGCAGGTGCGCACCACGTCCAGCAGGTCCCAGCGGCCGCAGCCGTTGCTCCACTCGCGCGCGTAGGGGTCGAGCAGGTTGCGCCAGAAGAGGTGGCGCGTCACCTCGTCGTCAAAGCGGATGCTGTTGAAGCCCACGCCCACCGTGCCCTCGTGCGCCAGCTCAGCCTCGATGCGCGCGGCGAACTCGTGCTCGGGCACGCCGGCAGCCAGCGCGCGCTGCGGCGTGATGCCGGTGAGCAGCACGCTCTCGGGGTCGGGCAGCGTGTCGACGGGCGGCTGGCAGAAGAGCGAAACCGGCTCGCCGACCGGGTTCAGCGCGGCATCGGTGCGCAGCCCGGCGAACTGCGCCGGGCGGTCGCGCCGCGGCACGCGGCCGAAGGTCTCGTAGTCGTGCCAGAAGAAGGTCAGCGGCGCGGGGTCGGAGAAGGAGGCAGGGCCGGGCATGCGGGCACGATAGCGCAGCGGGGTACACCACCTTCAGCACCGCGGCGCGTGCCGCTTCAGCACCGCGGCGCGTGCCGCTTCAGCGCATCAGGCGCGCCGGCCGCACCAGCACCAGCGCCGCCGCGCCGAGCACGAGCACGAAACCCGTCCAGTCCAGGCCGCTCGGCCGGTCGCCGACGAGCGCCATCGCCCCGATCACGCCGACCACGGGCACCGCCAGCGCGGTCAGCGACGACACGGTGGCGCTGGCGCTGTCGAGCAGCCGGTACCACAGCACGTAGGCGAACGCCGTGGCGACGGCGATGTGGTAGCCGAGCGCCAGCGCGCCGCGCGGCGTGAGCGAACGCGGCCAGGTCTCGCCGGCCAGCAGCGTGGCCACCAGCGCGCAGGCGCCGCCGAGCGCCAGCTGCCAGGCCGTGGCGACGACGCGGTCGTGCACCGGCGGCAGCTTCTTCGTGACGATGGTGCCGAGCGCCCACGCCAGTGCCGCACCGAGCGCGAACAGCGGACCGCGCAGCGAAGCCCCGGTGGTCCCGCGCAGGGCCGGCCAGGCCAGCAGCGCGATGCCGAGCGCCCCCAGCACCACGGCGATGCCGCCGGCGCGGCCGGGCCGTTCGCCGAGCAGGGCCCAGGCGAGCAGCGCCGACATCGTCGGCATCGTGTAGGTCAGCACCGCGGCACGCGACGTGCTGGTGTTCAGCTGCGCGAACGCCGTACAGAAGTTGAACGCGGCGATCGTCAGCACGCCGGCCACGGCGATGCCGGCCCAGCTCTCGCGCGGCGGCACCAGCCGGCGCCGCTGCCACGCCGCCAGCGCGAAGAGCAGCACCGCGCCGCCGCCGAGCCCGACCACGCGCGTGGCGAACGGCGGCACCTCGCCGAGCACGATCTTGATCGCCGGCCAGTTGAGGCCCCAGCAGAACGCCAGCAGCGCGGCCATCGGCGCCAGGGCGGAAGCCGGGGCGCGCGCGGCCCCGGCGGCCGTGGTGGTGGCCGCGCCGCCTTCGCCCGCCGCGCTCAGCGCCGCACCCCGGCCGCCGCGCCGCCGGCGAACTCGCGCATCGCCGCCAGCCGCACCGAAGGCGGCGTGACGCCGGGGTCGAACGAATGCGTGCGCCGCCCGCCGAGCGAGACGAGGATCTTCAGCACGTAGTTGCGCGTCTCGGCGAACGGCGGCACGCCGAGGTAGCGCTCGACCGCGCCTTCGCCGGCGTTGTAGGCGGCGAGCGCCAGCGTCAGGTCGCCTTCGAAGTAGGCGAGCAGCCAGCGCAGGTAGGCCATGCCGCCGCGGATGTTCTGCGCCGGGTCGAGCAGGCTGCGCACGCCGAAGCGGCGGCCGGTCTCGGGGATGAGCTGCATCAGCCCCTGCGCGTTCTTCGGCGACACGGCCATCGGGTCGAAGTTGCTCTCGGCAGCCATCACCGCCAGCACCAGCGCCGGCTCCAGCCGGTACTCGGGCGCGACGAGCTGCACGTAGCTCGAGATGGCGATCGGCGCGCGTTCGAGCAGCGGGCGCGGGATCTGCGGCACGCCACCCGCCGGCGCCGCACCCGGCACGGCGGCCACCGGCGCCAGGGCCGGTGGTGCGGGCTCGGCCGGCAGCGCGGCCAGCGGGTCGGCCTCGGGCGGGCGCAGGCAAGCCGGTGGCGGCCCGATCGGCGTGCCCAGCCGCGTGGCCATGTTGCGCGCCTGCGGGTGGCCCTGCTCGGCGGCGGCGGTGAAGAGGTGCGCGGCGGTGGCGTCGTTGCGCTCGATGCCGCGCGCGTTGGTCAGCATCCAGGCCAGGCTGTACTGCGCCTCGGCGTCGCCGTAGCGCGCGGCGCGGCAGTAGAGCTCGGCGGCGCGCAGCGGGTCGCGCGGCGCGCCGTCGCCGTATTCGTGCGCGCGCCCTTCCTCGCGCCAGCGCGCCACCTGCGCCGGCACCACCTCGCCGCGCTCGGGCGGCGGCGTCGCGGGGCGCGGCAGGTTCTGCAGCGCCAGCGCCGCGGCCACCGCCGGGTTGGCGCTGACGACGGCACCCGCCGGCACGTCGGCGCCGGGGCTCACGAACTGCGCGCTTGCCGCCGTGGCTGCCAGCAGCAACGGCGCACCCAACGCCGATGCCAGAGCCCGCAGCGGCACGAGCGCCAGCGGCCCGACTCCCTCTCCCGCCCTGCGGGAGAGGACGAAACAGCAGCGCCTGCCCAACCTCACAGCCGCTGCACGACGACGCTGCCCACCGAGTAGCCCGCGCCGAACGAGCAGATCACGCCGACGTCGCCCGCCTTCAGCCCGCCGCGGTGTTCGTGGAACGCGATGATCGAGCCGGCCGACGCCGTGTTCGCGTACTCGCCGAGGATGATCGGCGCCACCTCATCGCTCACCTCGGGCGTGAGGTCGCGGCCGATCAGCCGCTTGACGACGAGCTGGTTCATGCCGAGGTTGGCCTGGTGCAGCCAGAAGCGGCGCACCTTCGTCGGCTCCAGGCCGAGCGAGGCGAGGTGCTGCTCGACGTGCGCCGCGGCCAGCGGCACCACCTCCTTGAACACCTTGCGCCCTTCCTGCATGAAGGTCTTGTCGCGCGCGTCGGGGTCGGTGTCCTCGCAGCGGTTGAGGAAGCCCGCGTTGTTGCGGATGTTGTTCGAGTACTGCGTGGCGAGCTTCGTGCCGACGATCCGCCAGCGCTCGGCGGCCTTCGCAGTCTCTGCCGCCTCGACGATGACCGCGGTGCACACGTCGCCGAAGATGAAGTGGCAGTCGCGGTCGCGCCACTCCAGGTGCGCCGACGTGATCTCGGGGTTGACGACGAGCACGCACTTCGCGCTGCCCGTGCGCACGGCGTTGGCCGCCTGCTCGATGGCGAAGGTGGCCGAGCTGCACGCGACGTTCATGTCGAAGGCGTAGCCCTTCGCGCCGAGCGCGGCCTGGATCTCGCAGGCCATCGCCGGATAGGCACGCTGCATGTTCGCCGCCGCACAGAGCACGCCGTCGATGTCGCTGCCTTCGCGGCCGGCCGCGGCCAGCGCCTGCTGCGCCGCGGCCACCGCGATCTCGGCCATCAGCGAGAGCTCGTCGTCGCGGCGCGGCGCAAAGCGCGGGCGCATGCGCGTCGGGTCGAGCACGCCCTCCTTCTCGATGACGTAGCGCTGCCTGATGCCCGAGGCCTTCTCGATGAACTCGACGCTGGAGTGGGGCAGCGGCTGCCGTTCACCGGCGGCGATGGCCGCGGCGTGTTTCGCGTTCTGCAGGTCGGCGTAGGCGTTGTAGGAGGCCACCAGCTCGGCGTTGCTGATGACGTGCGGCGGGCGCCACAGGCCCGTGCCGGTGATGACGGCGTCGCTCATGACGGGCCGCCCTTCACTTCTTCGCCGAGGACCTGCCGGCGCCGCCCGCCGAGCGGCCGCCGGACTGCAGCGCCTCGCTCATGCCCAGCAGCACGCCGCTGACCATCGCGGTGTAGCTCTCGGCCAGCGCCTGCGCCGCGCGCATCGACGTGGCGCGCGAGCTCTTCATCGCGCCTTGCATCTGCTGGGCCATGTGGGCCACCTGCTCGGCCGCGGCGGTGGCCTGCGCGCCCGAGAGCGTGCCGCCGGCCTGCATCTTCTCCAGCACCTGGTTCCACGCGCCGGCCAGCGGCGCGCCGGCCGTCTCCGAAGCCTTCTTCAACGTGTCGAACATCGTGTCCTCGATCTTGTCGAGGTCGGCCAGGGCCTTCTTCAGGTGCTTCTCGCGCAGGTCGGCGCCCTGCGCGGTGAGCGTGGCCAGCGCCGTGCGGTTGGCTTCCACCGCCTTCAGCAGCGCCGAATCCATGCCCTCGACGGCCTTGTCGAGCAGCGTCTCGGCGTCGACGCCGGCCATCGTGTTCTTGGCCGCGCCGGCGCTGGCCGCGTCGGCCACCGTCTTCAGCGCCGCCTTGATGTTCTTCAGCGTCAGCTCGCGCCCCTGCAGCGCCGCCAGCGTGGCGTCGCCCACCGCCTTCTTCAGCTTGCCGCTGCCTTCGGCGGTGGCGTTCTCGAACAGGGAGATGAGCTGGTCGGCGTCGAACATCGTCGGCTTGGTGGCCATGGTGGGGTCTCCTCGGGCGTTGGTGGTGGGGTGTGGGTGGCGAAACGCGGCGGAATGGTCGCACCGAGGGTGCGGCCGGGGCAAGCGGGGGGACGATGGGGGGCGCGGCCAGCGTGGCGAGGCGGCCTCGGCGGGGCTCCGCCGCCCCAGGGAAACCCTCGGGCCCAGGGGCATCCCGGCACCTCAGCCCGGGGCGTGGCAGACGGCCTCGATGTTGTGCCCGTCGGGGTCGAGCACGAAGGCACCGTAGTAGTGGGGGTGATAGTGCGGCCGCAGACCGGGCGCGCCGTTGTCGCGGCCGCCGGCGGCCAGGGCGGCCTTGTGGAACGCGTCGACCGCGGCGCGCGAGGCGACGCGAAACGCCACGTGCACCGGCGGCTGGTTCGGCGTTCCGCGGCTGATCCAGAAGTCGGGTTTCGGCGGCTCGCCGAAACCGGCGACATCCGCGTGGCCGGTCACCGAGGCCGGCAACTCCATGAGCAGCGAGTAGCCGATCGCCCCGAGCGCGCCGACGTAGAACGCCTTGCTCCTGGCGTAGTCGCTGACGGCGACACCGGTGTGATCGATCATGGGGTCAACCTCGCACGCAAGGGATGGCCGGCCTCGGGCCGGAGGCACGGCGCCGCGCCATGCTCATGGCGGGGCCTGCGGCGACCGGGCCGGCGCTCAGACATCCACCGGGTATCCCAGCTCGACGTCGCAGAGCGCGTGGCCGCCGCGCACGCCGAAGTTCTCGGCCGGCTGCTCGTGCAGCCGCACGAGCACGCACTCGGGCGGGATGCCGAACGCCTGCTGCAGCCGATCCACGAGCAGGCGGTACAGCCGCCGCTTCGCCTCGCGGCTGCGGCCGGGCAGCAGGAAGATGCTGACGTTGGTGAGGCGCTCCGGGTCGGGGCAGTCGGTGCGGCCGATGAAGCGGTGCGGCTCGTGCACGACCAGCGTGACGTTGCGATGCACGGGCGAGACGCCCAGCGCCTCGACGATGCACTCGTGCACGCATTGCATCAGCCGGGTCTCTTCGGCCGGGCCGCAGGCGCGGCGGATGTCGATGATGGCGCTGGGCATGGGGAGTGCCGGGGGTTGGCGATGGGGGGGTCGGCGCTGCTCGTCTCGACGGGCGCCATTGTCCACAAGGAGGAGGTGCGGCCGGGGTAGGGGCACCCTTCGCAGGCGTGGCGGCAAGGCCGCGGGCGCCGGGCCGTCGGCGGGACTGGCGCAACCCGAGTTCGCCGGCTTGCCGCGATCGGGCCTGGCGCGCCTGAAGGATGGCGGCAATGCGGCGCTGGCGCGGGCTTACGGCGCGAGGATCTTGAGGCGCGGAAAGTAGGTCTTGTAGCTGCCCCGGTCCCTGGTGAGCAGCGCGAAGTTGGCAACCGCCGCATGCGCACCGATGTAGAAGTCGGGCAGTGGGAGCGACCTGGCGCCGCCGCGGCTGCGGTAAAGGGCGAAGGCCTGCGCCGCCACCGCCGCGCATGACCACGGCAGCTCGGTGCGCTGGGTGTCATAGACGTCGAGCAGCGCGTCGAGGGCCGCGATGTCCGGGCCGGGCACCAGCAACTCGGTATAGACGATCAGGTTGACGTGAACCGGAGAGCGCTCGCTGCACGCCTGCAGTTGCTCGGCGGCCCAGGCGTGCCAGGGGCTCGCCGAGTCGATGCAGTCGATCCAGACGCTGGTGTCGACGAGGACACCCGCACTGCCGTCGTATGCCGAGAGGCTAGCGCTTGCCACGTCTGCCAGGCGCCCGGCGACTTTCGTCGCCGCGCAGGAAGGCCATGATCTCGTCCGCGCTCAGCTGCCTGAACTCCGGGCGCAGGCTGCGGCGGACCTTGGCAGCCGCCGCACGGAGCTGGGCGCGCCGGTCGTCCTTCACGCCGGTGGCGACCGGCGTGATCACGATCCTGCTGCCTTCCAGGCTGAAGGCCACTTCGCTGCCGGGCGCCACTCCGGCGGCCACGCGGATGTGTTTCGGGATCGTCACCTGCCCCTTCTCGGTCACGAGCATGCCGTTCCCCTGGTAAGAATGCGAAGTAGTAATTCTACCCGCCGTGTCGAGCACGGAAGCACTGACACCTGCCGTGCAGCACGGTGCGAGGCCCACGCCCGGCCCCGAGGGCCGGATGGGGTCGGCGCCCCGGGCCAGGACAGACGCCGAATATCATCGCTGCCCCCCGCTGCCCTCACCCCTCCCCCGGAAGGCTCTCCCCGATGACCCGCGTCTTCAACTTCAGCGCCGGCCCCGCGGCGCTGCCCGAGCCCGTGCTGCGCCAGGCGGCCGACGAGATGCTCGACTGGCACGGCAGCGGCATGAGCGTGATGGAGATGAGCCACCGCGGCAAGGAGTTCATCTCGATCGCCGCGGATGCCGAAGCGGCGCTGCGCCGCCTGCTCGCCGTGCCGGCGAACTACAAGGTGCTGTTCATGCAGGGCGGCGCCATCGCCGAGAACGCCATCGTGCCGATGAACCTGCTGCGCGGCCGCACGAGCATCGACTTCGTCGACACCGGCGAGTGGAGCAGGAAGAGCATCAAGGAGGCGAAGAAGTACGCCAAGGTGAACGTCGCGGCCAGCGGCGAGGCGAGCGGCTACACGACGATCCCGCGTCGCGCCGAGTGGAAGCTCGACCCCGAGGCCGCCTACGTGCACATCTGCAGCAACGAGACGATCGGCGGCGTGCAGTACCACTTCGTGCCCGACGTCGGCCCCGACGTGCCGCTGGTGGCCGACATGAGCAGCGACATCCTCTCGCGCCCGGTGGACGTGGCGAAGTTCGGCCTCGTCTATGCCGGCGCGCAGAAGAACATCGGCCCGGCGGGGCTGACCATCGTCATCGTGCGCGAAGACCTGCTCGGCCAGCCGCACCCGGCACTGCCCTCGGCCTTCGACTACAAGACGGTGGCCGAGAACGACAGCATGTACAACACGCCGCCCACCTACGCGATCTACGTCGCCGGGCTCGTGTTCCAGTGGCTCGAGAAGCAGGGCGGCCTGCCGGCGATGGAAACGCACAACCGGGCCAAGGCGGCGCTGCTCTACGACTACCTCGAGACGACGTCCTTCTACCGCGCGCCGGTGGCCAGGGACTGCCGCAGCTGGATGAACGTGCCGTTCAAGCTCGAGGACGAGTCGCTCGACGCCGCGTTCCTGAAGGGCGCCGAGGCCGCCGGCATGGTGCAGCTGAAGGGCCACCGCTCGGTGGGCGGCATGCGCGCCTCCATCTACAACGCCATGCCGCTGGAAGGCGTGCGCGCCCTCGTCGCGTACATGAAGGACTTCGAGGCAAGACATGGCTGAGAACGGCGGCAGCGCCTTCGCGTCGCCGGCGCCGCCGCAGCGCTTCGGCGTGCTCGTGCTCAACGCCATCGCGCCAGGCGGCCTGGCGCGGCTGCCGGCCGAGCGCTACCGTGTCGGCAAGGACATCGTCGAGCCCGACGCCGTGCTCGTGCGCAGCGCCGACATGCACGCGATGACGATTCCCGCCAGCGTGCGCGCCATCGGCCGTGCCGGCGCCGGCACCAACAACATCCCGGTGGCCGCGATGAGCGAGCGCGGCGTGCCGGTGTTCAACGCGCCGGGCGCCAACGCCAACGCGGTGAAGGAGCTCGTCATCGCCGGCATGCTGGTGGCGGCGCGCAACCTCGTGCCCGCGTTCGGCTTCGTCGCCGGCCTGGACGCCGGCGACGCCGAGCTCGAAGCCGCGGTCGAGGAGGGCAAGAAGGCCTTCGCCGGTTTCGAGCTGGCCGGGCAGACGCTGGGTGTCATCGGCCTGGGCAAGATCGGCTGCCTGGTGGCCGACGCCGCCATCAAGCTGGGCATGAACGTGCTCGGCTACGACCCCGAGATCACGGTGGACGCCGCGTGGAGCCTGCCCTCGCAGGTGAAGCGTGCCGCCAGCGTCAACGAGGTGCTGCGCAGCGCGCACTTCGTGACGCTGCACGTACCGCTGGTGGAGGCGACGCGCCACCTCGTCAACGAGAGCAACATCGGCCTGATGCGCGAAGGCGCCGTGCTGCTGAACTTCAGCCGCGAAGGCGTCGTCGCCGACGAGGCGATGGCGGAGGCGCTGGCCACGGGGCGGCTGGCCTGGTACGTGTGCGACTTCCCGAGCGCCGCGACCGTCGGCCACCCGCGCATCGTCGCGCTGCCGCACCTGGGCGCCAGCACCCGCGAGGCCGAGGAGAACTGCGCCGTGATGGTGGTGGACCAGCTGCGCGCCTACCTCGAACACGGCGAGATCACCAACTCGGTGAACTTCCCGCACGTGGCGATGGAGCGCGAGAGCCGCTGGCGCGTGGCCATCGCCAACAGCAACGTGCCGAACATGCTGGGCCAGATCAGCACCACGATGGCCAAGGCGGGGCTGAACATCCACAACATGGTCAACAAGTCGCGCGGCGCGATGGCCTACACGCTGGTGGACGTGGACAGCCCGGTGGCCGACGGCGTGCTGGCGGCGCTGGCCGACATCCACGGCGTGCTGTCGGTCCGGTATCTGCCCGAGGGCTAGGGCCGCGAGCCCAGGCGCGATGAGCGACCCCGGCCATGCCCCGGACGCCGAGGAAGGTGGCCCGCCCGAGCTGAGCTTCCCGGCGCCCGGCCGCGCGACCATCACGCTCAACCGGCCGCGCCACCTGAACCGCCTGCACCGCGACGACCTTCTCGTGCTGCAGGACCACTTCTCGCAGCTCGCGTCCGACACCGCCTTGCGCGTGCTGGTGCTCACCGGCCGCGGGCGCATGTTCTGCACCGGCTTCAACATCGAAGAGCTCGGCGCCGCCGCCGCCACCGGGGGCGGCAGCGGCGACCCGCAGCTCTTCGAGCACACCGTCGACGCGCTCGAGGCGCTGCCCGTGCCGACGATCGCGCGGCTGAACGGCGGCGTGTTCGGCGGCGCCACGGATCTCGCGCTGGCCTGCGACTTCCGCATCGGCGTCACCGGCATGGAGCTGCGCATGCCGGCGGCGCGGCTCGGCCTGCACTACTACGGCAGTGGGCTCGTGCGCTACGTGTCGCGGCTCGGGCTGCCGGCGGCCAAGCGCCTGTTCCTGCTCGGCGAGACTGTGGGCGCGGGGCAGCTGCTGCTGCTCGGTTATCTCGATGCGCTCGTCGAGCCGGCGGCGCTGGACGACGAGGTCGAGCGCATCGCGGCCAGCCTGCTCGCCGGCGCGCCGCTGGCGCTGCAGGGCATGAAGCAGTCGCTGAACGAGGTGGCGCGCGGCGAGCTCGACCCGGTGCGGCTGCGCGCGCGCGAGCAGCGGTGTGCCACCAGCGCCGACCTGCGCGAAGGGCTCGCCGCCTTCGCCGAGCGCCGCGCGCCGCGGTTCGAGGGGCGCTGAGGCAAGCACATCGGCCAAGGAAGAAGGGAGGAAGCGCCATGCTCGCCATCGTCGGAGGCACCGGCCTCTATGACCTGCCCGGCCTGGAAGTGGCCGAACGCATCGCCGGCGCCACGCCTTTCGGCGCGCCGTCGGGCGAGATCCAGCGCGGCCGGCTGCACGGGCACGAGCTGCTGTTCATGGCGCGCCACGGCGCCGGCCACAAGCTGCTGCCGCACGAGGTGAACTACCGCGCCAACGTCTTCGCGCTGAAGCACGCCGGCGCGACGATGCTGCTCGGCTTCTCGGCCGTCGGCAGCCTGGTGCAGCGCGTCGCGCCGGGCGAGCTGGCGGTGCCCGAGCAGTACTTCGACTGGACACGCGGCACGCGCGAGCGCAGCTTCTTCGGCGGCGGCGTGGCGGCGCACGTCTCCACCGCCAAGCCGGTGAGCGCGCGCCTCGTCGATGCGGTGCAGGCCGCGGCCGCGTCGATCGGCGTGCCGCTGCACCGCGGCCTCACCTACGCCTGCGTCGAGGGCCCGCGGCTGGGCACGCAGGCCGAGAGCTTCTTCCTGCGCGGCGCCGGCTGCCACCTGGTGGGCATGACCAACGTGCCCGAGGCCTTCCTGGCGCGCGAGGCGCAGATCGCCTACGCCACCGTGGGCATCGTCACCGACTACGACTGCTGGCTGGACGACCCCGCGCAGCACGCCACGGTGGCCGTGATCCTGGAGCGTTACGCCCGCACGCTCGTGCAGGCGCGGCAGGTGCTGGAGGCGATGCTGAAGGCACCCCTGCCCGAGCCCGAGCCGGAGATCCGCCAGGCGCTCGCCGGCGCGGTGATGACGCCAGAGTCGGCGCTCACCGACGCGCAGCGCGAGTGGCTGCAGGTGCTGCGCCGCTGACGACCCCACTGCGCATGCCGCGGCGCACCTGAGTGGGGCGGGCGCCGCACGCACGACCCGCCACCCCGCCGTCAACAATGCCCGATCCTTCCGGGCAACACCTGAGCACACGCAGCCCGGCGCGCGGGAGCCGTTGGGCAGAATCGCCCGCAACAACTCCAAGGCAATGGCCTTCCCCGACCGGGCCGTGGCATCCGACGACAACCCTTCCGCGCCGGCCGCCGGCGCGGCACCCGCGCGCCACCGGCTGAGCGTGCTGTTCTGCGACCTGTGCGATTCCACGGCGCTCAGCGGCTCGCTCGAGGCCGAGGACTACGCCGCTCTGCTCTCGGCGCTGCGCCGCATCTACGACGAGGCCGTCACGCGGCACGGCGGCACCGTCGTGCGCATCCTCGGCGACGGGCTGCTGGCGGTGTTCGGCTACCCGGTGCCGAGCGAAGGCGACGGCCGCCGCGCGGTGCTGGCGGCGCTGCAGATGCACGAGGCGGTGAAGCACATCGCGCCGCTGCCCGGCGCGCTCGGGGCGCATGGGCGCCCGGGCGAAGGGCCGCAGGGCCTGCGCCTGCACAGCGGCATCCACGCCGGGCTGGTGCTGGTGCAAGGCGGCGACCATGTCGTCGGGCGGCTGGAGCTGATGGGCATGGTGCCCAACATCGCGGCGCGCCTGTCGGCCGAGGCCGGGCCCGACGAGCTGCTCGTCAGCGACGAGACGCTCGGCCCGGCCCGCGCGCTGTTCCGCACCGATGCCGCGCGCCGCGTGCGCGTGCAGGGGCACGAGCAGGCCATCGACTGCTGGACGGTCGCCGCGCGCGCCGACGCCCCCGCCCCGGCTGCCGCACCACGCGGGCGCGCGGCGCGGCCCGCCGGCGTCGGCCGCGCCGCGGGGCGGCACCGGCGGGAGACGGGGCGGGGCGAGGCGCGGGCGGGCGCGC
>JAHCKS010000114.1 GCA_026125665.1 Rubrivivax sp.
ACGTGCGGCGCGGCGTTCTCGATGTGGCCGGTCTGGTCGTCGAAGAAGAAGTCGGGCTCGAACTCGCGCAGGAAGGCGCCCTTCGGCAGCCCGCCGAGGAACATCGCCTCGTCGACGTCGATGCGCCAGGCCATCAGCGTGCGGATGGCGCGCTCGTGTGCCGGCGCGCTGCGCGCCGTGACGAGCGCGGTGCGCAGCGCCATGCCGTCCACCGGGTCGCGCTGCAGCCGGTGCAGCGCCTCGAGCAGCGGCTTGAACGGGCCGGGCGCCAGCGGCGTGCCGGCGCGCTCGCGCTCGTGCAGCTGGAAGGCGGTGAGCCCGTCGCGCTGGTAGATCCGTTCGGCCTCGTCGCTGAAGAGCACCGCGTCGCCGTCGAAGGCGATGCGCACCTCGAACGGGTGCGCGGCCGAGGCGCGGGCGCTGTCGGGGTAGACACGGGCGGCGGGCACGCCGGCGGCCAGCGCGCTCCTCACGTCGGCCTCGTTGGTGCTGAGGAAGAGGTTGGCGGCCAGCGGCTTCAGGTAGCGCCACGGCGGCTGCCCGCGCGTGAACACGCCGCGCTCGAGCGTGAGGCCGTAGTGCTGCACCGAGCGGAAGACGCGCATGCCCGACACCGGGTCGTTGCGCGACAGGATGACCACCTCCACGCGCTGCTGCCCCGGCGTGTTGAAGGCGAGCAGCTTGTTGACGAGCGAGAAGGCGACGCCGGGCCGCGCCGGCTGCTCGAGGCGCTGCATCTGCAGCGCCATGTAGGCGCGGTCGTCCTCGGCCTCGAAGAGGCGGTTCTCCTCCTCGAAGTCGAACAGCGCGCGCGAGCTGATCGCGACGACGAGGCGGCCTTCCAGGCTGGCGGGCATGGCGGCGACGATGGTACGCGCCGGCGCGTGCGACGGCGCCGCAGACATCGCGCGGTCACATCCGGCGGCGACACTCGCGCGTATCGACGAGGTGTGCGCCGGCATCGCGCACGCGAGTGTCGAACCAGGGGGGCGCGCCATGAATCCATCCATCGATGACGCCGTGCGGGCCGTCCCGGCCACCCGGGCCGCCGTCGCCGGTGCGGCCGTGCCCGGGCACCCGGCCCGGGCCGAAGCGCCGCCTTGGCTCTACCGCAGCGAGGCCTTCGCCGAGGACGTGCAGGACCTCGTGACCTCGCTGCCACAATGGCCTGCAGGCACCACGGTGCGGTGCCCGCTGGAGGCGAGTGATGCGACAGATGGCAGCCGGGCGGCCGACCCACCGCGCGCGGATGGCGAGCGCGGCGACGCTGACGACCTTGCTGCTCGTGCTCAATGGCTGGGCCTCGGCCCCCGCCTGGGCTGGCAAGGCGCATGACCATGGCGTGGCGCGGCTCGACATCGGTGTCGAGCCGGGCCGCATCTCGCTGAGCCTCGAGATCCCGCTCGAGGACCTGACCGGCTTCGAGCGCGCGCCGCGCAGCGACGCCGAGCGCGCTGCGGTGGCCGCGGCGCTGGCGAAGCTGTCGGACGTGGCGCAACGCGTGCGCATCGACCGCGCCGGTGACTGCGGCGCCGGCAAGGTGGATCTGTCGGCGCCGGTGTGGGGCGTGCCGGCCGCCGCCGCCCCGGGGGCGTCCGACGCCGCGAAGGAGGGCGGCGGGGAGCGGTCCGCGCACGCCGACCTGGAAGCACGCTACGAGTTCCTGTGCGCGCAGGCACCGCGCGCCGGCCACGTGGAGCTCGGCTTCTTCGAGGCCTTCCCGCGCCTGCGGCGCATCGAGGTGCAGGCAGTGACGCCGCGCGGGCAGATGAAGATCGTGCTGCGGCGCCCGCACGGCCGCGTGGGCCTGGCGCGCTAGGGTCGCCGTGGCGGGCGACGTGCAAGGCGCGGCCAGCGAGTCGGCATCGCCACCGCTGCTCGAGGTGGGCGGCCTGCGCTTCGGCTGGCCGCGGGCACCGGACCTGCTCGCGCTCGATCGGCTGGTGCTCGCGCGCGGGCAGCGCCTCTTCGTGCACGGGCCGAGCGGCTGCGGCAAGAGCACGCTGCTGGCGCTGCTGGCCGGCGTGCTGCCGGCGCGCGCCGGCCACGTGCGGCTGCTCGGCGAGGACTGGGCGGCGTTGCCGGCGGCGGCGCGCGATGCGCGCCGCGCCGACCACGTGGGCGTGATCTTCCAGCAGTTCAACCTGCTGCCCTACCTGAGCGTGCTGGGCAACGTGCTGCTGCCGTGCCGCTTCTCGCGGCGGCGCGCCGCACGCTGCGAAGGCGGGCCCGAGGCGGCGGCGCGACGGCTGCTGGCCGACGTGGCGCTGCCCGAAGAGCTCTGGGGACGCCCGGCGCGGCGGCTGAGCGTCGGCCAGCAGCAGCGCGTGGCGGCGGCGCGCGCGCTCGTCGGCGCACCGGAGCTCGTCATCGCCGACGAACCGACCTCGGCGCTGGACGCCGCGTTGCGCGACGACTTCATGGCGCTGCTGCTTCGCCGCTGCGCCGACAGCGGCGCTGCGCTCGTCTTCGTCAGCCACGACGAGCGGCTGGCCGAGGCGTTCGACGCGCGGCTCGGTCTGCCGGCGCTGAACCGCGCCGCGGCCAGCGAGGCGGCTGCGGCATGACGCCACGGCCCGCCTTGTTCGCGCAGGCGCTGCTCGCGAACCCATGAAGGCGCTGCTCGCCGTCGCCGCACAAAGCGCCTGGAACCGGCGCGGCACGCTCGCGCTCGTCATGTTGTCGATCGCGCTGGCCACGGCGCTGCTGCTCACGCTGGAGCGGCTGCGCACCGACATCCGCACCAGCTTCTCGCAGGCGGTGAGCGGCACCGACCTCGTCGTCGGCGCGCGCACCGGGCCCGTGCAGCTGATGCTGCACGCGGTGTTCCGCATCGGCGGCGCGACGAACGCGGTGAAGATGGAGAGCCTGAAGGACATCGCCGCGCACCGCGCGGTGGCCTGGATGGTGCCGCTGGCGCTGGGCGATTCGCACCGCGGCTACCCGGTGCTCGGCACGAGCCCGGAGTACTTCGAGCGTTTCCTCTACGGCGATCGGCAGCCGCTCGTGCTGCGCGAGGGCCGGGCGTTTGCCGGCACGCTGGACGGCCTGTACGAGGCGGTGCTCGGCGCCGAGGTGGCCGAGGCGCTGGGCTACCGGCCGGGCGCGCGCATCACGCTCGCGCACGGCCTGCAGGCGGCGCCCGGGGCGTCGGGCGCGCTCTCAGCCGAACACGCCGACAAGCCGTTCACCGTGGTGGGCGTGCTGGCGCGCACCGGCACGCCGGTCGACCGCACGGTGCACGTGAGCCTGCAGGCGATCGAGGCGATCCACCTCGAGTGGGCGGGCGGCGCGCCGCTGCCCGGCGTGCGCATCCCGGCCGAGGCGGCGCGCAAGTTCGACCTCGAGCCCAAGCAGGTGACGGCGGCGCTGGTCGGGCTGAAGAACCGCGTCGCGGTGTTCAACGTGCAGCGCTTCGTCGCGCAATACGAAGGCGAGCCGCTGCTGGCGGTGCTGCCCGGCGTGGCGCTGGACGAGCTGTGGCAGGCGGTGGGCCTGGGCGAACGGGCGCTGCTCGCGATCTCGGCGCTGGTGGCGCTGGTGAGCCTCGCGTCGCTGGTGGCGGTGGTGCTGGCCGGCTTGAACGAGCGACGGCGCGAGCTCGCCGTGCTGCGCGCGGTCGGCGCCGGGCCACGCCACGTGCTGGCGCTGCTGGCCGCCGAAGGGGCCTGGGTGACGCTCGCCGGCGCCCTGGCCGGCACGGCGGCGGCGGCGCTGGCGGTGTGGGCGGCGGGCCCGTGGCTGCAGGCACAGTTCGGCATCACGCTGCAGTGGGCGGCACCGACCGCGGCGCAATGGGGTCTCTTCGGTGCCGTGCTGGGCGCGGGTATGCTTGCCAGCCTCGTGCCGGGCTGGCGGGCCTACCGGCTCTCGCTGGCCGATGGGCTCTCGCCGCGGCTCTGACGACTCATCCGGCGGGCCGGGCGCCGGCCACCTATCGGAACACCCATGCCCTCACGTCGCCCCATGCCCGGGCTGCTGCCCGCCTTCCTCTCCGCCTGCCTGCTGGCGGCCGCGCCGGCCTGGGCGCAGGCTCCGTCGGGCGTGCCGCTGATGAAGGAGCCGATCAAGCCCGCGAGCGCCGCTGCGGCCGACGCGAAACCCGGCCAGGCGCGCACCATCACCTGGGAAGCGCTGGTGCCGCCCGGCTGGGACCCGTTCAAGGAGTTCAAGGGCCTGGACTTCCAGATGATGGACGACGGCGACCCGCGTGCGATGCAGTTCCTCAAGCGCATGCGCGAGGTGTGGGACAGCGCGCCGCCGAACCCCCAGATCGTCGGGCAGAACGTGCGGCTGCCGGGCTTCGTCGTGCCGCTGGAAGACAGCAAGGAAGGCATGAAGGAGTTCCTGCTCGTGCCCTACTTCGGCGCCTGCATCCACAGCCCGCCGCCGCCGGCCAACCAGATCGTGCACGTGTTGCCCAAGGCACCCGCCAAGGGCCTGCGCTCGATGGACACGGTGTGGGTGAGCGGGCGCATCTCGACCCTGCGCACCGACTCGTTCATGGGCACGTCCAGCTACCGCATCGAGGCCACCGACGTGGCGCCGTACCAGGAGAAGGGGCGGTGAGCGCCCGCCGGGCCGGGTGCCGCCTGCGACTGCGCCACGCCGACGCGGCCCGTTGATGCGCCACCGCAGCCTGGGCCCCGCGGCCGCGCACGACCTCGCGCGCACGACCTTCGGCGTGCTCTTCATCGGCGCGCTGCTCGGCGCGTCGCTGTGGATCCTGCGCCCGTTCCTCGGGCCGACGATCTGGGCCACGATGATCGTCGTGGCCACCTGGCCGGTGATGCGGCGCGCGCAGACGCTGCTGTGGGGCAAGCGGGCGCTGGCGGTGACGGTGATGACGCTGCTGCTGCTGCTGCTGTTCGTCGTGCCGCTGGTGCTGGCCATCGTCACCATCGTCGACAACGCCGAGGAGATGGTGGCCTGGGCGCGTGTCGTCACGTCGTGGCGGCCGGGCGACGAGGCGCCGGCCTGGCTGCGCGGCCTGCCGGTGGTCGGCGGCATGGCCGAGCAGCTGTGGGCGCAACTGCGGGCGCTGGGCCTGGCGGACCTGATGCAGCGGCTGACGCCTTATGCCGGCAACGTCACGCGCTGGTTCGTCGCCGAGGTGGGCAGCGTCGGCCTCGTGCTCGTGCAGTTCCTGATGACGGTGGCGATCGCCGGCGTCATGTACTCGCTGGGCGAGGAAGGGGCCGACCACGCGCGGCGCTTCGCGCGGCGCCTGGCCGGCGAACGCGGCGTCGGCGCGGTGCTGCTGGCCGGCGACGCCATCCGCGGCGTGGCGCTCGGCGTCGGCGTCACGGCGGTCGTGCAGTCGGTGGTGGCAGGCATCGGCCTGGCGATGGCCGGCATCCCGTTCGCCGGGCTTCTGACGGCGTTGATGTTCATGCTGTGCATCGCGCAGGTCGGGCCGCTGCCGGTGCTGGTGCCCGCGCTCATCTGGGCCTTCTACGACGGGCACCCGGGCTGGGGCGTCTTCCTCGTCGTCATCTCGGTCGTCGTGACGATGCTCGACAACGTGCTGAGGCCCCTGCTCATCCGCATGGGTGCCGACCTGCCGCTGCTGCTGATCTTCGCCGGCGTCATTGGCGGCCTGCTCGCGTTCGGCCTCGTCGGCATCTTCGTCGGCCCGGTGGTGCTGGCCGTCGCCTACACGCTGCTCGAGGCGTGGATGGGCGACATCGACCTGCCGCAGCCGGCCGAGCCAGGGGCCTGGAAGGACTGAGCCCCGGGGCGTGCCGGGCGGGCTCAGCCTGGCGAGCGCGCCATCGGTGCGGCGGGAGGTGGCGGCGGCGACGACCGGCGCACCAGCGCGACGAGCCCCGACAGCAGCGCCGCGCAGAGCACGAGCGCCGCGGCGCCGAGCCCCCAGACCACCCACACGAGCACCGGCGCGGCGTCGCCGAGCCAGCCGACGGCGGCACCGAACACCTGCGCCGCCCACACCAGGCCCTCGCGCCAGCCGGGCATCCAGACGTCCAGCCACACGGCGCCGGGCAGGCTGCCGAGCCACTCGTACCACTCGGCCGGCAGCCCGGGGGCGCCGGTGGCGAGGCCCAGCAGCGTGCTCACGCCCCAGGCGACGAGGGTCCAGAAGCCGACGAGCAGTGCGGTGACGATCCAGATGGCGAGGTGCATGGCAGCGCGGGGCAGGCGGGGGCGTGACGCGGGAAGCGAGCCGCGAGCCTAACGCAGCGCGTGGCCGCGGGCGGCCGGCAAGCGCCTGCCGGCGAGCGGGTCAATGCCGGCGCAGCGGCGGCTCAGTGCCGAGGCAGCGGCGGGCGCGAGCGTTGCAGCCGGTGCCGCCGCCGCTCGGCCTGTTCGAGCAGCCACAGGTCCTGCAGCGTCGGCTCGGTCTTCCCGACCTGCGGCGAAGGCGGCGGCGGCCCGGGCAGCACGAGGTTGCCGGTCCACGAGTCGCCGCTGCGCATGGCGATCGGCGCGGCGATGCGATCCACTTCGGCCACGTCGATCCACGGCGTCAGCTGCTGCACGATGGCACGCAGGCGCGGGCGCAGCGCCGGCTCGCCGATGCGCCCGCGCTGGCCCCACTGCACGGCGATCGTCGAGCCGGTGGCGCCGGGGCCCCAGCGTGGCGTGATCGCGAAGTCGCGCCGCACGCCCTCGCGGCTCATCAGGAACTCTTCCAGCGCCATCGCCACGTCCTCGCGCGGGGTGGCGTAGGCGTAGTCGTCGGTGGCCAGGTCGGCACTGAAGAAGCCGGCCACCTGGGCCGGCGTGTAGCCGGCCTGCACGGCGTTGGCGGTGGCGCCGAGGAAGCGCACTTGGCCGAGGCCGCCCATCTCTGCCGAGCGCAACGGCCACGCCGCGGGCACCGTGTCGGAAGCCAGCTGCTGGGCGCTGACCCGAGGCTCGATGTTGGCCCACGCGCTGAGCGCCGGGTTCAACGCGCCATGGCGCGACGGAGGCATGAAGTCGAGCGCGTGCGCCAGCTCGTGGAACATCAGCCAGCCGGCTTCGGCCTTGATGGCACTCGCCCCGCGGAACACGCGCTGGCGCGGGTCGTGGTACTGGAACAGGCTGCTGCTGCCCACGACATAGCGCCACAGCGACGTGTACTGCAGCGCGTCGCCGAAGCCGCTGCGGAAGTCCGGCGCCTCGTTGACGGTGTCGCGCTCGTCGGGCAGCACCCAGAAGTTCTCGGCGTCCAGGTAGATGGCGCCGGTGCCTGCGTAGTAGAAGGAAGGGCGCACGTGCGTGCCGACGACGATTGCGGTCACGCTCATCAGCATGCGCCGCAACGTGCCGTCGTCGAAGGTGCGCAGCAGCGTCTCGAAGTTTCGCCCGGCCCAGTCGTGCGAGACGAGCACGCGGTCCATCACCTGCTCGACGCTCGGTACGAAGCCGCCGGCGTCCTGCGCCAGGAAGGGCAGCTGCGACAGCGGGCAGAGGTTGTTCGTGCGCAGCGAGCTGTCGTAGACGCAGCGCGCCAGCACCGCCGCATACGGGCTCGTGGCCCGGTAGGCGTGGACGCGCGAGACGTGGTCGCCGGCCCACAGCGCCGTGCCGTCGCCGGCCGCTGCCTGGGCATGCTGCTCCACGAGCACGAGCGCCTCGTCGCTGGCCGTGCGCCCGGCGCTCGTCGTCAGCGTGGCGCGCAGGCGGATGAGCGTGTCGTGCGCCACGGGCGGCGCGACGAAGAGCGCGACGTGGGAGTCGCGCGTATCCAGCGTCACCGCCGGCCCCTCCACCTGCGACCAGGCGATCGATTGCACCGCGTCGCCGGCCTGCAGCAGGGGCCAGGCGCGCACCGAGACGTTGCCGCCCATGCGCACCGAATGGCTGACGCGCAGCGCCAGGCGCGTCGCCGATGCGGGGGTGCCGACGTCGAGCGACACCTCCTCGCTGCGCGGCGTGCCCTGGGCGTCGCGGAAGTCGACCCGGAAGCGGTGGGAGCCGGTGTTGGTCGGCTGGAACGAGAGCGTCTGCGATTTTGCCGCGTTCATCTGCTCCACCAGCGGCCCGGCGGTCTGTGTCCACACGGGGCTGTCGATGGGGCCGGTGCAGCCGGCGATCGTCACCGCGCCCGGCTGGTCCCACGTCGTGCCCGCCTTCGCGTAGAGCTCGTAGGGCGTGCCGGCGCGGCTGCACACGCTGGGCGGTGCCGGTGCGGGTACGGGGGCCGGTGCGGGCCCCGGGGCTGGCGGCGCTTCGCTGCCGCCGCCGCCGCAGGCGGCCAGCAAGGTGAGTGCCAGCAGCGCGCCGCGCCGCGCGGCGTGCGGGGTTCGGGAGCAGTTCACGTCGGGCAGCCCATGGTGCAGTCTCGGTCGCCCGCGCAGCGTAAGGCATCGGCACGGCACTCCTCGCGGGCCGCCGCCCCCGCAGCCGCGGGGCCGGGGTTTCCTACCTGCCGGAGTGTGCGCACCGCCCATGATCGCGGGGGGGGGTCGCTGCCGGCCCACTGGGCCTTGCGGCGCCAGACGGGACCGGGACGCCGGGGAGGTGCTTCGATGGCGGCCTCAGGGATCCGGATGCCCTGGCACGCCAGCGAACACGACCGCGGGCTCGCAGCGCGGGCCGGCATGAGCTTCTTCAGCCGCTCGCCCCTGCCAAGGCCCTCGTGCCGGGTCCTCTCCCGCCAACGGGAGAGGGCCTCACTCGATGCGAGACAGCAGCGCCGCGAGCACGCCCCGCGCCTGGGGCGCGTCGTTGAAGTGGATGGCGTGCCAGCCGAGCGCACGCGCCGCCTCGACGTTCGGTGCATGGTCGTCGAGGAACACGAGCTCGTCGGGCGCCGCGCGGAAACGCGCCGCCGCCACCTCGAAGATGCCGCGCTCGGGCTTGATGTGCCGCACGCGCGCCGAGACGACGCCGCCGTCGAACCAGCCGATGAAGGCGTTCTCGCGCTCCAGGTGCGCGGCGTACGGCTCGGGCATGTTCGAGAGGTAGAAGAGCGCGCGGCCGGCTTCACGCAGCTGCGCCAGCCAGCGCACCGTCTCGTCGATCGGCCTGAGCTCGCGCGGCACTTCGTCCACCACACGCTGCACGTCGGCCGCAGCCAGGCCCGTGCGGCGGGCGATACGCCGGACGAGCTCGGGCACCTCCACCGTGCCGCGGTCGAACTCGGCCCAGTCGCCGCCGTAGGCCTGGAAGATCTCGCTTCGCCAGTGGCGCGCGCTCGCCTCGTCGGTGGCGACATGCGGGATGGCCCGCTGCAGCAACGCCTCGGGGTGCCAGCGGAAGAGCACGCCGGCCCAGTCGAAGACGATCTTCTTGCGTTCCGGACTCGTCGGCATATCAGGTCGAAGTCAGCCGCCGAAGCAGACCGGCGGTCGAGCCGTCCAGACCCGCCGCGTCGCCGAGCTTCGCGCCGGGCACCGTGGCATCCAGCCGCGGCAGCAGGCGGTTGGCGAGCGCCTTGCCGAGCTCCACGCCCCACTGGTCGAAGCTGTTGATGTTCCACAGCGCGCCGCTCGTCCACACGCGGTGCTCGTACAGCGCGATCAACGCGCCGAGCGAACGCGGCGTCAGCGCGTCGAGCACCAGCGTCGTGCTCGGCCGGTTGCCGGGAAAGCGGCGGTGGCGGGCCAGCACCGCGCAGTCGAGGTCCGCCGCTGCGGTGGGCACGTTCTCGGCCGCCGCTTCGTCGACGCTTTTGCCCAGCATCAGCGCCTGCCCCTGCGCCAGGCAGTTGGCCAGCAGCTTGGCGTGCAGGTCGGGGTGTTCGTGCGCCGGCCGCTTGACGGCGATGAACTCCACCGGCACGACGTCGGTGCCCTGGTGCAGCATCTGGAAGAACGCGTGCTGGCCGTTCGTGCCCGGCTCGCCCCAGACCACCGGGCTCGTCGCGAAGGGCACGGGCTCGCCGGCGAGGTCGACGCCCTTGCCGTTGCTTTCCATCTCGAGCTGCTGCAGGTAGGCCGGAAGGTGCGCCAAGCCCTGGTGGTACGGCGCGACGCAGCGGCTCGTGTAGCCGTGGAAGTTGCGGTTCCACAGGTCCGCGAGGCCGAGCAGCACCGGCAGGTTGGCTTCGAGCGGCGAGCCGGCGAAGTGCTCGTCCATGGCGCGGGCGCCGGCGAGGAGCTCGCGAAAGCCGGCGCTGCCGACGGCGATGGCGATCGGCAGCCCGATCGCGCTCCACAGCGAGTAGCGGCCGCCCACCCAGTCCCAGAAGCCGAAGGTGCGCGTGATGCCGAACTCGGCCGCGGCCTTCAGGTTCGTCGTCACGCCGACGAAGTGGTTGGCGATGTCGGCGCCGGCCGGCGCACCGGCGACGAACCACCGCCGCGCCACCGCCGCGTTGGCCATCGTCTCCTGCGTCGTGAAGGTCTTGCTGGCGACGATGACGAGCGTGCGTTCCGGGCGCAGCGCAGCGAGCACCGGTGCGATGTCGTGGCCGTCGACGTTGCTGACGAAGTGCAAGCGCAGCCGGCGGTGGCGGAAGGCCTCCAGCGCGCGCACGGCCATCGCCGGGCCGAGGTCGCTGCCGCCGATGCCGATGTGGACGATGTCGGTGAGCGAGTCCGCATCGCCGGTGCCGCTGCGCGCGGCGCGTTCGCGCACCTGCTCGGCGAAGGCGAGCATCGCATCCAGCACGGCGTGCACTTCGGCGTTGAACGGCGTGGCGGCGCCGCGCGGAGCGCGCAGCGCCGTGTGCAGCACGGCGCGGCCCTCGGTGGCGTTGGCGACGGCGCCGGCGAGCATCGCGTCGCGCCGCGACTCCAGGCCGCACTCGCGCGCCAGGTCGAGCAGGAAGCGCATCGCCGCCAGGTCGATGCGGTTCTTCGACAGGTCGGCGAACACCTCGGGCGCGGCGAAGGACAGGCTCTCGAACCGACGCGGGTCGCGCGCGAAGGCTTCGCGCAGGTCCAGGTCGCGGCCGTGCGCCTGCCAGTGGCCCGCGAGTGCCCCCCAGGCCCGCGTGCGGTCGCAGCGCGGCCAGGGGGGCAGGGTGGCGGTGCCGGCGGCGGCGCTCACCGCCGGAGGTCCTCGATCAGGCGCTCGAGCTTCGCCGCGTCGGCGGCGAAGAGGCGGATGCCCTCGGCCAGCTTCTCGGTGGCCATCGCGTCCTCGTTCAGCGCCCAGCGGAAGCCCTTCTCGTCGTAATGCACCTCGGGCAGGTCCATCTTCGTTGCGGCGGCGGCGTCGAGCGCGCGCGACAGCGGCGCGTCGCTCGCCTGCAGCGCGGCCAGCAGCTCGGGGCTGATCGTCAGCAGGTCGCAGCCGGCCAGCGCGACGATCTGGCCGGTGTTGCGGAAACTCGCCCCCATCACCTCGGTGGCCACGCCGTGCCGCTTGTAGTGGTTGAAGATGGCGCGCACGCTCTTCACGCCGGGGTCGTTGGCGCCGGCGTTGGCCGCTTCGTCCCAGCCGCCGCCGGCCGTCTTCTTGTACCAGTCGTAGATGCGGCCGACGAAGGGGCTGATGAGCTGCACCTTCGCGTCGCCGCAGGCCACGGCCTGGCAGAACGAGAACAGCAGCGTCAGGTTGCAGCGGATGCCCTCGCGCTGCAGCTGCCCGGCGGCGCGGATGCCTTCCCAGGTGGAGGCGATCTTCACCAGCACGCGCGTGCGGGCGATGCCCGCGGCCTCGTACAGCGCGACGATGCGCCTGGCGCGCGCCACGGTCGCCTCGGTGTCGAAGCTCAGCCGCGCGTCGACCTCGGTGCTGACGCGCCCGGGCACCACCTTCAGGATCTCGCGGCCGAAGCGCACGAGCACCTGGTCGACCACGGCATCCATCGGCTCGCCCGGGTGCGCGGCCACGGTGTCGGCGAGCAGCGGTGCGTACTCCGGCTGCTGCACCGCCTTCAGGATGAGGCTCGGGTTGGTCGTGGCGTCCTGCGGCGCGTATTGCGCCAGCTGCCTGAAGTTGCCCGTGTCGGCCACCACGGTGGTGAGCCGCTTGAGCTGTTCCAGCTGGTTCATGCCCGGATTAGAACCCAGCCGCGCGGCGGCCGGGTCGCTTCGGGGGCTCAGCTGTTGGCGCGCACTTCCTCGATCGTCGTCAGGCCGGCCCAGACCTTGTCGATGCCGTCCTGGCGCAGCGTGCGCATGCCTTCGCCGAGCGCGTGCCGCAGCAGCTCGTCGCTGCGCTTGCCGGTCTGGATCATCTCGCGCAGGCCGCGCGAGACGCTCATCAGCTCGTGCAGGCCGAGCCGACCGCGCAGGCCGCTGCCGCCGCACTGGTCGCAGCCGACGGCGCGGTAGCGCAGCAGGCGGCCCTCGCCGCCGCCGTGGCGGCGCGTCCAGTCGGCGAGCAGCTCGTCGGGGCCCGGTGCGCCGGGCACGCCGTGCAGCACGTGGCGGTAGTCCTGCAGCAGCTCGTCGCGCCACTCGGTGCTTGCCGGCTCGCTGGTGCGGCAGTTCGTGCACAGGCGCCGCACCAGGCGCTGCGCCAGCACGACGATCAGCGCGTCGGCGAAGTTGAACGGGTCCATGCCCATGTCGAGCAGGCGGGTCACCGTCTCGGCGGCGCTGTTGGTGTGCAGCGTGGAGAGCACGAGGTGGCCGGTGAGCGAAGCCTCGATGGCCACCTGCGCCGTCTCCTGGTCGCGGATCTCGCCGACCATGATGACGTCGGGATCGGCGCGCAGGAAGGCGCGCAGGGCCTTGGCGAAGGTCCAGTCGATGCGCGGGTTGACCTGCACCTGGCGCAGGCCCGCCTGCGTGATCTCCACCGGGTCCTCGGCGGTCCAGATCTTGCGCTCCGGCGTGTTGATGTGCGCCAGCGCCGAGTGCAGCGTCGTCGTCTTGCCCGAGCCGGTGGGGCCGACGCACAGGATCATGCCGTAGGGCCGCGCCACCGCGGCCTTGAAGCGCTCGAGGTTGTCGGCGGCGACGTGCAGCTGGTCGATCGGGATCGTGCGGCTGCTGGTCAGCAGGCGCAGCACGGCGTCCTCGTGGTTGCCGGTGGTCGGGATCGTCGCGACGCGCAGCTCCAGGCGCGAGCCGTGCACGAACTTGCCGAAGGCGATCTTGCCGTCCTGCGGCTTGCGCTTCTCGCTGATGTCGAGGTCGCACATGACCTTCAGCCGGCCCAGCATCGCGTTGCGGTAGCTCGGCGGCAGCTCGAGGTAGGGGCGCAGCACGCCGTCCTTGCGGAAGCGGATGCGCACCTTCTGCCGGCCGGCCGGGCACTCGACGTGGATGTCCGAGACGCCCTGCGCGTGCGCCTCGAGGATCATGCTGTTGATCAGCCGCACGAGCGAGTTGTCGCTCTGCTCGATCGACGGGCCGTCGTCCTCGTCGCCCTCGGCGCGGTCGAGCGTGGCCGCGAGCTTGCTCGCGTCGCCGAACTCGAAGTCGAGCGTCGAGTCGGGGTCGAGGCTGGCGTGGCCGCCGCCGGCGCCGATCTTCTCGTATGCCCGCTCGATCGCGTCGCCCAGCGCGCCGGCGTGCGCCAGCACCGGCAGCACCTTGCAGCGGGCCGCGAACTCGATCTCCTCGAGCGCGCCGCGGTTGGTGGGGTCCTCCATCGCCACCACCAGGCGCGAGGCGCGCAGCACGAGCGGCAGCGCGGCAACGCGGCTGGCCACGGCGTAGGGCAGGCGGGCGACGGCATCGATGTCGGCCGGGAACTGCCGCACGTCGACCATCGGGTAGCCCATCTTGCGCGCCAGCGCCATCTGCAGGTCGGCGCGCGAGACGAGGCCCTTGCGCACCAGCAGCTCGCCGAGCGGCACGCCGCGGTCCGCGCGCTGCAGCGCGAGCGCTTCGTCGAGCTGCGGCTCGGTGATGAAGCCGAGCGCCACCAGCGCTTCGCCGATGCGCACCATCGGCATCTTCGCCTGCTGCTCGATGGCGGCGCCGAGCTCGTCGGGGTTGATGATCTCGCGCACGATCAGCAGGTCGCCGAGCTTGCGCTCGCGCAGCTCCTGCTGCTCGACGAGCGCGGCGCTCACCTGCGCGGCGGTGGCCGCGCGCTGCTCGATCAGCACCTCGCCGATGCGCCGGCCGATCTCCACCTTCGTGTAGGCGGTGGCGGGCACGAACGTGCGGCGCACGGTGCCCTGGTGGTCCACGGGCTCGAAGAGGAACAGGCCGACCGAATCCTCGCGCGCGCTCAGCGTCTGGCCCTGCCAGAACGCACCGTGCGCGAAGTGCACGGCGAACGGGATGGTCGGGTGCTCGATGTCGGTGACGACGGCGCCGCCGTCGGCGTCGGCCGAGGGGGCGAGCGGGTCGAGCAGGCGCAGGCGGCGGAACTGGTCGAAGCGCAGCGTCAGCGGCGCGCGCGTGCCGGGCACGGCGACCTGGATGACGCCCTGCACCATGTCCATGACGACGAGGCGGCCGGGGATCACGCGGCCGTTGTTGCCTTCCACCTGGCACGGCAGCGGCCCGGTGGCGCTGGCTGGCGGCGAGTAGTTCGGCAACTCCGGCGTCGGCCAGGCGAAGCCGTCGGCGGCCGGCGGCAGCAGGGTGAGCGGTGGGCTGGCGAGGTCGGTCATGGGTGCACCTGCGGGGGATCCTAGGTGGGGTACCCGGTCGCCGAAGCAGCGAACATGGGCGAGAAAGGCACCCAGTTCCAGCCCCTGAACCTCCCCCAGCCCAGTGGCCGCGGTGGATCCGGCTCTGCCGGTCCACTGGCGGCGCCCCCTGGGGGGCCGAGCGGGCCCCAGGAACAGTCCGGAGGACTGTTCCTCCCGCGAGGGCCGCCAGGGCGCTTCGGGGGGGACGCAGTTACCCGCGCATGCGCTCGGGCAGCGCCGTCACGATGCCCGGGAACACCCAGATCAGCACGACCGCGGCGATCATCAGCAGGAAGAACGGCAGCGTGACGTGCGCGATCCAGCCGATCTCCTTCTTCGTCATGCCCTGCAGCACGAAGAGGTTGAAGCCCACCGGCGGCGTGATCTGCGCCATCTCGACCACGAGCACGACGAAGATGCCGAACCAGACCAGGTCGATGCCGGCCTTCTGCACCGTGGGCAGGATGACGCCCATCGTCAGCACGACCATGCTGATGCCGTCGAGGAAGCAGCCGAGCAGGATGTAGAACAGCGCCAGCGCCACCAGCAGCTGCCACTGCGTGAGGCCGAGCGAGGCGATCCACTCGGCCAGATGGCGCGGCAGGCCGATGTAGCCCATGCTCAGCGTGAGGAAGGCCGCGCCGGCGAGGATCAGCGCGATCATGCAGTACAGGCGCGTGCCGCCGAGCAGGCTGTCCTTGAAGGTCTGCCAGTTCAGCGAGCCCTGTGCCGCCGAAAGCACCAGCGCGCCGAGCACGCCGATGGCGGCGGCCTCGGTGGCGGTGGCGATGCCGGCGTAGATGCTGCCCAGCACCGCGGCGATGAGCAGCACCACCGGGATCAGGTGGCGCGACTCGTGCACCTTCGCCAGGAAGCTGGCGCGCGCGTCGGCCGGCGGCACGAGCGACGGGTTGCGCCAGGCCCAGAAGACGAGGTAGCCGGAGAACAGCGCCGCGAGCATGATGCCCGGCAGGATGCCGGCGATGAACAGCTGCGCGATCGACACCTCGGCGCTGACGCCGTAGACGATCATGATGATCGAAGGCGGGATCAAGAGCCCCAGCGTGCCGGCGCCGGCGAGCGAACCGACGCTGAGCGCGTCCGGGTAGCCGCGGTTCTTCAGCTCCGGCAGGCTCATCTTGCCGATCGTCGCGCAGGTGGCGGCGCTCGAGCCCGACACGGCGGCGAAGATGGCGCAGCCGGCGACGTTGACGTGCAGCAGCCGCCCGGGCAGCGCCTGCATCCACGGCGCCAGGCCGCGGAACATGTCCTGGCTCAAGCGCGTGCGGAACAGGATCTCGCCCATCCACACGAACAGCGGCAGCGCGGTGAGCGTCCAGCTCGACGCGCTGCCCCAGATCGTGACGGCCATCGCGTCGCCGGCCGGGCGGCTGCCGAAGAACTGCATGCCGATCCAGGCCACGCCCGACAGCGTGAGGCCGATCCATACGCCGCTGCCGAGGATGAGGAACAGCGCCGCGATCAGCAGCACCGTGACGCCGATGTCATTCATGGCGGGCCGCTTCCTCGGCGTGGCGCTGCCGGCCGCGCAGCTCGAGCACCAGCTCGTCGACGAAGGCGATGACGAGGATCAGGCTGCCCACCGCCATGGCGAGCTGCGGGATCCACAGCGGCGTGGCGTCGTTGCCGGTGGAGATGTCGTTGAACCGCCGGCTGTTCCAGGCCAGGCGCACGCTGTACCAGGCGAAGAGGGCCGCCAGCGCCACCGCGGCGGACAGCGCCCAGACCTCGAAGGCGTGGCGCGCTCGCCCATGCAGGCGGGCCAGCAGCAGCGTGACGCGGATGTGCTCGCCGCGCTTGAGCGTGTGCGCGAGCGCGAGAAAGCCGGCGCCGGCCATCAGGTAGCCGGCGTAGGCGTCGGTGCCCGGCACGTGGAAGTGCGCCAGGCGGCTGACGATGGACAGCAGCACCATCACCAGCAGCCCGACCATGAACAGGGCGGCCAGCCAGGCCGCCCCGTCGTAGAGACCGTCGAGCGCCCGGCGCAGCGCCGTCGTGCCGCCGGGGCCGCCGGCGCTGCCGACGGGTGCGCCGGCGGCCGGGTCGCCCGCATCGGTCACGCCGCGGGCCCTACTTCTTGAACGCGTCGATGAGCTGCCTGCCTTCGGGGCCGGCCTTGGCCAGCCACTCCTGCAGCATCGTGTCGCCGACCTTCTTCATGTCGGCCTTCAGCTGTGCGCTCGGCGGCAGGATCTGCATGCCGCCGCCCTTGAGCTTGTCGAGGCTCTCGGTGTTGGCCTTCTTGCTCGCTGCCAGGCCGCGCACCTCGGCGTCGGCGGCGGCCTTCAGCACGGCCTGCTTCGTCGGCGCGTCGAGCGCGTCGAAGGCGGCCTTGTTGACGATGACGGCGTTCTTCGGCAACCAGGCCTGCGTGTCGTACCAGTACTTCACGTGCTCGTGCAGCTTGGCGTCCCAGCCGGTGGAGCCGCTGGACATCATGCTCTCGGCCACCCCGGTGGCGAAGGCCTGGCTGACCTCGGCCGCCTGCACGGTGACCGGCTGCGCGCCGACGAGCTCGGCGATGCGGCTGGTGGCCGGGCTGTAGGCGCGCCACTTCATGCCCTTCAGGTCGGACGCGGCGTTCAGCGGCTTCTTGCTGTAGATGCCCTGCGGCGGCCACGGCACCGCGTACAGCACCATCAAGCCCTGCTCGGCGAGCTTCTTGTCCAGCAGCGGCTTCTGCGCCTTCCACAGCTTGCCGGCCTCCTCGTAGCTGTCGGCGAGGAAGGGCAGGCCGTCGGCACCGAACAGCGGCCACTCGTTCTGGAAGTTGACG
>JAHCKS010000115.1 GCA_026125665.1 Rubrivivax sp.
TCGGCGCGCTGGCGCTGGCGGGCGCCGCGGCGGCGCTGTGGCAGCACTTCGTCGCGGCCTCCAGCGCCTCGTGCGACCTGACGCTGGCCGATCGCATCTTGAGCGGCACGGGGCTGGACATGGCGATGCCCCAGGTCTTCGCCGCCTTCGCATCGTGCGCCGACGCGAAGGTGCGGCTGCTCGGCGTGCCGTACGAGTTCTGGAGCCTTGCACTGTTCGCCGCCATCGGCATCGCCGCGGTGATGGCCTGGCGAGCCGCGGCGCCGGCGCGGCGCTGAGTGGCGTCGACGGGGCGCGACGACGCGCCGGCCCCGGGGCGCCGAAGCAGGCACGCCTTCAGCGCGCTGCGTCGGCGCCGAGCGCCGCCACGACGTCGGGCGGCGCCTGCACGAGCTCGATCAGCACACCCTCGCCGCCGAGCGGGAACTCGTCGTTGCCCCTGGGGTGGATGAAGCAGATGTCGTGGCCGGCGGCCCCCTTGCGGATGCCACCGGGCGCGAAGCGCACGCCACGTGCCGTCATCCACGCGACGGCAGCCGGCAGGTCGTCCACCCACAACCCCACGTGGTTCAGCGGCGTCGCATGGACGGCCGGCTTGCGATCCGGGTCGAGCGGCTGCATGAGATCCACCTCGACCGCGTGCGCCCCGTGGCCCAGCGCGCAGATGTCCTCGTCGACGTTCTCGCGCTCGCTGACGAAGCGGCCCCTGGGCACGAGGCCGAGGATGTCCACCCACAGCGCCGCGAGGCGCGCCTTGTCGGGGCCGCCGACGGCGACCTGCTGGATGCCCATGATGCGGAACGGGCGGGTGGGCGTGGCGTCCCGGGCGCCCGCCGGCAGGCCTTCTGGATCGTGCTGCATGCCGCGAGCGTATCAGCCGCTTGCCCCGGAACGCGGCTGCTACAAGAATTCCACCCATGCTGCCGCGCACGCTCGCCCTCGTCGACGACGACCCCGTGTACTCCGAGTACCTGGCCCAGCACCTGGGCCACAAGGGCGTGCAGGTCACGCGTTATGCCGACGGCAACTCCCTGCTCGCCGACACGGCCGCCGAGTACGACTTCTTCATCATCGACCTGATGCTGCCGGGCGTGGACGGCGAGCAGCTGCTCGACATCGTGCGAAGGCGCAGCGACGCCGGCGTGCTGGTCGTCTCCGGGCGGCTCGGCCCGGAGGTGTTCTCCAACGTGCTGCGCGCCGGCGCCGACATGTACCTGGCCAAGCCGGTGCAGTTCGAGCAGGTGGAGCACGCCATCGAAGCCGTCTACCGCCGCAGTGCCCGCGTCGCCGGCGCCACCGGGCCGTGGCGGCTGGACCGCCGTGCGCGCACGCTGGCCGCACCCGATGGCGCCCAGATCGCGCTGGCCGACTCGGACTTCGTCGTGCTCGAGCGATTCCTCGGCGCGCAGGGCGAGCCGGTGAGCCGCGACGAGCTGCTCACCGCGCTCGGCCGGCCAAACGCCGGCCCCGAGGGCGCGGACGTGCTGAACGCCGTGATGTACCGGCTGCGCCGGCGCATCGAGCGCGCCACGCCGATGCTCGTGCCGCTGCAGGCGCGCTCGCGCGTGGGCTACGTCTTCCGCGCCACGCTGACCGAGGTCTGAGCCGGCCGGCGCCCGCCGCGCCCGCGCACACCTGCCCGGGCGGTGCTCAGTCCGGCGACTCGCCGGCCTGCCCCTGCGGCAGCACGAGGCGCAGCGCCGTGCCGCCGCTGCCGCTGTGCAGCAGCTTCAGCTCGCCGCCTTGCACCTGCAGGGCGCGGTGCGCGATGAACAGGCCCAGGCCGTGGCTCGCGCGCCCGTCGGCGTGGCGCGCGCGCGCGCCGCGCTCGAACAGGCGCGGCAGCAGTTCGGCCGGCAGGCCGCCGCCTTCGTCGGCCACGTCGATGTACAGCGCCAGCGGCACCTCGTCGTCCGACACCTGCAGCGTCACCGGCGTGCCCGGCGGCGTGTGCCGCACGGCGTTGCCGAGCAGGTTGCGCAGGGCCAGGCGCACGAGCGCGCTGTCCATCCGCGCCGTGCGCGCCGCGGTGAAGCGGCGCACGGTGACACGCCGCCGGTCGGCCGCCGGCAGCTCGGCCAGCGCCACGGCAAGCACCGTGTCGATGTCGGCCTCTTCCTCGGGTGGTTGCCCCCGGCCGGCCAGCAGCGTCGACGCGGCGAGCGTGTTGTCCACGTGGCTCAGCACGTCGGCGAGCACGGCCTGGGCACGGGACAGGCGGTAGGAGGCGTCGGTCTGCCCCTGGTGCACCAGCAGCGCGGCGGCGCTCTCCAGCGCGGCGCTGGCGTTGTTCAGCGGCTGCCGCACCTCGTGCGCGAGCAGGTCGAGCATCTCGCGGCGTTCGCTCGCCAGCCGCGCCAGCTCGAGCGCCTGCTGCTCGACCTGGCGCCGCGCCACCTGCTCGCGCCGCGCCTCGGCCGCGCGGTCGAGCAGCGCCGTGACGTCCTCGATCACCGCCAGCGCGCGCTGCGGCCGGCCGGCCGCATCGCGCTCGACCACCGCCGACAGCAGCACGTCGAGCACCTGGCCGTCGCTGCGCGTCATCTGCAGGGCCAGGCGGTCCGTGCGGCCCTCACGCCACAGGCGCGGCAGGTGCTCGGCGAGCACCGCCTCGCGCGAGCCCGCCGTGAGGAAGTCCACCGCCGGCCGCCCGATGACCTCTTCGCGCCGGTGGCCGAGCCAGGCCAGCCAGCGGTCGGACACGGTGAGCAGGCGCCCGTCGGTGTCGACGGAGTGCAGCATCGCCGGCGTCTGCTCGTACAGCATGCGCAGCGCCTCGTGGCTGCGGGCCGCCGCACGTTCGGCCTCGGCGCGCGCCCGCGCTTCGGTGATGTCGGTGGTCATGACGATGAAGCCGTCGATGCGGCCATCGGCCAGGCGCCGCGGCAGGGCCCGCACGAGCCGCAGGTGGCGGCGCCCGCCGCGCACGACCTCGGTCTCGTAGGTCATCGTCTGCCCGCGCAGCACCGCCGCGATGCGCGGCCGCAGCTGCTGCAGGCGCTCGCTGCCGAGCACCTGCTCGGCCGACGCACCGATGATCGACGCGCGCGTCAGCCCCTGCAGCGCTGCGCCCGCCTCGTTCGCCCACAGGCAGCGCAGCGCCGCGTTCCACACGGTGATGGCCGTGGGCAGCGCGTCGAGCATCGCCGGGGCGTTGCCGGCGAGGGCGGCCAGGGCGGCCGGCGATGCGGCTTCGTCACCGTCGATGCCGCGGCCGGCCGCGGTCTGCGGCACCACCGCGTCGCCCCTGTCGATGCCCGCTCCGCGCACGGCAGCCTCCCCTGCCTCAGGCGAAGCTGAGGATGGGCTGGTCCACCGCCACGCTCTCGCCCTTCCTGGCGAGCAGCTCGCCGACCGTGCCGTCCTGCGCCGCGGTGAGGATGTTCTCCATCTTCATCGCCTCGATGACGGCGAGGCGCTCGCCGGAGCGCACCTTCTGCCCGGGCGCGACGGCGATGTCCACCAGCAGCCCCGGCATCGGGGAGAGCAGGAACTTCGAGAGGTCCGGCGGCGCCTTCACCGGCATCAGCGCCAGCAGCTCGGCAGCGCGCGGCAGCAGCACCGTCGCCTCGATCGCGGCGCCGTTGTGCACCACGCGGATGGCCAGCGGGTTCCTCGCGCCGGCGCGCTCGACCTGCGCCGTGAACGCCTTGCCGTTGCAGGTGCCGACCATCAACGGCTCGCCCAGACGGCTGGCACTCTGGATGGCGAAGTGCCGTCCGTCGACGACGACATCGGCCTGCCCCGAGACCGGCTCGAACTGCTCCACGCGCACGGGATGGTGGTGGTGCGCGCCGTCCCGCCCGGGCACGACGACCACCAGGTCGGGCGCGTGCCTGACCCGATGCCCCTCCAGCTGCCCGCTGATGCCGCTGGCCCGCTCGCGCGCCTTGCGCCGCACGAAGGCGGCCAGCGCGACGAGGAACATCGGGTCCTCGTGCGCCACGTCGCTGCTCGAGAAGCCCTTGCCGTAGTGCTCGGCGATGAAGCCGGTGTGGAACTCGCCGGACACGAACTTCGGGTGCGCGAGCAGCGCCGCCTGGAACGGCACGTTGCTCGAGATGCCGCGGATGACGAAGGCGTTGAGCGCCTCGCGCATGCGCGCGATGGCCTCGGCGCGGCTGCGTCCGTGCACGATGAGCTTGGCGATCATCGAGTCGTAGTGCATCGGGATCTCGCCGCCTTCGTAGACGCCGGTGTCCACCCGAACGCCCCCCGGGGCGTTCTGCGAACGCCCGTCCCCGCCACCGGACGGCACGGGCGCCGCCGCCTCCATCGTCGCCGGCGGCGGCACGAAGCGCACGAGGCGCCCCGTGGAGGGCAGGAAGTTGCGGAACGGGTCCTCGGCGTTGATGCGGCACTCGATGGCCCAGCCGTCGCGCTTCACGTCGGCCTGCGTCAGCGGCAGCTTCTCGCCGGCGGCCACGCGGATCATCAGCTCGACGAGGTCGAGCCCGGTGATGCACTCGGTGACCGGGTGCTCGACCTGCAGCCGCGTGTTCATCTCCAGGAAGTAGAACGACTGGTCGCGCCCGACGACGAACTCCACCGTGCCCGCGCTCTGGTACTTCACGGCCCTGGCCAGCGCCACCGCCTGCTCGCCCATCGCGCGGCGGGTGTCGTCGCTGATGAAGGGCGACGGCGCCTCCTCGATGACCTTCTGGTGCCGGCGCTGGATGCTGCACTCGCGCTCGTTGAGGTACAGCAGGTGGCCGTGCGCGTCGCCGAGCACCTGGATCTCGATGTGGCGCGGCTGCTCGACGAACTTCTCGATGAACACACGGTCGTCGCCGAAGCTGGCCCGCGCCTCGTTGCGGCACGACGTGAACCCCTCCAGCGCCTCCTTGTCGTTGAAGGCCACGCGCAGGCCCTTGCCGCCGCCGCCGGCGCTGGCCTTGATCATCACCGGGTAGCCGATGTCGCGCGCGATCTGCACGGCGCGCTCGGCGCTCTCGATCGCGTCGTTCCAGCCGGGGATCGTGCTGACGCCGGCTTCCTTCGCCAGCTTCTTCGAGGCGATCTTGTCGCCCATCGCGGCGATGCTGTAGTGCTTGGGGCCGATGAAGACGAGGCCTTCCTCCTCGACGCGGCGCGCGAAGTCCTCGTTCTCGCTGAGGAAGCCGTAGCCGGGGTGGATGGCCTCGGCGCCGGTGCTCTTCGCCGCGGCGATGATCCTGTCGGCGACGAGGTAGCTCTCGCGGCTGGGCGCCGGGCCGATGAGCACCGACTCGTCGGCGAGCTCGACGTGGCGGGCGTCGCGGTCGGCCTCGGAGTAGACGGCGACGGTGGCGATGCCCATCTTGCGCGCCGTCTTGATGACGCGGCAGGCGATTTCGCCGCGGTTGGCGATGAGGATCTTCTTGAACATGTCGGCTCGACTGGTGGACACTCGCGCTACGCCGCTCACAGCGGAATGTTCCCGTGCTTGCGCCACGGGTTCTCCACCTTCTTGTCGCGCAACATCGCGAGCGAACGGCACACGCGCTTGCGCGTCTCGTGCGGCTGGATCACGTCGTCGATGAAGCCCCGCGCGCCCGCGACGAACGGGTTCGCGAAGCGTTCCTTGTACTCCGCCTCGCGCGCCGCCAGCTTCGCCGGGTCGCCCTTGTCCTCGCGGAAGATGATCTCCACCGCGCCCTTGGCGCCCATCACCGCGATCTCGGCGTTCGGCCAGGCGAAGTTGACGTCGCCGCGCAGGTGCTTGCTGCTCATCACGTCGTACGCGCCGCCGTAGGCCTTGCGCGTGATCACCGTGACCTTCGGCACCGTGCACTCGGCGTAGGCGTAGAGCAGCTTGGCGCCGTGCTTGATGATGCCGCCGTACTCCTGGCTCGTGCCGGGCATGAAGCCGGGCACGTCGACGAAGGTGATCACGGGTATGCCGAAGGCGTCGCAGAAGCGCACGAAACGCGCCGCCTTGATGCTGCTCTTGATGTCCAGGCAGCCGGCCAGCACGAGCGGGTTGTTGGCGACGATGCCGACCGTTCGCCCCTCCATGCGCGCCATGCCGATGACGATGTTCTTGGCGTAGTCCGGCTGCAGCTCGAAGAAGTCGCCGTCGTCGACGACCTTGACGATCAGCTCCTTGATGTCGTACGGCTTGTTCGGGTTGTCCGGCACCAGCGTGTCGAGGCTGAGGTCGGCGCGCTCGGCCGCGTCGCCGCTCGGACGGACCGGCACGCCGCTCCTGTTGCTGAGCGGCAGGTAGTTGAAGAAGCGGCGCAGCATCAGCAGCGCCTCGACGTCGTTCTCGAAGGCCAGATCGGCAACACCGCTCTTGGTGGTGTGCGCTCCGGCGCCGCCCAGTTCCTCGGCGCTCACCTCCTCGTGCGTCACCGTCTTCACCACCTCCGGGCCGGTGACGAACATGTACGAGCTGTCGCGCACCATGAAGATGAAGTCGGTCATCGCCGGCGAGTACACCGCGCCGCCGGCGCACGGGCCCATGATGAGGCTGATCTGCGGGATCACGCCCGAAGCCATGACGTTGCGCTGGAAGACCTCGGCGTAGCCGCCGAGCGACGCGACACCTTCCTGGATACGCGCGCCGCCGCTGTCGTTCAGGCCGATGACCGGCGCGCCGACCTTCATCGCCTGGTCCATCACCTTGCAGATCTTCTCGGCGTGGGCTTCGCTGAGCGCGCCGCCGAAGACGGTGAAGTCCTGGCTGAACACGAACACCAGCCGGCCGTTGATCATGCCGTAGCCGGTGACGACGCCGTCGCCCGGGATCTTGTTCGCCGCCATGCCGAAGTCGGCGCAGCGGTGCTCGACGAACATGTCCCACTCCTCGAACGAGCCCTCGTCGAGCAGCAGCGCGAGCCGCTCTCGCGCCGTCAGCTTGCCCTTGGCGTGCTGCGCGGCGATGCGCTTGGCGCCGCCGCCCTGGCGCGCCGCCTCGCGCTTCTTCTCGAGCTGCTCGATGATGTCGTGCATGGAGGGGTTCTCCTCGGTCCTCGTTCGATCGGGGTGTTCGTTCAGGCGGCCAGGTCGAGCAGCCGCCGCGCCGCCACCGAGGCGGCCACGGTGCCGGCGCGCACCTGCTCGGAGATGTCGGGCAGCGCGGCACGCACGGCCGGGTGTCGCCTGAATCGCTCGCGCAGGCCGGAGTCGATGCGCTCCCACATCCAGGCCTGGTCCTGCGCGTGACGCCGGCGCTCGAGCGCGCCGCTGCGCTGCTGCAGCGCGCGGAAGCGCTCGACGGCCTGCCAGAAGTCCTGCAGGCCCTGGCCCGTGCGCGCGCTCAGCTGCAGCACCTGCGGCTGCCAGACCGCGGCATCGTGCGCCGCGCGGCCGGGGTGGCCGTGCAGGCCGAAGATGCGCAGCGCGCTCGTGATCTGCGCCCGCGCCCGCGTCGCCGCGGCCTCGTCGAGATCGGCCTTGTTGATGACGACGAGGTCGGCCAGCTCCATGACGCCGCGCTTGATGGCCTGCAGGTCGTCGCCGGCGTTGGGCAGCTGCAGCAGCACGAACATGTCGGTCATGCCGGCCACGGCCGCCTCGCTCTGCCCGACGCCCACCGTCTCGACGATGACGATGCCGTGCCCGGCCGCCTCGCACAGGCGCATCGCTTCGCGCGTCTTCTCCGCCACGCCGCCGAGCGTGCCCGAAGCCGGGCTCGGCCGGATGAAGGCGCGCTCGTGCACCGACAGCTGCTCCATGCGCGTCTTGTCGCCGAGGATGGCGCCGCCGCCCACCACCGAGCTCGGGTCCACCGCGAGCACGGCGACACGTTCGCCGCGTTCCACGAGCATCAGGCCGAGCGTTTCGATGAAGGTGCTCTTGCCCACGCCGGGCACGCCGCTGATGCCCAGGCGGAAGGCGCGCCCGCTGGCCGGCAGCAACGCGTTCAGCAGCTGGTCGGCACGCGCGCGGTGGTCGGCGCGCGTCGACTCGAGCAGCGTGATGGCCTTGGCCACGGCACGGCGCTGGCGCGGCCCGGCAGGGCCGACGATCGCCTCGACCAGCGCCGCGTCACCCGGCGGCAGGGGCGCGGGGCCTTGTGTCACGGCAACGCGGCGCGCGGATCCGCGCGCACGTCGAAGCGCCGGCAGCCCGGCAGCGCGCCGGGAGCCCGCCAGGCGGGCGGCTCCTCCCAGGTGGCCCAGTACTCGTCCGCTGCGACAAGCCGGCCCTGGGCCGCGCGCCACAGCGCGGTGGCGAAGAACATGTGCGGCGGATGGTCCACCCGCACCACCGAGAGCACGCGCCCGTCGGCGAGCGCCGCGCACTCGGCGAGGCGGATCGTCCAGCCCTCGGGGTAGCGTGCCTGCACCTCGACGTACGCCTCGGCGCCGTCGAAGCGCTCGCCGCTGGTCCACCATGTGCCGGTGAAGTCGTCGGCGAGCAGCGCGCGCGCGCCGCTCCAGTCGCGCGCCTGCACGCGCGACCACAGGGCGCGCACCAGCGCCACGGCGTCGACAGAGGCCATCGTCGTCAGCCGGCCCGGACGCGGTCGTTCGCCACACGCCCGGGCGTGGCGCCCTGGCCGCCTTGCGCCGCCAGCCGGATCTGCTCGAGCACGTCCTTCGCGCTGGCCGGAATCGGCGTGCCCGGGCCGTAGATGCCCTTGACGCCGGCCGCGTACAGGAAGTCGTAGTCCTGCGCCGGGACGACGCCGCCGACGAAGACGACGATGTCGTCGGCGCCCTGCTTCCTCAGCTCGGCGATGATGGCCGGCACCAGCGTCTTGTGGCCCGCGGCGAGCGTGGAGACGCCCACCGCGTGCACGTCGTTCTCGATGGCCTGGCGGGCGCACTCCTCGGGCGTCTGGAACAGCGGCCCCATGTCGACGTCGAAGCCGAGGTCGGCGAAGGCGGTGGCCACCACCTTGGCGCCGCGGTCGTGGCCGTCCTGGCCGAGCTTGGCGATCATCACGCGGGGCCGGCGGCCCTCGCCTTCGGCGAAGGCGGCGATCTCGCGCTTGAGCTTGGCCCAGCCCTCGGCCGAGTCGTACTCGTGCGCGTAGGCGGCGGCGTACACGCCGGTCACCTTCTGGATGTCGGCGCGGTGGCGGCCGAAGACCTTCTCGAGCGCATCGCTCACTTCTCCCACGGTGGCGCGCAGGCGGATGGCCTCGATGCTGAGGGCGAGCAGGTTGCCTTGTCCAGTGCGCGCGCTTTCGCCGAGCGCCTCGAGGGCGGCGCGCACCTTCCTGTCGTCGCGCGTCGCTCGGATCCTCGCCAGACGAGCGATCTGCCCTTCGCGCACCTTGTGGTTGTCCACCTCGAGGATGTCCACCGCGTCGTGCTTGTCGAGCCGGTACTTGTTGACGCCGACGATGACGTCCTGGCCGCTGTCGATGCGCGCCTGCTTCTCGGCGGCACTGGCCTCGATCTTCAGCTTCGCCCAGCCCGACTCCACCGCCTTCGTCATGCCGCCCATCGCCTCGACCTCGTCGAGGATGGCCTGCGCCTTGGCCGCCATCTCCTGCGTCAGCGACTCCATCATGTAGCTGCCGGCCCAGGGGTCGACGACGCTCGTGATGTGCGTCTCTTCCTGGATGATGAGCTGCGTGTTGCGCGCGATGCGCGCGCTGAACTCGCTGGGCAGCGCGATCGCCTCGTCGAAGCTGTTGGTGTGAAGAGACTGCGTGCCGCCGAACACCGCGGCCAGCGCCTCGATGGTGGTGCGCACGACGTTGTTGTAGGGGTCCTGCTCGGTGAGGCTCCAGCCCGAGGTCTGGCAGTGCGTGCGCAGCATCAGGCTCTTGGCGCTCTTCGCGCCGCAGCCCTGCATGATGCGCGCCCAGAGCAACCGCGCGGCGCGCATCTTCGCCACCTCGAGATAGAAGTTCATGCCGATGGCCCAGAAGAAGCTGAGCCGGCCGGCGAACTCGTCGACGTCCAGGCCGCGCGCCACGGCCGCCTTCACGTACTCCTTGCCGTCGGCGAGCGTGAAGGCGAGCTCCAGCGCCTGGTTCGCCCCCGCCTCCTGCATGTGGTAGCCGGAGATGGAGATGGAGTTGAAACGCGGCATTCGCCGCGATGTGTATTCGATGATGTCGGCGACGATGCGCATCGAGGGCGCCGGCGGGTAGATGTACGTGTTGCGGACCATGAACTCCTTGAGGATGTCGTTCTGGATGGTCCCCGAGAGCTGTTCCTGCCTGACGCCTTGTTCCTCTGCGGCGACGATGTAGCCCGCGAGCACGGGCAGCACCGCGCCGTTCATGGTCATGCTCACGCTGACCTTGTCCAGCGGGATGCCGTCGAAGAGGATCTTCATGTCCTCGACGCTGTCGATGGCCACGCCGGCCTTGCCCACGTCGCCGGTGACCCGCGGGTGGTCGCTGTCGTAGCCGCGGTGCGTGGCGAGGTCGAAGGCCACGCTCACGCCCTGCCCGCCGGCCGCCAGCGCGCGGCGGTAGAAGGCGTTGCTGTCCTCGGCGGTGGAGAAGCCCGCGTACTGGCGGATCGTCCACGGCCGCACCGCGTACATCGTGGCCTGCGGACCGCGGATGAACGGCGCGAAGCCGGGCAGCGTGTCGGCGAGCGCGGGGTCGGGCAGCGCAGCGACATCGGCCGCGGTGTACAGCGGCTTGACCGTGATGCCCTCGGGCGTTACCCAGTTCAGCGCGGCGACGTCACCGCCGGGGGCGGACTTCGCGGCCGCCTTCTGCCAGTCGGCCAGCGTGGCGCGCGGGAATTCGGGGGCATCGGGCATTGCAGGGCTCTCCAGGGGCGGGGCGCGGGCGGCGCGCCAGTACACATCTTGCGCCGGTCGTGCATCCGCTTGCGCCGGCGTGACCATTATGCATAATTATGAATGCATAACGCAACGACCCTCGTCCGCTGCCCGCCGTCCGAACCACACCTTTTGGATGCGGCCCGCCCGCCCACAGCCATGCCTCCTGCCCCCGCCGCGCTGAGCGAAGCGGCCAGCCGCCAGCCCGCGGCAGCGCCGCGCCTGGCACCGCGTGCGCTCTACCAGGAGGTGGCCGACCGCCTGCGTTCGGCGATCTTCGAACGCCGGCTCGAACCCGGCAGCTGGATCGACGAGCAGCGGCTCGCCGCCGAGTACGGCATCAGCCGCACGCCGCTGCGCGAGGCGCTCAAGGTGCTGGCCGTCGAGGGGCTGGTGACGATGAAGGTGCGCCGTGGCGCCTACGTCACCGAGATGTCGCGCGACGACGTGCAGCAGGTCTACCACCTGCTCGGCCTGCTGGAGAGCGACGCAGCGGCGCAGGTCGCGCGCGCGGCGACCGCGGCCCAGCGGGAAGAGCTAGAGCAGCTGCACCTTCAGCTCGAACGGCAGGTGAAGCACCGGGAGTCGTTCTTCGCGCTGAACGAGCGGTTCCACATGGCCCTGCTGCGCATCGCCGGCAACCGGTGGGCCGAGCAGGTCGTAACCGACCTGCGCAAGGTGATGAAGCTGAATCGGCACCACTCGCTCTTCAAGCAGGGAAGGATGTCCGAGTCCCTGTCGGAGCACCGTGCGTTGATGCAAGCCATCCGCGAGAAGGACACGCGTGCCGCAGCGTCCTTGATGCGGGCCCACTTCGCCAACGGCTTGGAGGCCGCGGCCTCAGGCTGAGCGCGCCGGCCTCAGCGCCTCGGCGAGCGCCCTGGCCGCCCGATGTGTTCGCCCCGGCAGCGGAGCAGTCGCTCCGCGCCGGCGAGTTGGAGTAGCGACTCAGGACCGGTGGGCCAAGCGCCGGCGGGCAGCGCCGAGGGCCACGATGGCGAGGCCGACGAGCGCCATCGAACCGGGCTCCGGCACCCGAGTACCCTGCGTGAAGGTCACGTCGTCGACGACGATCCAGTCCGAAGTGTTGCCGGTCAACGTGACGCGCGCGATGGTGGCGCTGCCAGCACTGATGCCGTAGAAGCCCGAGTAGGGGTAGGGCAACGTGCCAACCTGGTTGGGAATGCCGGCGACCTCGATGATGTTGTTCAGCGCGTCGTAGGCGGTCATGGCCCAGCCCGTATTGGTGGCGCCGATCGCCATGCCGAAGGCGGACACCGCCGTGTCGAAGACGAACTCGAAGGCGCCGTTGGAGTTCCTGTTGTCCAGGAACGGATCGGAAGGCGGCACGAACTGCCCGTTGCCGTCATTGGAGATGGTCAGCCCGGTGCCGTTGACAGTGAATCCACCGAAGCCGCGGCTGGTGAACCCACCAAGGGCCTCGGCATTGAAGTCGACCACGGTGGCGCCCGCCAGGGCCGGGTCGCCCGCCGACGTGAGGAGTGCAGCGGAGGCACCGAAGCTGGCTGCGGCTAGGAGTGCGGCACAGGTCGCGGAGAGTCTGAAGCTCATGGCTTTCTCCCGTCGAGGAGGTTGGGTGAGAAGGGCATGTGGCATTCAGCATTGGCTGTGCCACCCATTGCGAATCAATCATTTGCGTGCAGGTGGCCCCTCCCGGTGTCAGGAATGTCGAACGTGAAGAGATTCACACGCGGGACGCCGGATGGCGGACGCCACAGCCACGCGCAGAGGGCGCGGGCTTACGACGGCGCCATGGTAGGTCGCAAGCTCACGCGAAGTGCCAAGCGGAGGGCATCGCCGCGCGCAGCCGGCGATGCCCGGCATGCGAAGCCACGCACGCCCATGCACGCATACTCCGCGTGCGCCGCGCCCACGCCGTGGCGAGCGAAGGGGCTGCCCGCGTGAACACTCCGCTGTCGGTCGGCCAAGCCTGGGCCGTGCTCGCCGTGGCCATCGTGTTCGAGGTCGCCGGCACGACCTCGATGCGCCTGTCCGAGGGTTTCACGCGCTTGGTGCCCTCCGTGCTGATCTTCGTCTTCTACGCCGCCTCGTTCGCGCTGAACACTTTGATCATCCGCACGCTCGGGCTGTCGGTCGTCTACGCCGTGTGGTCGGGCGTGGGCACGGTGTTGACGGCGGCCATCGGCTTCCTGTACTTCAAGGAGCCGGCCACGGCGATGAAGATGGTGTGCATCGGGCTCATCGTCGTCGGCGTCATCGGGCTGCACTCGGCCACGCGCGTGCCGGCCTGAAAGGCTGACATCGCGTGGCACACGGGCAGGTGTAAGGTCTGGCTCCGCGCGGGCGACCATCCGAGGTTGCGCCCGGCCCCGATGACCCCCAACCAGATCTCCATCGAGCGCTACCGCCGCGTCGCCGCCGGGTACGACGCCTCGGCGCACTTCACGATGCCGCTGCGCCTGCGCACGATCGGCCTGCTGGCCCTCGCGCCGGGCGACGTCGTGCTCGACGTCGGCGCCGGCACCGGCCTGAGCTTCGCGCCGCTGCTGGCTGCGGTGGGCGAACGCGGCCGCGTGCTGGCCTTCGAGCAGAGCCCCGAGATGTGCGAACAGGCCGAGGCCCGGGTGCGGCGCGAAGGCTGGGGCGACCGCGTCTGGCTGCAATGCAGTTCGGCCGAGGAGGTGCGGCTGCCGCAGCCGTGCGACGCGGCCCTCTTCAACTACGTGCACGACATCAGCCGCAGCCCGCAGGCGGTGGACAACCTGATGCGGCAGATCAAGCCCGGCGCGCGCATCGCCATCGCCGGCATGAAGTTCTTCCCGTGGTGGACCGGGCCGCTCAACCTGCTGGCCTGGCTGAAGAACCGCCCCTACAACGCCAACCCCGCGGATCTGTGGAGCCCGTGGGACCGCATTGCGCCCTGGTGCGACGGATTCGAGCGCTGGAGCACGCAGTGGGGCATGGGCTACATCGCACGCGGCCGCCGGCGCGCCTGAAGCGACGCCCGGGCACACGGAGGGGGAGAGTCCATGAGGAGCACGCCGACCAGACAGCCCGTTCGTGGCCGCGCGGTGCCCGCGCCGCAAGCGTTGGCGCCGGGCGCGGAGGGCCGCCTGGGCGAGCGCTTTGCGCGCGTGCGCGCGCAGTCGCTGGCGCTGGCCGCGCCGCTGTCCGAGGCCGACTGCCAGGTGCAGTCGATGCCCGATGCCAGCCCGACGAAGTGGCACCTCGCCCATGTCACCTGGTTCTTCGAGACCTTCGTGCTCGAGCGGTTCGAGGCCGCGTTCCGGCCGCACCACCCCGCCTTCCGCGTGCTGTTCAACAGCTACTACCACGGCATCGGCGAGCAGCACCCGCGGCCGCAGCGCGGGCTCGTCACGCGGCCGGGGCTGGCGGAGGTGAAGGCCTACCGCGCCGCGGTCGACGAGCGCATGCTGGCGCTGCTGGCCCGTGGCGACCTCGACGCGCCGGCACGCGCCGAGATCGCGACGCTGGTCGAGCTCGGCCTGCAGCACGAGCAGCAGCACCAGGAGCTCATCGTCACCGATCTCAAGCACCTGCTCGGCTGCAATCCGCTGGCGCCGGTGTACCGCCCGGCCTGGCCGCTGGCGCCGGTGGCCCCGGTGGCCCACGGCTGGTGCGAGTTCGCCGGCGGGCTGGTCGAGATCGGCCACCGTGGCGAAGGCTTCGCCTTCGACAACGAGACGCCGCGCCACGCCGTGCACCTGCGGCCGTACGCGCTCGGCAACCGGCTCGTCACGCACGGCGAGTGGCTCGACTTCGTCGAGGCCGGCGGCTACGACGAGCCGCGCTGGTGGCTGTCGGCCGGCTGGGACTGGCTGCGGCAGCAACGCGTCTGCGCGCCGATGTACTGGCGCCGCCGCGGCGGCGATCACGATGATGGCCACAACGGCTGGGCCAGCTTCACGCTGCACGGCGAGGTGCCGGTGGACCCGCACACGCCGGTGGTGCACGTGAGCCTCTACGAAGCCGACGCCTACGCGCGCTGGCGTGGCGCCGTGAGCGGCGAGCCCCTTCGCCTGCCCACCGAGGCCGAGTGGGAGCACGCCGCCGGGCGCGACGAGGCCGCGGCACTGGTCGAGGGCAACTTCGTCGAGAGCGAGGCGCTGCACCCGATGCCGCTCAAGCGCGTGCGCCCCGGCGTACCGATGCAGATGATGGGCGACGCTTGGGAGTGGACGTCGTCGCCCTACCAGGGCTACCCGGGCTTCCGGCCCTGGGCCGGCGCGGTCGGCGAGTACAACGGCAAGTTCATGGTCAACCAGTACGTGCTGCGCGGCGGCTCGTGCGCCACGCCGCGCGAACACATCCGCGCCAGCTATCGCAACTTCTTCCCCGCCGAGACGCGCTGGCAGTTCAGCGGCGTGCGCCTGGCGCGAGACATCGAATGAACGACGAGGCGGTTTCACGCGGCCCGACTGCGCCGCACGACACGCGGCGCCGGGCGCTTTTGCTCGGCGCGCTCGGCTGGACGGGCGCGGCCGCGGGGTCGTTGGCACTCGCGGGCTGCGGCGCGCCGCCAGTGGCACCCAACGCACCGATGCAGCCGGCCAGCCCCAACGACGGCCCGTTCCGCACCGGCACGGGCGGCGTGCCCTCGGGCGTGATGCTCGAGGGCCACGACGCGGTGGCCTACTTCGCACGCGGCGCCGCGGTGCGCGGCGACGCGGCGATCACGTCGAGCCTGAAGGGCGTGACCTGGCGCTTCGCCAGCGAAGCCAACCGCATCGAGTTCGAACGCCACCCGACGAAGTACATGCCGCAGTTCGGCGGCTTCTGCACCAACGGAATCAACTACGCGGTGCCCTGGGGCGGCGGTGGCGGGCCGAACACCTGGCGCATCTACCGGGGCAGGCTCTACGTCTTCGGCGGCCAGCGCTCGCGCGACCACTTCGAGATGGACACCGAGCGCAACCTGCAGCTCGCGCACCACTACTGGAACGCCGAGGTGGCAGGCTCGAACGCGATCGTCACGCGCTACCGGCGCCTCGTCTTCCGTGTGCCGCACTACAAGACCGACGCGGCGCTGCAGGCGGAGTGGGAAGCACTGCACGCTGCGGGCAAGCTGCCGGTGATGCCGGGGCGGCCGCAGGTGGTGCCCGCCGAGGCGTAGCCCCTCCTGCGCCGCCGGCCCGGGGGGGGGCCCTGACTAACTGACCAACTAGGCGGCGTGCAGTGCGCGCAGCCGCTCGGCGGCCGCCACCGTCTCGCGGTACCCGGCGCCGATGGCGCGCTCGCGGAACTCGCGCGAGAAGCTCACCCAGTAGCCGAAGTCGGGCTTGATCACGAGGTCGGCATGCCGGGCGTCGGCGGCCACGAGAGCCTGCTTGCGCAGGTCGCCCTCGCGGTAGCGCTCGGCGCCGGGCGGCGCGCGGTCGAGGTGCGCGCTGGCGTCCACCGCCAGCACGCGCTCGGCGCCCAGCTCGCGCGCCACGCGCACCGGCAGCGGCGTCACCCAGTCGGCGTCGACATAGACCTCGCCACGAATGCGCACCGGCGCCAGCCGCCCCTCGATGGCCGCCGAAGCCTGCACGGCCAGGCCGATGTCCCCGGCGGTGAACGCCGTGACCGCCGCGTCGCGGCGGCGCGCCGCCACGCAGGCCAGCGCCAGCGGCAGTTGCTCCAGGTGCGGCTTCGGCACGTGCTCGCGCACGAGCGCGGCGATCGGCTCGCCGCTCAGGCGCTCGTCGCCACCGAACGCCAGCCGCACCACGCTGAGCGGGTTGACGTTGAGCGCGAGGGTCTCGATCTCCGCCGCCCGCAGGCCACCGGCGCGCAGCGCGCCGACGACCGCGCCGACCGAAGCTCCGACGATCAGGTCCGGCGCCAGGTTCAGCTCTTCCAGCGCACGCAGCACGCCCACGTGCACGAAGCCGCGCGGGCCGCCGGAGCTCAGCACCCAGGCCGTGCGCACCGGCCTCGCGAGCGGCAGCGCACGGGGTGCATCGGGGCCGCGGTGGTCGGCCCCCCCGCCGAGCGTGCAGCCGCCGAGGCCGGATGCGGCGGCAACGGCTGCGGCCGCCGGCGCGACCCGAAGCAGGCGCCTGCGCGACAGCAGCACCTGCGCCCCCTTCTGCTCCGCCTGCCGGGCCGCCGTGGCGCCCCTGCCGGCGCCTCAGCGTGCGGAGATCGGCTTGACCTCCCGCCGCATCGAGCCCGCGTACAGCTGGCGCGGCCGGCCGATCTTGTACTCCGGGTCGCCGATCATCTCGTTGAGCTGCGCGATCCAGCCCACCGTGCGCGCCAGCGCGAAGATGGCCGTGAACAGGCTCACCGGGATGCCGATGGCGCGCTGCACGATGCCCGAGTAGTAGTCGACGTTCGGGTACAGCTTGCGCGAGACGAAGTAGTCGTCCTCGAGCGCGATCTTCTCCAGCGCCATCGCCAGCTTGAACAGCGGGTCGTTGCCCAGCCCGAGCGCTT
>JAHCKS010000116.1 GCA_026125665.1 Rubrivivax sp.
CGCGACGCCGAGCGCGTAGAGCCCGACGTCGCCGGCCGCGATGCCGCCGGCCACGGCGACGAAGGCCAGCGCCCACGACAGGTCGCCGCGCGCCGCCAGCGCCGCACCGGCGGCGATCGCGAGGTCCTCGACGAGCAGCGTCGTGAGGGCGAGCACGAGCGCGACGACGGCAGGCTCGGCCATGCCGTCGAGCGCGGCGCGCCACAGGAGCGGCAGGTCCATCACGCGTCGACGGCGCCGGCAGCGCATGCGGCCGGCCTCAGCATGAGGCCTGCCCGGCCCGCGCGATGGCGCGGCGCACCTCGGCCGCGGCCTGCCAGGGCAGGAAGTGGCCCTGCCCGGGCAGCAGCTCCGTGTGCACCGCGGCGCCGCGCAGCTCGCGCTGCAGGTACACCACCTGCGTCACCGGCACCAGGTCGTCGGCCAGCCCGTGCACGACGAACACCGGGCAGCGGATGCGCGCGAGCAGCGGCCGCAGGGTCTCGAGCTCGCGGGCGAGCGCGATCAGCTCGTCGTTGGCGTGGCGCAGCGCGCGCGGCAGGCAGGCGCGCAGCGGCGGCCAGGCCCCCAGCCGCTGCAGCAGGTGCACACGCTCGAGCGCCGGGTCGAGCGCAGCGGCGAGCAGCACGAGCGCGTCGACGCGATGCGGCAGCTCGGCCGCCAGGCGCGCGGCGACCGCGCCGCCCAACGAGTGGCCGACGAGCACGGTGGCACGCCGTTCGTCGGGCAGCAGCGCGGACATCGCCTCGGCCTGGGCGGCCAGGCTCGTCAGCGCGCCATCGTGCGGCGCGCTGGCGCCGAAGCCCGGCCGATCGGGTGCCAGCACCTCGAAGCCACCGGGCGGGGCGCGCAGGTAGTCCATCCAGCCTTCGGCGCGGCCCGGCGTGCCGTGCACCAGCACGAGACGCGGCGCGCCCGGCGTGCCGGCGGCGAGGTAGCTCACGGCGCGGCCACCCGGTGCCACCGCGACATGCCGCGTCGGCGCCGGCGGCGTGCCCGCGGCCGCTGCCGGTGCTGCGGCCGGGCGGCGAGCGGTGCCGCGCAGTGTCGCCAACGCCACGCGCAGCGCACTGCGCAGCGAATGCGGGGGCGGTGGCTGCAGCGCGAAGGTGGCCGCCGGGGCGGAGGGTGACATGGTCGGGCCGTCGGGCGAGGGCGAGGTTCGTGATCGGTCGGCGGCACGACCCCGCGGCTTACAGCCTCGCCACCCACCGCGCCGTGCACCTTGCGGTGCCCGCAGGTCGGCCTCGGCATCGCCACGGGCCTCTGTAAGCCCACGAGCCGCACATCGACTGCAGAGCCGGAAGCCAAGAGCCACTCCCTGCCATGCAAGCCGCCTCGCTCCTGCCGCCGCGCGCCGATGCCCGGCCCCCCGTCGAGCCGTCGGACGAACGGCGAGCCCTCCGGCACCGCGACGCCGAGCCGGGCGCTGCGGCTGCACCCGGCTACCGGCTGCGCCTTGCGCGCGCCGGCGGCAACGACGACGGCGTGCGCGAGGCGCAGCGCCTGCGCTTCGAGGTCTTCAACCTCGAGCTCGGCGAGGGGCTTGCTCGTTCGTACGGCTCGGGGCTCGACGTCGACCCCTTCGACGCCGTCTGCGACCACCTGCTCGTGACGGAAGCCGTCGGTGGCCGTGTCGTCGGCACCTACCGGCTGCAGACCGGGGCGACGGCGGCGCGCGCGCACGGCTACTACTGCGAGCGCGAGTTCGACTTCGGCCCGCTCGAGCCGCTTCGCGCGCGGCTCGTCGAGCTCGGCCGCGCCTGCATCGACGCGCGGCACCGCAACTTCGCGGTGCTGAACCTGCTGTGGCGCGGCATCGCCGCCTACGCGCAGCGGCACGGGGCGCGCTGGCTGGTCGGCTGCAGCTCGCTCGGCACGCTCGACGAAGCCGTGGGCGCCGCCGCCTGGCGACGGCTGCAGGTGCACCTGGCCGAGCCGCCGCTGCGCACGCGGCCGCACGCGCACTTTGCCTGCGGTCTCGGCGGCGACGCACCGCCGCCGCCGATCCCGCGGCTGCTGACGGCCTACCTGGCGCTCGGCGCGCGCCTCGCAGGGCCGCCGGCGATCGACCGCGAGTTCGGCACGATCGACTTCCTCACCTGCCTGGACCTCGAGGCGTCGGGCCTGGCCGAGCCGCGCCGCCTGATGCGCTTCCTGGCTGCCGGCCGCTGAGGCGCCGGGGCCGGCACGACGATGGGAAGGGAAACGCAGTGAAGGACCTGTCGGTGCTGCGTGCCACGTGGCGACTCGTGCGCACGCTCGCGCACGCAGCGCTCGGCGCGCTGGTCGTGCACGCGGCCTTCGGCCGGCTGCGCGCGGCGCACCGGCACGCCTGCATCGGCCGCTGGTCGCGCGGGCTGCTGCGCGCGCTGGGCGTGCGGCTGGCGGCGGCGGGCGAGGTGGCGCCCGGGGCGCGGCTCGTCGTCGCCAACCACGTGTCGTGGCTGGACGTGATGGCGCTGCATGCGCTCGCCCCGCACGCGCGTTTCGTCGCGATGGCCGAGCTGCGCAGCTGGCCGGCCGTGGCGCCGCTGGCCGATGCGGCGGGCACGATCTACCTGCAGCGCCGGCGCCCGCGCGACCTGTGGCGCGTCGTGCGCGAGGCCACCGCGGCGCTGCGCGCCGGCGAGACGGTGGTCGTGTTCCCCGAAGGCGTGGTCAGCGACGGCACGGCGCCGCCGGGCCGCTTCCACGCCAACCTGCTGCAGGCGGCCATCGACGCCGCGGTGCCGGTGCAGGCGGTGGCCTTGCGCTATGCCGATGCCCGGCATGCAGCGAGCCGGGCGGTCGACTTCACCGGCGGCGTGTCGCTCGGCCAGAGCCTGTGGCGCACGGCCGGCGCGCGCGATCTGGTGCTGCACCTGCGCGTGCTGCCGCCCGTGCTGGCCGAGCCGGGTGAACACCGGCGAGCGCTCGCGGCCCGCCTGCATGCGGCCGTGACACAGGCGTACGTGACGCCGGCCGCGCCGGCGGTGGCTGCGGAGTGCCCGAACGGGCCGCGGCTTGCCCCGGCGGTGCGTTGATCGGGACACACCGCCACGCGGCACCGAGGTCACCGAGCGCCAAGGCCGCCGGGTGGTCGGCTTCGCTCATGTCCTTGTTCGGCGGCCTTGCTGCGCAAGTCCCCCGAATGCATCCTTGACTTCGCTGCGCCGACCACCCGGCGTCCTTGGCGGGGACCGCCGTGGCGTTCGATGAAGCGGGACTCGACGAGGAGTGGCATCCGACGAAGTGCACCGCGGGTGCCGGATCGGGCCGACGGGGTGCCCTGCGCAGCGAAATCAAGGGGGCATCGAGGGGACCAGCGAAGCTGGGCCGCTCGAAGAGGACATTCGCGGCGCAGGGCACCCCGTCGGCCCGATCCCGCCACGGCCCATGCGAGTGCGCCTTGGCCCAGACCCGACCGGTCTCCCGTCCATCGATCGCGACATTGACCGGGACATGTGGACCGGGGCGCGCCGGGCAGCACGCGCTGCCCGCGGTGCACGTGGCCGGCCGCGCCTCAGCCGACCAGCAGCACCGGCGTGCCCAGCCGCACCAGGCGTGGCCAGCGGGCGGCCGTCATGGCGCGGCAACGCGCTGAGGCGATCGGCGGGCGACAGCCGCGCCAGCCGGGCGTCGGGCGGCGGCACCGCGCAACGCTGGCTCGCGCACGCGCCAGCGGCTGCGGCAGCAGCGCAGCGAGCTGGTGCGCCAGCTGCAGCGCACGCTGCACCGCTTCGCTGCCGTCGTCGGCCACCGCGAAGTGGCGCGCGGCGGGCGGCGGCCTCCAGGCATGCGGCTCGGCGACACCGCGCGCGTCGAGGAACAGCAGGTCGCTGTCGGCCGAGAGACGGCGCGCCACCTCGCCGACTTCGCCGCGCACGGCGCGCAGCGACCAGCGCAGCGCGTGCCGCGCCGCGGTGGCACCGGCCAGCGCCTGCAGCCGCGCCGCCTGCGCACGCCAGGCGCGTTCGATGTCCGTCGGCGCCAGGGGCGCCCAGGCCGTGCCGGCCACGGCCAGCACCTGCGTCGGCGGCAGCGCGGCGGCCTGCAGCGCCAGCGTGCTCTGCACCTGCACCAGCGCGAGCTCGCGGCCCAGCGCCCGTGCCAGCGCCGCCGAGCACTCGATGAGCGCCACGCCCGCGCCACAGTCCTCGAGCACCGCCAGCACCGGCGGCGCGGCCGGCGACGTCGCGTTCATCGCCGGCCCGCCGGGCTTCGACGGCGCTGCGCACGCTTCGCGCGCTTCGCTCGACCCGGCGGCTTCGGTTGCTTCGCCGGCGGCGCCGCCGGTGGTGCACCGCGCACGCCATCGGCATGGGCGGCGGCGCCGGCGCGCGGGCGGCGCGGCCAGCGCCTTTCGCCGCCGTGCAGGCGCGCGTACTCGCGCAGCCGCGCGACGATGCGCCCGTTCACCGTGTCGGCATGCGGCGCGTGTGGTTCGCCGGCGGGCAGGCCGCTCATCACCTCCACCGCCTCGTCGATGTGGCGCACGGCGTGGATCGTGAAGCGCCCGTCGGCCACCGCCTGCACGACGTCGTCGCGCAGCATCAGCTGCGCCACGTTCGCCTCGGGCAGCACGACACCGTGCGTGCCGTCCAGGCCGCGGGCGGCGCAGATGTCGAAGAAGCCCTCGATCTTCTCGTTCACGCCGCCGATCGGCTGCACCTCGCCCTGCTGGTTCACCGAGCCGGTGACGGCCAGGCTCTGCGCCAGCGGCACGTCGCCGATCGACGACAGCAGCGCCAGCAGCTCGGCGAGCGACGCGCTGTCGCCTTCGACGATGCTGTAGGTCTGCTCGAACACCAGGCTGGCGACGATGGCGTGCGGATGGAAGCGCGAGTAGCGCGCGCTCAGGAACGCGCCGAGGATCAGCACGCCCTTGGCGTGCACCGGGCCACCGAGGTGCGTCTCGCGCTGGATGTCGATGACCTCGCCGTCGCCCAGCCGCGTGGTGGCGGTGATGCGCACCGGTTCGCCGAAGGTCTCGCCGCCGGTTTCGTAGACCATCAGGCCGTTCACCTGCCCGACGCGCGCGCCGGCGGTGGTGATCATCAGCATGCCGCGCGCCACCTCTTCGCGCAGCCGCTCGTCGACGCGCCCGGCCCGGCGGCGGCGCGCCGCGACGGCGGCGGCGATGTCCGCGGCGCCGATGTGCGCCCGCGCCCGCGGCACGGGCCAGGTGGTCGGCCTCCACGAGCACGTCGAGCAGCCGCTGCCCTTCGGCGCTCAGCGCGCTGTGCGTCGCCGGCCAGGCGCTGCGGCGTGGTCCACCAGGCGCGCCAGCGCCTCGGGACCGGCCGGCAGCAGGCCGGCCGCGGCGCCCTGCGCGGCGAGCGAGCGCGCCAGCGCGCCCTGCAGCGGTTCGGCGCGCGGCAGGTCGTCGGCGAAGTCGGCGACGACGCGGAAGAGGCGGCCGAAGTCGGGGTCGACCTCCTGCAGCAGCTCGCCGATCTCGCGCTCGCCGAACAGCACCACCTTCAGCGCCAGCGGGATCGGCTGCGGCTCCAGCTGCACCGTGGTGGCCAGGCTCACCATCTCGGCCACCGACTCGATGCGGATCTCGCCACGCATCAGCGCGCGCTTCAGCGTGTCCCACGCGAAGGGCTGCACGAGCAGCCGCGCCACGTCCACGAGCAGGAAGCCGCCGTTGGCGCGGTGCAGGGCGCCCGGCTTGACGAGCCGGTAGTCGGTGAGCAGCGTGCCCATGCGCGCCAGGTGGTCGACGCGGCCGACGAGCTGCTGCACCGTCGGGTGGTCGACGGTGACGATCGGCGTGCCGTCCTCGCCGGCGGCGTCGACGAGCACGTTCACCTCGTAGGCCGTGAGGTCGATCTCGGCCACCGGCGTGGCGGCGTCGGTGCCGGACCCGTCGCCGCCTTCCTCTCCCGCACCCGGGTGGCGGAAGCGGTCGGCCTTCTCGACGATGTCGTCGCGCACCGCATCCAGCCAGGCCAGCACCTCGGGCAGGTCGGCGTGCTCGGCCTTCACCTCGTCCACCGCGTGCGCCACGGCTTCCAGCGTGAGCGAACGGTTGAGCGCGCGCAGGCGGTCGGCATGCTCCTTGCGCAGCCGCACGGTGCCGCGCAGCGCGCGCACGAGCCGCTCCTGCGCCTCGCCGAGCGCCTGCTGCAGCCGCGTTCGCTCGCCCTCGGGCAGCGCCGCGAACTCCTCGGGCGTGAGGACGGCATCGCTGCCGTCGCTGCCGGGCTTGCGCGGCGCGAAGCTCAGGCCCATCGGCGTGCGCACCATCACCAGCCCCTGCGAGCGCGCCTGCTCGCCCACCTCGAGCACGGCCTGCTCGGCGCGCTCCTTGAACTCGGTGGCGAGCCGCTCCACCGCGGCGGCGTACTCCTCCGACTCGAAGGTGGCGGGGATCGTCGTGCGCAGGTCGTCGGCGAAGTCGCGCATGTGCCGGCGCAGCTGCACGGCGCGGCCCGGCGGCAGGCGCAGCGCACGCGGCCGGTGCGGCGCGGCGAAGTGGTTCACGTAGGCCCAGTCCGAACGCTCGCTGCCCTGGCGCGCCACGTGCTGCTCGATGGCCTGGCGCACGAGCGTGCGCTTGCCCACGCCCGGCGGTCCCATCACGTAGAGGTGGTGGCCGTCGCGCGGCATGGCGATGGCGTAGGTGATGGCCTCCAGCGCGCGTGCCTGGCCGACGACCGCGGGCGGCGGGCGCAGCGCGGCGCCGCTGGCGGGGCCGGCGGCGGCGGCAGCAGCGTCGGCGGTGCCCGCAACGGCAGGGCGGACGTGGCAGACGGGGCCCGATGTTCCCGAGCTCCAGCGCCGCGGGGTCGCAGCGCCGCGCGAGCTCGGCGGGGGTCAGCGTGCGGCCGGGCATCGCGAGGCTGGACCGGAGCGTTCAGGCCGCGCGGCGGGCCGGCGAACGGGGCATCCGGCGGGGCGAGGCGGGGCGTCCGGGCAGGGCGTCGGCGGCGTCCGGCTCACGCGCGTCCCGAAGCGCCCGAGCGCCGCCTTCAGCCGTTGTCCAGGTGCGGTGGCGAGCGGCCTTCGGCGGGTTCGCCCGTGTCCGGGTCGATCCAGGCGTTGATGCCGATCGCCTCCTCGACCTCGGCCAGCGAGAGGCCGGGTGCGGGATCGGCCAGGTCCTCGCTGCGGTCGCGGTCGGCGCGCGCCTCCTCGGCCGAGGCAAACGGGCCGAACTGCTGGTGCCCGTCGGGTGCCACCCAGTACCAGCCGTCGGGATGCGCGACGACGCCGTTGTCCGGGCCTTCGGCGCGGTGCTCCTCGATCACGGCGGCAGCGCCGACACGGCGACGGGGCTTCGGGTGCTGGGGCATCGAGAGGTTCCTCCGGCTCATCGGCGGCACGCCTGTGCTGCCGCCATTGCCTGTGCCGCATGTCCGCGCGCGGCGTCGACCCAGCACGGGCCGATCCTAATCCACCCCGTCGGCGGTGTGGCCCTGTCCGGTGGCGAGGTCGGATACGCGCCGGCTTCGCCCCGTGGGGCGGGCCGCCGAAGCCAGCGGGCGCCCGTCGTTCGGCCCGGCCGGTGCCGCGCACCGTCAGGGCGCCACCGCCTCGACCGCACCGCGCGCCGGCAGCTTCGTCAGCACGCCGTCGTCGAGGTGGTAGACGGTGTCGAAGCCTTCGATCATGCGGTGGTCGTGCGTGACGGTGATGACGGCCGAGCGCCGCTCGCGCGCGATGCGGCGCAAGAGCGCCATGACCTTGGTGCCGCGTTCGGTGTCCAGCGCCGCGGTGGGCTCGTCGGCCAGGATCAGCGGCGGCTCGTTGGCCAGCGCCCGGCCGATGGCCACGCGCTGCTGCTCGCCGCCGGAGAGGTTGGCGGGCAGCGAGCCGGCGCGATGTTCGATCTCCAGATAGCCGAGCAGCTCGCGCGCGCGCCGGGTCGCCTCGCGCGAGCCGATGCCGTTCAGCCGCATGACCAGCGCCACGTTCTCGACCGCCGTGAGGAACGGGATCAGGTTGTGCTGCTGGAAGATGAAGCCGATGTGGCGGCGCCGGAAGGCGCGGTCGTCGATGCCCGTCCAGCCGTGGTCGTAGACGGTCTGGCCGGCGATGACGATGCGCCCGGCCGTCGGCTCCAGGATCAGGCTGATCGACAGCAGCAGCGTGCTCTTGCCCGAGCCGCTGGGCCCCAGCAGCGCGGCGAGCTCGCCGGGCTGGACCGAGAACGAGCAGGGCTTGAGCGCCTGCACGGCGAGCTCGCCGTGGCCGAAGGTCTTGGACACGCCTTCCACCTCGACGACGGCGCCCACCTCAGCCCCCGAGCGCCAGCTGCGGCGGCGTGCGCAGCGCGTGCCAGATGGCCATGCCGCTGGCGAGCACGCCGCCGGCCAGCATGACCCCGAACGTCGCCGCCGTCTCGTGCGGCAGGAAGGCCAGCGTGCGCGGGAAGCCGGGCGCGATCAGCTCGCGCAGCGCGTAGGCGATGGCGAAGCTCGCCAGCGTCAGCGCCATCGACTGCTCCATGATCAGCCGCACGATGATCCAGTTCGACGCGCCGATCAGCTTCAGCGTGGCGATCGACTTGATCTTCTCGATCGTCAGCACGTAGACGATGAGCGCGATGATGACGATCGAGACGATGATCAGCAGCGCCCGGAACAGGCCCAGCACCGCCGACATGCGCGCGAGGCGCCCTTCGAGCATCAGCGCGCGCTCCTCGGCGGCGGTGTAGACGTTGAAGTACAGCCAGTCGCCGATGTGCCCGGCCACGCGAGCGGGGTCGGCGCCCGGCGCCAGGTTCACGAGCACGGCATTGACCGTGTCGCCGGCCGTCGAGAGCAGCGGCAGCAGCCGGCTCGCCTGCTCGGGCGTGTATCCGGCGCGCTCCAGCCGCTTCAGGTTGGCCGCGCGCGCGGCGACGAGCGCGCGGTTGTCCTGCTGGAACTGCACCTCCTGGGCGTCGGGCAGCGACAGGTAGACGAGCGGGCTGCCGCCCGAGTCGACCGCGCCTTGCGTGATGCCGACCACCGTGTACTCGCGCGTGCCGAGCGGCACCTTGTCGCCGAGCGCCAGCCCGAGCTTGCGGTCGGCCACCAGCTCGTAGTGCGGCGCGGCGATGGCGCGTCCGCGCACGATGCCGCCCGGGCCGCCGAGCCCGCCGAACACCTCGTAGCCGATGACCGTGAACTGCTGGCTGCGGCCGTTGATCTCGCGCTGCGCGGCGTAGATGACGAGCGGGCTGGCCTTGGCCACGCCGGGCGTGGCGGCGACGCTCTTGGCGCTGTCCAGCGGCATTCGCGAGCTCTCGTTGAACGGCCCGCCGCGCCCGCGCTCGACCACCCACAGGTCGGTGGCGGTGTTCTCGATCAGCCACACGCCGTCGGCGATGTTGCCCTGGTAGATGCCGTTCATCACCAGCACGATGGCCAGCAGCATGGCCACGCCGACGATGGTGGCGACGAACTTGCCGACGTGGCGGCGGATGTCCTTCAGCGCGAGATCCAAGGCCGGGATCCGGTGCGAAGCTCAGCGGGCCGGCTCGGGCTGCGCCTGCACGCGCACACCGGCCTTGACGCCTTCGGCCCGCGCGACGACCCGCTCGCCGGCCGCCAGCCCACGTTCGACCACCACACGCTGCGTGTCGCTCGCCCCGGTCTGCACCGGGCGGAACTCGGTGCGCGAGCCGGTGACGACGAGCACACCGGGCCGCCCCTGGCGGTCGCGCGTGAGCGCGCCGAGCGGCACCACGACGCCGGCCACCTGCCCCGCGGCGATGGTGACCTCGGCCTCCTGGTCGATGGCGAATCGCTCGGGTGTCGCGTCGAAGGCGACGTGCACCTCGAGCTCCCGCGTCGCGGCGTCCGACTGCCGGGCGATGCGCGCCACCTTGCCGGCCACGGTCTCGCCGGAGCGCATGCGCATGCTGGCCGGCTGGCCGACCTGCACCTGGCCAACCACCGATTCGTCGACGCGCATGGCGATCCACAGCGTCGCCGGGTCGACGATGCGCAGCAGCGCAGCGCCGGGCACGACCGTCGTGCCGACCTCGGCCTGGCGGGCGATGACCACGCCGTCCATCGGTGCGACGATGCGCGTGAACGACAGCACCGTGTCGGCATAACGCGCTTCCTGCGCCAGCGCCAGCGCCTCCGCGTCGCGCGCGGCCCGCGCCGAGCGGGCGTTGTCCAGGTTGGCGGCCGCCGCGCGCAAGGTGGCCTCCGACGCGTCGAGCACCGCCTGCGAGACGAAGCCGGCGCGCAGCAGCTCGGCGTCGCGTTGCCGACGGCTGCGCGCCAGCTCGAGGTCGGCCTGCGCCTTGGCGACCGTGGCCTCGGCCGCGGCGGCGTTGCGCGCCAGCGCCTGCTGCTGGCCGTCGACGACGCCGCGCCGCGCGGCGAGGTCGCGGTCGTCGAGCAGCGCCACGAGCTGGCCGCGCTTGACCTCGTCGCCGACGTCGACGTGCATCACCCTGACCGTGGCGGTGACGCGCGCGGCCAGCGTCACCGGCACACGGGCCTGCAAGGTGCCGGGGCCGACCACCCGCAAGGCAACCTGGCCGGGCTTGGCCTCGACGAGCGGCAACACCACCGCGCGCCCGAAGCGCCAGTAGGCCGCCCCGGCGGCGACGACCAGCACCAGCGCGGCGGCGAGCGCCGCGACGAGCGTCCTGCCCGGCTTCATGCGTGGCGCCACCGCGTGCCCTACGCGGCTTGGGCGCCGGCCAGGCTGTCGGCGGCGAAGACCTCGGTGCCGCCGGCATCGACGACACGCACGCCCACCGGAATGCCGTGCCGCACGCTCTCGGTGACGACGCAGAAGTCCTCGAACTGCGCCAGGCAGCGGTTGAAGTGCGCGATGTCGCCGGCCGCGTCGGCCAGGTGCAGCGTGACGTCGAAGCGGCCGATGCGCAGACGGCCCTGCTCGTTGCGGCGCAACTCGCCGCGCACCGTGGCGCGCAGCGGGCCGGGCGACTGGCGGAACTTGTTGCGCATGCAGAACAGCAGGCTCGAAGCGAGGCAGTTGGCCACCGCCGCGCCGATGAGGCGCGCGGCGTTCGGCCCGGCGCTGCCGCCCAGCGGCGGCGGCTCGTCCAGGCGAAGCTCGGCCACGCCGGGCCAGTCGAACCTGACGTTGAACTCGAAGTCCTGCAGCTGCTGCAGCTCGAGCGTGAAGGCAAGGGTTTCGTTCATCGATGTTCTTTCGGGGTCGGTGCGCACGACCTGGTGATGCTCGCCGATGGCGCCGCACGCGACTTGAGGCGAATCAAGGGGAGGCGGGGGCCGGCCCGCCGGCGCGCCTTCAGCGGGGGGCCGGCGCGCGGCCGCGCCGGCGGGGTGCCGGCGCGAAGGCCTCGCGCTGCGCGGCCGTGCTGGCGAAACGGCGGCCGAGGTTGTCGCAGACGAGGTTGCACAGCTCGTAGATCGCCGGGTCGGCGATGTGGTAGTAGACGCTGGTGCCGCGAGACTCGCGCGCCAGCAGGCCGCGCTGCGCCAGCAGCGCCAGGTGGCGCGACACGTTGGCCACCGAGTGCCCGGTGTCGAGCGCCAGCTCGCCGACGCTGCGCGGCCCGTCGCGCAGCAGGTTGATGATGCGCAAGCGCGTCGGCTCGGACAGCGCCTGAAAATAGTCGGCCACCTGGGCCAGGGCGTCAGGAGTGAAGTTCTGCATCGGGGCGCAAAACACGCGCGTCAGTGCCGCAGGCGCCATGATGCCCCAGCCCTGCTTGGTGTTGTGTACTTGCGTATTTGCATAATTGCGTGAATAATAGAGTCAACAGGAGGGGATGTCCAGTCCCTCCGGCCGATCCACTTCACCGGGCCTTCCCTCGATGAACCGCACCCCGCACACCCTGCCGCTGCCGCTGCCGCTGCCGGCGCCGACGTCCGGCTCGCCCGTTGCCCTGCTCGCCGCGGCGGCCGCGGCCGTGGCGCTTGCCATGGCGGCACTCGTGCCGGGGCGCGCGGCACACGCGGCGCCCCCTGCCGCCACGACCGCCACGACCGCCGCGGGCGGCAGCGGCCTCAAGGCCGTCGTGGCCGAGGTGGCGCCGGGTGATGCGCTGCTCGCCTACGACGGCGTCGTCGAGGCGCTCAGGCAGACCACCATCGCCGCCCAGGTGGCCGGCGCCGTCGTGCGCCTGTCGGTGAAGGCGGGCGACCGCGTCGCGGCCGGGCAGGTGCTGGTGCAGATCGACGCGCGCGCCGCGGCGCAGGTGGCCGAGGCCGGCGCGGCGCAGGTGCGCGCGGCGCGTGCCGCGCTCGACGTGGCCGGCAAGGAGCTCGAGCGCCAGCGCCAGCTGCACGCCGAGCGCTTCATCAGCGCCGCGGCGCTCGACCGCGCCGAAGCCGAGTTCCGCGCCGCGCAGGCGCAGGCGGCGGCGCAGGTGGCACAGGCCGACGCGGCCGTCACGCAGACCGGCTGGTACACGGTGCGTGCGCCCTACGCCGGCGTGGTGTCCGAGGTGCCGGTGATGCTCGGCGACATGGCGCTGCCGGGCCGGCCGCTGCTGACGCTGTACGACCCCCAGGCGCTGCGCGTCAGCGCCGCGGTGCCGCAGTCGGTGGCGGCGCGTGTCGCGGCGGGCACGGCCAGCGGCAGCACGCGCATCGAGGTGCCGTCGCTGCCGGCCGAACAACGCATGCTGGCGCCGGCGCGGCTGCAGCTGCTGCCGGCCGCCGACGCCGCCACGCACACGGTGACCGTGCGCGCCGATCTCGCGCCACGGCGCGGCGGGCAGGGCGAAGAAGGCGCCGCCGCGATGCTCGTGCCGGGGCAGTTCGCGCGGCTGTGGCTGGCGGCGCCGGGGGCCCAGGGCGACGGCGCGAAGGGCGTGCCCGAGGCCGGGGCCAGCCCGTGGGTGCCGGCCGCCGCCGTCGTGCGCCGTGGCGAGATGACCGGCCTGTACGTGCTCGACGCGCAGGACCGGCCGCTGTTGCGCCAGGTGCGCCTGGGCCGCAGCGACGGAGAACGCGTGCAGGTGCTGACCGGCCTGGCGGCCGGCGAGCGCGTGGCCGCGGAGCCGCAGGCCGCGGCGCGCGTCGTCGCGGCGGCCCGCTGACCTGGCATCGACCTGCACGAGGAGCATCCGGTGACGCCCACCCCCACGCCCCGGCTCGGCATCTCGGGCCGCATCGCCGCCGCCTTCCAGTCGGCGCAGCTGACGCCGCTGCTGGCGCTGGTGGCGCTGCTGCTCGGCCTCTTCGCCGTGCTCGTCACGCCGCGCGAGGAGGAGCCGCAGATCAACGTGACGATGGCCAACGTGCTGATCCCGTTCCCGGGCGCGGCCGTCAAGGACGTCGAGCAGATGGTGGCCGTGCCGGCCGAGCAGGTGCTGTCGCAGATCGCCGGCATCGAGCACGTGATGTCGGTCTCGCGCCCGGGGCTGGCGATGGTCACCGTGCAGTTCGAGGTGGGCGTGCCGCGCACGGAGGCCCTGGTGCGGCTGCACGACACGGTGAACGCGAACGCCGACTGGTTGCCCGCCGGGCTGGGCGTCGGCGCGCCGATCATCAAGCCCAAGGGCATCGACGACGTGCCCATCGTCAGCTTCACCCTGTGGCGGCGCGACGCGCTGGCCAGCGCCTTCGACCTCGAGCGCGTGGCCACCAGCATCGAGGCCGACCTCAAGCGCGTGCGCGGCACGCGCGAGGTGAAGACGATCGGCGGCCCGGGCCGTGCCGTGCTGGTGGAGATCGACCCGCAGCGCCTGGCCGGCGCGGGCATCACGGTGGCCGACCTGCGCCAGGCGCTTGCCGCGGCGAACGCCAATGCACCGATCGGCGAGCTGCTCGGCGGCAACCGCAGCGTGGCGCTCGAGTCCGGCCCCTTCCTGCGCGACGCGCACGAGATGGGCCAGCTCGTCGTCGGCGTGCAGGGCGGCCGGCCGGTGTTCCTGGCCGACGTGGCGACGCTGCGCGACGGGCCGCCGCCGCCCACGCACTACGTGTGGCACGGCGTGGCGGGCCAGGAACCCGGCGAGTACCCGGCGGTGACGATCGCGGTGACGAAGAAGCCGGGCGAAAACGCCATCGACGTGGCCGACGCGCTCGTCAAGCGCATCGGCGAGCTGCGCAACACCGTCATCCCGCACGACGTGCAGGTGAGCGTCACGCGCAACTACGGCGCCACGGCCGACGAGAAGGCGACGCAGCTGATCGGCAAGCTGCTCTTCGCCACGGCGCTGGTGGTGGCGCTCGTCTACGCCGCGCTCGGGCGGCGCGAGGCGGCCATCGTCGGCAGCGCCGTCGTGCTGACGCTGACGGTGACGCTGTTCGCCTCGTGGGCCTGGGGCTTCACGCTGAACCGCGTGTCGCTGTTCGCGCTGATCTTCTCCATCGGCATCCTCGTCGACGATGCCATCGTCGTGGTGGAGAACATCCACCGCCACCAGCACCATCACCCGGGCCGGCCGCTGTCGCAGATCATCCCCGCCGCCGTCGACGAGGTCGGCGGCCCGACGATCCTGGCCACGCTCACCGTCATCGCGGCGCTGCTGCCGATGGCCTTCGTCAGCGGGCTGATGGGGCCCTACATGGCGCCGATCCCGATCAACGCCAGCATGGGCATGATCCTGTCGCTGGCCATCGCCTTCGTCGTCACGCCGTGGCTGGCGCGGCTGTGGATGAAGCCGGTGCCGGCGCCCGCGCCGCAGGGGCCGGGCCGGCCCGCCGGGCAGCCCGAGCACGCGGCGCACGTCGGCGGGCAGGGCCTGGCCGGCAAGGTCGGGCCGCTGTTCCACCGCCTCTTCCGCCCGCTGCTCGACGCCAAGCGCGGCGCGCGCAACCGGCGCCTGCTGGCCGCGGCGGTGGGCGCGCTGATCCTCGTCTCGCTGGCCCTGCCGGTGGCCGGGCTCGTGCGGCTGAAGATGCTGCCGTTCGACAACAAGAGCGAGTTCCAGGTCATCGTCGACATGCCGGCGGGCACGCCGGTGGAGCGCACGGCCGCCGTCCTGCACGAGCTGGGCGCGCACCTTGCCACCGTGCCCGAGGTCAGCGACTACCAGGCCTACGCCGGCACGGCGAGCCCGATCAACTTCAACGGCCTCGTGCGCCAGTACGGCCTGCGCGCCGGCGGCGACGTCGGCGACCTGCAGGTCAACCTCGTCGACAAGGCGCACCGCAGCGAGCAGAGCCACGCCATCGCGATGCGCCTGCGCCCCGAGCTGCAGGCCATCGGCGCGCGGCACGGCGCCAACGTCAAGGTGGTCGAGGTGCCGCCCGGGCCGCCGGTGCTCTCGCCCATCGTCGCCGAGGTCTACGGCCCCGACGCCGAAGGCCGCCGCCAGGTGGCCAAGGCCGTGCGCGCGGTGTTCGAGAAGACCGAAGGCGTGGTCGACGTCGACGATTCCAGCATCGCCGCGGCGCCGCGCACGCTGCTCGTGGTCGACCGCCGCAAGGCGGCGATGCTCGGCGTGCCGCAGCAGGCCATCGTGAGCACGCTGCGCGCCGGCCTCGCCGGCGAAACCACCACCTACCTGCACGACGAGAGCAAGTACCCGGCACCGGCCGTGCTGCAGCTGCCGGCCGAACGGCACGGCGACCTCGACGCGCTGCTGGCGCTGACGGTGCGCTCGGCGGCCGGCCGCCTGGTGCCGATCCGCGAGCTCGTGACGGCCACCGACACGCAACGCGAGCAGCCGGTCCATCACAAGGACGGGTTGCCGGTGACCTACGTCGTCGGCGACATGGCCGGCGCCAACGACAGCCCGCTGTACGGCATGTTCACGATGCGCGGCGAGATCGCACGGATCCACACCCCCGACGGCGGCACGCTCGCCGAGGCCTTCATCCGCCAGCCCTCCGACCCCTACGGCGGCTACACGCTGAAGTGGGACGGCGAGTGGCAGATCACCTACGAGACCTTCCGCGACATGGGCGCCGCCTACGCCGTGGGGCTGGTGCTGATCTACCTGCTCGTCGTGGCGCAGTTCGGCTCGTACCTGGCGCCGTTGGTCATCATGGCGCCGATCCCGCTGACGATCATCGGCGTGATGCCGGGGCACGCGCTGCTCGGCGCGCAGTTCACCGCCACCAGCATGATCGGCATGATCGCGCTGGCGGGCATCATCGTGCGCAACTCGATCCTGCTGGTGGACTTCATCCACGTGCAGCTGCGCGAGGGCGTGCCCTTCGAGCGCGCCGTCGTGCACTCGGCGGTGACGCGCGCACAGCCGATCGCCCTCACCGCGCTGGCCGCGATGGGTGGGGCGCTGTTCATCCTCGGCGACCCGATCTTCAACGGCCTGGCGATCTCGCTCGTCTTCGGCATCCTCGTCTCGACGGTGCTGACGCTGGTCGTCATCCCGGTTCTCTACTACGTGGCGTACCGCAACCGCTTGCACGCGCTGCTGCCGCCCGCATCTGTTTCCGCAACCCCGCTTCAACCTCAAGGAGCTTCTTCATGACCACCCCGTTCACGTCCTGGCGCATCGTGCGCATCGTCGCCGGTGCCTTCATCCTGCTGTCGCTGGCCCTGGGCATTCCCGGCAGCCCGATCTTCGTGAGCCAGTGGTGGCTTGCCTTCACGGCGTTCGTCGGCATCAATCTGCTGCAAAGCGGCGTCACCAAGTGGTGCCTGATGGAGCAGATCCTGCGCAAGCTCGGCGCGCCCGCGGGTGCCTGAGCGCACTGCCCTCGCAACCGGAGAAGCGCGGCATGAAACATCTCGTCTGCCCCGACTGCGGCGCGACCAACCGCGTGCCCGACGAACGGCTCGGCCATCACCCGGTGTGCGGGCGCTGCAGCGCCGAGCTGCTGGCCGGCAAGCCTGTCGTGCTGACCGACGCCGTGTTCGACAAGTTCGTCGCCGCCAACGACTTGCCGGTGCTGGTGGACTTCTGGGCCGAGTGGTGCGGCCCCTGTCGCATGATGGCGCCGCAGTTCGAGCAGGCGGCCGCGCAGCTGCCTCAGGTGCGGTTCGCGAAGGTCGAGACCGACGCCAACCCGCAGGCCAGTGTGCGCAACCGCATCCGCAGCATCCCGACGCTGGTGCTCTACGCCGGCGGCCGCGAGGTGGCGCGCAAGACCGGCGCGCTGCCGGCGGGCGAGCTGGTGCGCTGGGTGCAGGCGCAGCTGGCCGAGGCACGGGTGGCCTGACGCAGAACGCCGTGCGCAGTCACGGGCCCGGGATGCGCACAGGAAGCTGAACCTTGCTTCATGCGGGATCTTGGCGTGCAAGTCCGAGGTCGT
>JAHCKS010000117.1 GCA_026125665.1 Rubrivivax sp.
GCATCGGTCGGCCGGGTGGTCGGTGCGCCGCTGGGTGCCCGGGCGGCTCGGCGGTCCGCCGCGGCGGACTCGCGCACGAAGAAGCCGCGCTGCGGCCGGGCCTGCACCAGCCCTTGCGCCTGCAGCAGGTCGTAGGCGCCGACCACGGTGCTCGGGCTGACGCCGTGCCGCTCGGCGCAGGCGCGCACCGAGGGCAGGCGCGCCCCCGGCCCGAGCAGGCGCTGGCGGATGCGTTCGGCGTAACGCTCGGCGAGCTGTTCGCTGAGCGTGGCCCGCCCGGAGCGCACGAGGCCGGCTTCCGTGATCTGTGTCGTCGTCATGGCCAGTACAGATTCGTCGGACTGTCGCTCGGAGTGTATTGCTCCTGTGCTGTTCGTGGCCGCTAGACTGACCCGCATGACCGGGACGGCACCCGCGGCCACCGCCGCACATGCACCGCGGCCCCGCGGCGCCGGCGGGGCGAGCGGCGCCGATGCCGGCGACGACGAGGCCCGCCGCGTGCGCGGGCTCGCCTGGGGCGCGCTCGGCGTGGTGATGTTCGCGCTGACGATGCCGATGACGCGCCTGGCCGTCGGCGACCAGGCCGCGCCGCAGCTGCCGCCGGCGTTCGTGACCGCGGCCCGTGCCGGGCTGGCCGGGCTGCTCGGCCTGGCCTACCTGCTGGTGGCCTGCGGCGGCCGCCTGCGCGTGCCGGCGCGGCCGTTGTGGCCGGCGCTCGCGGTGTCGGCCGCGGGCACGGTGATCGGCTTCCCGCTCGGCCTGGCCATCGCGCTGCGCGAGGTGCCGGCAATGCATGCATCGGTCGTCACCGGCATCGTGCCGCTGTGCACCGCCGTCGTCGCCGCGCTGACGCTGCGCCAGCGTGCCTCGCCGGGGTTCTGGCTGTGCGCGCTGGCCGGCTGCGCGCTCGTCGTGCTCTTCGCGGTGCTCTCCGGCGGCGGCCGGCTCGTCGCCGCCGATGCGTGGCTCGCCTTCGCGGTGCTGAGCGGGGCCATCGGCTACGTGGCGGGCGCGCGCGCCGCGGCCCGGCTGAGCCCGCAGGAGGTCATCTGCTGGGTGCTCGTGTTGTCGCTGCCGCTGACGCTGCCGGCGATGGTGCTGACCTGGCCCGCGGCGCCGGCTTCGGCGGCGGCCTGGGCGGGCCTGGGCTATGTCACGCTGTTCTCGATGTGGCTCGGCTTCTTCGCCTGGTACCGCGGGCTGGCCCTGGGCGGCGTGCTGCGCGTCAGCCAGGTGCAGCTGGCGCAGCCGTTCCTGGCACTGCTGGCGGCGGTGCCGATCCTCGGCGAGCCGCTCGAGCCGCTGACCGTGGGCTTCGCGCTCGCCGTGGTGGCCGTGGTCTTCGTCGGCCGGCGCATGCCGGTCGGCGCGGCTGCGGCACCCGTGAAGTGACGGCTCCCGGCACACGAGAGATCTCGTTCCCGTCCTCCCCTCCCCTTGCGCGCACGGCGCGACACGCGATGAACACCCCTCCCTGGCAGATGGCGCGCCGCGCGGCGCGGCTCAACCCCTCGACGATCCGCGAGATCCTCAAGCTCACCGAGCAGCCGGGCATCATCTCGCTGGCCGGCGGCCTGCCCTCGGCCGACACCTTTCCGGTCGAGGCGATGCGCGAGGCCACCGAGCGTGTGCTGCGCGAGCAGCCGCGCGAGGCCTTGCAGTACGCAGCGAGCGAGGGCTTCGGTCCGCTGCGCGAGTGGGTGGCCGGCGAGCTGACCGGCATGGGCCTCGACGCCAAGGCATCGCGCGTGCTCATCACCACCGGCTCGCAGCAGGGGCTCGATCTCGTGGCCAAGGTGCTCATCGACCCCGGCAGCGCGGTGGCCGTGGAGTCGCCCACCTACCTCGGCGCGCTGCAGGCCTTCGCACCGTTCGAGCCGGAGTTCCGAGCCGTCGAGGGCGACGACGACGGCCCCGACCCGCGGGCGCTGCGCGACGTGCGCGGCGCGCGTTTCCTGTACCTGCTGCCGAACTTCCAGAACCCGAGCGGGCGCTGCCTCACGGCGGCGCGGCGCGATGCGCTCGCCGCCGCCTGCGCCGACATCGGCCTGCCGGTGGTGGAAGACAACCCCTACGGCGACCTCTGGTACGACACGCCGCCGCCGGCGCCGCTGGCGGCGCGGCTGGGCGAGGGTGCCGTCTACCTCGGCTCGTTCTCGAAGGTGCTGGCGCCGGGCCTGCGCCTGGGCTACGTGCTGGCGCCCAGGGCGCTGTTCCCGAAGCTGCTGCAGGCCAAGCAGGCGGCCGACCTGCACACGCCTGGCTTCAACCAGCGCATCGTGCACGAGGTCGTCCGCGACGGTTTCCTCGCCCGCCACGTGCCGACGATCCGCGCCCGCTACAAGGCGCAGCGCGACGCAATGCGCGAGGCGCTCGCCGCCCACCTGCCGAGCGGCTGCCGCTTCAACGCGCCGGCCGGCGGCATGTTCTTCTGGGTCGAGCTGCCGAAGGCGCTCGACGCCACGGCGCTGCTGCCGCGCGCGGTGCAGGCCGGCGTGGCCTACGTGCCCGGCGCGCCGTTCTTCGTCTCCGGCGCGCATGCGCATACGCTGCGGCTGTCGTTCGTCACCGTGCCGCCGGCGCGCATCGCCGAAGGCGTGCGCGCACTGGCAGGCGTCATCCGGGAGGCCCTCGTTCCGGGCGGCCCTGGTGGACCGCCCGAAGTGCCGCGCGTGGCGGCTCGACGCTCCCGGGAGCCTGCAGCATGAGCACGCACCGTTTCGACCAGGTCGATGTCTTCACCGCCGTGCCGCTGAAGGGCAATCCGCTCGCCGTGGTGCACGGCGCCGGCGGCCTCGACGAAGCAACGATGGCCGCCTTCGCGCGCTGGACCAACCTGTCGGAGACGACGTTCCTGCTGCCGCCCACCGACGCGGCCGCCGACTACCGGGTGTGCATCTTCACGCCGGGCGGCGAGCTGCCGTTCGCCGGGCATCCGACGCTGGGCACCTGCTGGTCGTGGCTCGCTGCCGGCGGGCAGCCGCGCGCCGACGGGGTCGTGGTCCAGCAATGCGGCGTCGGCCTCGTGCGCGTGCGGCGCGACGCGGCGCAAGCGTCGCGCCTGGCCTTCGCCGCGCCGCCCACGCGCCGCAGCGGCCCGCTCGAACCCGACGTGCTGGCGCGCGTCGTGCGCGCACTGCAACTGCCCGACGGTGCCGTGCGCGACCACCAGTGGGTGGACAACGGCCCCGGCTGGGGCGCCGTGCTGCTGGACAGCGCCGAGCGCGTGCTGGCGCTGAAGCCCGACTGGCCGGCGCTCGGCGAGATGAAGCTCGGCGTCGTCGGCCCGCATGCCGCTGGCGGCCGGGACGACGATCCGGCCTTCGAGCTTCGGGCCTTCATCGGCGGCGGCATGTACGAGGACCCGGTGACCGGCAGCCTCAACGCCAGCGTCGCGCAGTGGCTGATGCGCACCGGTGTCGCCGGCCCCGCCTACGTGGCGGCGCAGGGCGCGGCGCTCGGCCGCGCCGGCCGCGTGCACCTGCGGCGCGAAGGCGACGACGTGTGGGTCGGCGGCGATGTCGTGCGCTGCGTGCGTGGCGAGGTGAGCTTGTGACAGCGCCCGCCGGCGCTTCGCCGGCGGCAGCGGGCGCGCCGGTCGAGGTGGATCACCTCGTTGTCGCCGCCGCGACGCTCGATCAAGGCGTCGCGTGGTGCGAGTCGACGCTCGGCGCCGTGCCCGGGCCGGGTGGGCGGCACGCGCTCTTCGGCACGCACAACCGGCTGCTGCGCATCGACAGCGAAGCCTTTCCCGCCGCCTACCTGGAGATCATTGCCATCGATCCGGACGCGCCGCGCCCGGCGCGACCGCGCTGGTTCGGGCTCGACGATTCGGCGCTGAAGGCGAGCCTCGCCGCCGCGGGGCCGCGGCTGCTGCACGTGGTGGTGCGCGCCGCGCAACTCGACGCGCGCCTTGCGGCCCTGGCGAGCGCCGGCGTCGATGCGGGCATCGCCATTGCCGCATCGCGCGAGAAGCCGCAGGGCCAGCTGCGATGGCGCATCGCCGTGCGCCCCGACGGTGCGTTGCTGCACGGCGGTGCGCTGCCGACGCTCATCGAGTGGGCCGGCGTGCATCCGACACGGGCCATGCCGCCGACGCCGGTGCGGCTGGCCGGTCTGGTGCTGCGCGGCGTGCCGGCGGCGGCCGTGGCGGCGCTCGACCTGCAGCGCGTGCGCTTCGCGCCGCTGCCGGGCGTGGCAGAGTCCGGGGCTGCGGATCCGTCGTCCCAAGGCCCGGGCGCGTTGAGCGCCACCTTCGACACGCCGCGCGGCCGCGTCACGCTGGAGAGCCCATGAGCGATGGTCTGAGCGAAGGTCCGAACGAAGCACCGGGCGCCGCATCGGGCGAAGCCCCTCCCACCGAGGAGCTGTTCCGCGAGGACGCCACGCTCGTCGAATGCACGGCGCGCGTCGTCGCCGTCGACGAAGCCGGCGTCGTGCTCGACCGCACCGTCTTCTACCCACTGGGCGGCGGGCAGGCGGGTGATGCCGGTGTGCTCGTCGCCGCGGGCGGCGCGACGCTGGCCATTGCCGACACGCGCAAGCACCCCACGCGGCCGGGCGCCGTCGCGCACGTGCCGGCGGATGGAGCCGACCTCGCGGCCTTCACGCCGGGCACGGAGGTCACCGCGCGCATCGACGCCGCACGCCGGCGGGCGCACATGCGCTTCCACACCGCCACGCACCTGCTGTGCGCGCTCGTGCCGCACCCGGTCAACGGCTGCTCGATCACCGCGGCTTACGCGCGGCTGGACTTCCACATGGCCGAGCCGCTGGACAAGGAGACGCTGACCGCCGGCATCGCCCGCCTGGTCGGCGAGGCACACGCGGTGCGTCACCGCTGGATCAGCGAAGAGGAGCTCGACGCCAACCCGGCGCTCGTGCGCAGCATGAGCGTGCAGCCTCCGCGCGGTGCGGGGCGCGTGCGCGTGCTGGAGATCGAAGGCGTGGACCTGCAGCCCTGCGGCGGCACGCACGTGGCCAACACGCGCGACGTCGGCGCAGTGGTGGTGACGAAGATCGAGAAGAAGTCGGCGATGACCCGCAGGGTCGTGCTCGGCTTCACTTCGGGAGACGCCGCCTGATGCGGCACCGGCGATCGCACCGAAGGCGGCAACCGAGGCTGCCGCCGCGGCCGCGACACCCCGGGGGGCGAGCGCGGCCGGGTGCCTCGGCGCATCACTGGTTGCGGTAGTCGTCGTGGCAGCCCTTGCAGGACTTGCCGACTTCGCCGAACGCGGCCTTGATGTTGTCGAGGTTGTTCGTCTTGGCCGCGGCGAGCAGCTTGGCAACCTCGTCCTGCATCTTCTTCGCGCCGGCGTCGAAGTCGGCGCGCTTGGTCCAGATGGCGGCGCTGGCCTTGCCCTTCTCGGTGCTGGCCGTGCCCTCGACGAAGCCGACGAACGGCAGCCTGGACATCGTCGCCACGACCTCGGCGTTGGCTGTCGCGGTGGCCGCGTCGTACGGCGCGCGCCCCTGCACCATCGCGCCGATGCGCCCGAAGTGGTTGGCCATCACGAACATCGCGCTCTGGCGGTACTTCACCGCGTCCTCGGGCTTCTGGAACTGCGCGGCGGCGGGCATCGACACCGCGGCGGCGGCGACCGCCAGGGCGGCGAGTAGCGAACGATTCGTCATGCGTGGAACTCCGGGGTGGGTGGCGGGGGTTGACGGGCCGCGATGCTATCCGGCCCGCCCCGTTTACGCGGCGCGCACGGATCGCATTCCCCACCCCGGGCCTCGGGAAACCCCGCAGGCCGCGCCAGGGTTCGAACGGCCCCGGCACCGCGCTATGGTTGCGGGCATGACGACTCCCGACGACCCGCCCGCGCCGACCGCAGCCACGACCCGCGTGCGCGTGTGGGACCTGCCGACCCGCCTGTTCCACTGGCTGCTGGCGCTGACGGTGGTGGGCTCCATCGTCACCGGCACCATCGGCGGCGCGGCGATGACGTGGCACTTCCGGCTCGGCATGCTGGCGCTCGCGCTGCTCGTCTTCCGCCTCGTGTGGGGGCTGGTGGGCGGCCACTGGTCGCGCTTCGCGAGCTTCATCTATGCCCCCTCGACGCTGTGGCGCTACCTGCGCGGCGCGCCGCGCGCCGGCGAGCATCTCGACGTCGGGCACAGCCCGCTCGGCGCCGCGTCGGTGTTCGCGATGCTCGCGATCCTCGTCGTGCAGGTCGGAACCGGGCTGGTGGCCGACGACGAGATCGCCAACGTCGGGCCGTTGAACAGGTACGTGGCCACCGACACCGGCCTCGCCGCGACGGCCTGGCACAAGAACTACGGCGAGGCGATCATCATCACGCTCGTCGTGCTGCATGTCGCGGCCGTCCTCTTCTACCGCCTGCGCCGCCGCAAGGACCTCATCGGCCCGATGATCGGCGGAGACAAGGCGCTGCCGGCGGCCGCCGCCACCGGCGTGCCGGCCAGCCGCGACGACGCCGGCGCGCGCCTGAAGGCGCTCGTGCTGGCCGTGCTGGCGGCGGCGCTGGCCTGGTGGGTCATGCGCCTTGGCGGCTGAGAGCTCGCGGAACCGCGGCACGGCCCTGATGAGCGACGAGCCACGCACCGAAGTCGTCGTCGTCGGCGCGGGCGAAGCTGCGGGGCTGGAGGCCGTGCGCGAGCTGTTCCAGGAGTACGCCGCGGGGCTGGGCGTCGACCTGTGCTTCCAGCGCTTCGACGAGGAGCTGGCCTCGCTGCCCGGCGACTATGCCGAGCCGCGTGGCGTGCTGCTGCTGGCGCTGGTGGACGGCTCGCCGGCGGGTTGTGGCGCCTTGCGCGCGCTGCCCGACGTGGACTATCCGAACGCCTGCGAGATGAAGCGGCTGTACGTGCGCCGCGCCTTCCGCCGCTTCGGGCTCGGCCGCACGCTGGCGCAGGCGCTGATGGACCACGCCACGCGTGCCGGCTATTCGACCCTGCTGCTGGACACGCTGGACGACATGGAAGCGGCGCGCGGCCTGTACGAGTCGCTCGGCTTCGCCGAGGTGCCGCCCTACTACTACAACCCGATCCCGGGCGCGCACTACCTGAAGGCCGACCTCGACCACCCCGGCACGCGCTGGTGAACGGTGGCCCGGCGCGGCGGCGGGCCGCCCCGACGCCTGCGGCATCATCGGGGCACCGAGCTGCCCCTGACCTGATCCGCCGATGACCGACACCGCGACCGCCGCCGCCGAAGCCCAGACGATCGAACTCCAGGCCGGCGAGCTGCGCCTGGCGCTGCGCGCCGACCTCGGCGGCTGCGTGGCGGGCCTGTGGCGCGCGGGGCTGCCCGTGTTGCGCAGCACCGAGCCGGCCGAGCTGGCCAGCTCGCGCCTGGCGGGCTGCTATCCGCTCGTACCCTACAGCAACCGGCTCGGCTACCGGCGCTTCCGCTGGCTGGGGCACGAGCACACGACGCAGCCGAACTTCGACGACAACCCGCATTCGGTGCACGGCGTGGCCTGGCAGCGCCGCTGGGCCGTGGTGGAACGGCAGGCGGACAGTGCGTGCCTGCGCCACGTGCATGCGGCGGATGCGCACTGGCCGTTCGCGTTCGAGGTCGAGCAGCGCTTCGCGCTTTCGCCGCAGGCGCTGGACGTGCGCCTCGTGTTCACGAATCGCGCCGCGCACGCGCAGCCGGTGGGTCTCGGCTGGCACCCGTACTTCCCGAAACGCGCGCGCAGCCGGCTGCACATCGAGCTCGACACGCGTTGGGACAACGACCCCACCGGCCTGCCCGTGCGCCGCGTCGAGCAGCCGGGCATCGATGCAGACATCGCGCACCTGGACTTCGACAACTGCTTCGGCGGCTGGCGCGGCGCGGCGCGCATCCGCGACGAGCGGCTGTCGATGCGGCTCACCTCGTCGCTGCCGTACCTGGTCGTGTTCACGCCGCAGACCAGGCCGTACTACTGCGTCGAGCCGGTGAGCCATGTCAGCAACGCCATCCACATGGCCGACCCGGCCGCGCATGGCCTGGCCAGCGTCGAGCCGGGCGCGAAGCTCGAAGGCTGGATGCGCCTGGAGGTCGACGCCGCATGACCCCGGCGGCCGCCGCGTCGCAGCCAGCGGCCGGCCCTGTCGCCGTCTCGGCGCTGCCCGTGCCGCCTTCGCTGCTGGGGGAGTCGCCGTTCTGGCACCCCGACGAAGCGGCGCTGTACTGGTGCGACATCCCGGGCTGCCGGCTCAACCGCTTCGCACCGGCGCGTGGCGAGCACCGCCAGTGGTCGTTCGACTGCGAGCCCGCCTGCGCCGCACCGCAGCAAGGTGGCGAGGTGCTTCTGGCGATGCGCGATGGCGTCTTTCGCTTCGACACGGCGCACGGCACGCGCACGCAGCTCGCCCCGCCCCCATACGACCCGGCTGAGCAGCGCTTCAACGACGGCAAGGCCGATGCGCTCGGGCGGCTGTGGGTGGCCACCGTGTACGAGCCGCGCACGGCCCCGAAGGCCGCGCTGTACCGCTGCGCGGGCGGCCGCTGCGAGCGCATGGCGGGCGAGGCGACGGTCGGCAACGGGGTCGCGTTCAGCCCCGATGCCCGCACGCTGTACTGGGCGGACACGGCGGCGCATCGCATCGACGCGTTCGACTTCGACCTCGCCGCGGGCACGCTGTCGGGCCGGCGGGTGTTCGCGCAGTTCCCGCCGAAGCAGCCGGGGCAGGACCTGGCCGGCTACGGCGGCCGTCCCGACGGCGCCGCCGTCGACTGCGAGGGCGCGCTGTGGGTGGCGATGTTCGAAGGCCAGCGCCTCGTTCGCCTGGGCGCCGACGGCCGGCTGCTCGATGAGGTGCGGCTGCCCGTGCGCTGCCCGACCATGCCGTGCTTCGGCGGCGCCGACCTCAAGACGCTCTTCGTGACCACGTCGCGCGAGAAGCGACCGGCCGCCGAGCTCGCGGCGCAGCCGCTTGCCGGCTGCGTGCTCAGCCTTCGGGTCGAGGTGCCGGGGCTGCCGGTGAACTTCGCGAGGCCGGGATGACGAAAGCGACCACCCGCCCCGCGCACAGGCCATGACGGCGCTGGTCGAACGCACGCGGCTCCTGGCCCGCCTGGCTGCGCCGCAGACCTGGGACCTGGCGGTCATCGGCGGTGGCGCCACCGGGCTCGGGGTCGCGCTCGACGCCGCGCAGCGTGGCTTGTCGGTCGTGCTGCTGGAGGCCGACGACTTCGCCAAGGGCACGAGCTCGCGTGCCACCAAGCTCGTGCACGGCGGCGTGCGCTACCTGGCGCAGGGCAACGTCGCGCTCGTGCGCGAGGCGCTGGTCGAGCGCAGCGTGCTGCTGGCCAACGCGCCGCACCTGGCGCAGCGCGTGCCGTTCGTCGTGCCCGCCTACCGCCTGTGGGAGCAGCCGTTCTACGGCATCGGCCTGAAGATGTACGACGCGCTGGCCGGTGCCCGCGGCCTCGGGCCCACCGAGTGGCTGACGGCGCGCCGCACCGCCGAGCTGCTGCCCACCGTGATGCGGCAGGGGCTCGCCGGCGGCGTGCGCTACTGGGACGGCCAGTTCGACGACGCGCGCCTGGCCGTGCTGCTGGCGCGCACGGCGCTGGCGCGCGGCGCGCTGGTGCTGAACCACGCGCCGGTGGTGGCGCTGAAGCGCGATGGCGGCAAGGTGGTGGGCCTGGTCGCCGAAGACGCCGAAGACGCCGGCGGCCGGCGGCGCTTCGGCATCGCCGCGCGCTGCGTCATCAACGCCACCGGGGTGTGGGTGGACGGGGTGCGCGACATGGACCGCGAGCCCGGCGCCCCCTCGCGGCCGCCGATGGTCGCGCCGAGCCAGGGTGTGCACCTCGTCGTCGACCGCGCCTTCCTGCCCGGCACGCACGCGCTGATGGTGCCCAGGACGAGCGACGGCCGCGTGCTCTTCGCCGTGCCGTGGCTCGGCAAGACGATCCTCGGCACCACCGACACGCCGCGCGACGACCTCGCGCTCGAGCCGGCACCGTTTGCCGCCGAGGTCGACTTCATCCTCGGCGAGGCGGCGCGCTACCTGTCGCGTGCGCCGACGCGCGCCGACGTGCGCTCGGTGTGGGTGGGTCTGCGGCCGCTCGTCAAGCCGTCGGGCGAAGAAGGGCCCGACGCCGAAGGCGGCGGTGCGGGAACCCACACGAAGGCGCTGTCGCGCGAGCACACGGTGGTCGTCGGCCGCTCGGGCCTCGTCACGGTGACGGGCGGCAAGTGGACGACCTACCGCGCGATGGCCGAGGACGTGCTGGAGCGTGCGATGGAGCGCGGCCTGCTGCCGCGCCGTGCCGGCGGCGGCACGGCGCGGCTGCCACTGCTGGGCGCGGCGGCCGGGCGGCCGCTCGGCGAGCCGCCGGGTGAACATGGCTACGGCAGCGAGGCCGAGGTGCTGCGGGCGCTGCCCGGTGCGACGAACTGGCTGTGGCACGACGCCGAGTCGGGCCAGGGCGGCCTGAGCGAGGCGATGGTGCGCTTCGCGGCGCGACACGAGATGGCGCGCACCGTCGAGGACGTGCTGGCGCGCCGCAGCCGGCTGCTGTTCCTCGACGCGAAGGAAGCGGCGCGGCAAGCCGCGCCGGTGGCGGCGCTGCTGGCCGAGGAACTGGGGCGCGCCGTCGACCCGGCGCCGTTCGTCGAACTCGCGGGGCGCTACGCCACGGTGCCTTGACGGCCGTGGTCCGCTAGGCGCCGGACGGGTACTTCACCGAGCAGCCATAGGCGCGCGTCTGCGCGACGCTCACCGGCTTGCCGGCCAGCGTCTCGGCGAGCGCCGCCTTGACATGGTTCGTCGCGGTGGCGATGTCGGCCGGGTTCGAGGTCGGCTTGCTGTCGATGGCGCCGGCGTACACGAGCGTGCCCTTCGCATCGATGACGTACATGTGCGGCGTCGTGCGCGCGCCGTAGGCGCGGCCGAGCTTGCCGTCGGCGTCCATCAGCGTGGCGTTGGCGGCGGCCTTCTGGCCGGCCATCCAGCTCGCCAGTTCCGCCGGCGCGAGGTAGTCGCCGTGGTCGCTGGACGTGGAGTTGACGGCCAGCCAGACCACGCCCTTGCCCGTGGCCTCGCGCTGCGTGCCCTGCATGTTGCCGCTGTGGTAGTGCTTGCGCACGTAGGGGCAGCCGGGGTTCACCCACTCGAGCACGACCGTCTTGCCCTTGAAGTCGGCCAACGAAACCGTGCGGCCGGAGAGGTCCTTGGCGCTGAACGCCGGGGCCGGCTGGCCGACGGTCGCCACGGCGGGCGCGGCGTGCACCGAGCAGCTGATGCCGATACCGGCGGTGAAGGCCGCCAGCGAAAGCGAGGTGGCGGCGAGGACGTTCTTCATCGATGGAGCCTCCGCGGACAGGGTGCTTCGAGACGGTGGACGGGCATGCGCGCCGCCGGCCTTCAGCCCGGCAGCTGCTCGAGCGCGGCAGTGATCTCGCCGACGGTGAGAATTTCGCTCAGCAGGCGAGGCCCTGCGACGCCCGGGGAATAGAGCGCATACACGGGCACGCCGCTGCGCTGCAGCCGCGCCAGCTCGGCGGCGATGGTCGCGTCGCGGCGCGTCCAGTCGGCGCGCAGCAGCAGCACCCGCTTGCGCTCGAACGCCGCCTGCACATCCGGGTGGCTGAGTGTCGTGCGTTTGTTGAACTGGCAGGTCACGCACCAGGCCGCCGTGAAGTCGACGAACACGGCGCGGCCCTCGGCCTGCGCCTGCGCGACACGCTCGGGCGACCAGGCCTGCCAGCCGTCGGCGGCTTCGCCGCCCGCCGTGCCGCCGGCAGCGGGCACGGCGGCCACCGCGTCCTGCCGCCACGACGGCACGGCCCAGGCCAGCGCGGCGGCCAGCAACAGCATGGCCACGGCGCCGAAGCCGCGCCGTGCCGTGCGGCCGAGCGACGGCGAGCCGAGCGCCCAGGCACCGAAGGCCACCGCAACGAGCAGGCCGAGCAGCGCGGCCGCGCCGTCGATCGACGTCTGCTGCCCGAGCACCCAGGTGAGCCAGACGACCGTGGCGAACATCGGGAAGGCCATCAGCGCCTTGAAGTTGGCCATCCACGGCCCCGGCCGCGGCAACGCCTGCGCGAGCCGCGGCCAGGCGCTTGCCGCGAGGTAGGGCAGCGCCATGCCGAGGCCGAGCGCGGCGAAGACGGCCAGCGCCTCGACCGTGGGCAACGTGAGCGCGACACCGAGCGACGCGGCCATGAACGGTGCCGTGCACGGCGACGCCACGGCCACGGCGAGCACGCCGGTGAGCGCCGCATCGGCCAGCGGGTGCCGCGCCTGCGCGGCGGCAAGGCGGCTGGGCAGCACCGAGCCGAACTCGAACACGCCGGCGAGGTTCAGGCCGATGAGCGTGAACAGCACCGCGAGCGCCGCTACGACGGCCGGCGACTGCAACTGGAAGCCCCAGCCGATCTGCTCGCCGCCGGCGCGCAGCGCGAGCATCAATGCGGCCAGCGCCACGAACGAGAGCACGACGCCGGCCGTGTAGGCGATGCCGCCGGCGAGCAGCCCGCGCCGGTCGTCGGCGTGGCGCGTGAAGCCCACGACCTTCAACGACAGCACCGGGAACACGCAGGGCATCAGGTTCAGCCCGATGCCGCCGAGCAGCGCCAGCAGCGCCGCGAGCGCCAGGCCCATCGGCGGCTCGACCGGCGGCGGTACCGGGCCGGGCGAGCCCGACGTGACGGTGGCGGCGCCGAGCGATGGCAACGGCGCCGGCGCAGCCTGTGCCAGCGGCGGCCAGGGGCTCGCCACCTGCACCACCACCTCGAGCCCGGCCGGTTGCCCGGCCGTCGTGAGCACGGCGGGGAGGCCCTGCGGGCCGGCGCTGCGTTGCGGGTCGATGGCCAGCGCGGCGTTCCAGATGCTGCCTTCCCAGCGTCCCTGCTCGGGCGCAGCGTTGGCCAGGACGCCGGCGGTCTCGGGGAAGAACTGCAGGGTCTTGCCCTGCCACGCGGCCGGCAGGCCGCTGATGCGGACGTGCAACAGGCCGTCCCTGATCTCGGCGCCGGCCTTCGTGCCGCCGGCCGGCGAGGGCGTCGCGGCAGCGGCCGCGGCGAACGCGGCGGCGTGGGCGGCCGTTGCCGCGCGTGCAGGCAGCTGCAGCGCGAAGTCGCCGCCTTCCGGAATGCAGACGTCCTTGCACACGAGCCAGTCGGCACGCAGCCGGACCGGCAAGGTCTCGCCGGCGAAGTCTGCGGGCACCCTGACCTCGACCGGCAGCAGCAGCGTGCCTTCGTAGCCGAAATTCATCAGCGGGCCGATCGGCAGCTTCTTCGGCGTCGGCCAGCGGATGTCGCCCGCGGCGAAGCCCGGCGGCAGCGTGAAGGCCAGCGTCGTCGGCAAGCCCGAGTCGCCGGGGTTCTTCCAGTAGGTGTGCCAGTGCGGCTGGTGCTCGATGCGCAGGCCGAGCTGCAGCGGCTTGCCCGGCGTCACGCCCTCGGGCGCATGGGCCAGCAACTCGGCGCGCACCTGCGGCGTGGTGACGACGGCGCCGGGCGCGCCCAGCGCGGGCGCGGCGGCGGCCAGCGCCGCAGCCGCGAGCACCGGTGCCCGGGCGAGGGTCAGGAAGGGCATGGGCGCGATGATGAACCGATTGCGGCGCGACGGTGCGTTTGCAGGCGTAATCGCGTGTGGCCCCGTGGGGTCACGTGCGGGCGTGCCGGCATGCCCGCGGGGCGCGCGGCCCCGGCGGGTGCGGGGGTGCGGGCCCTGGTGGGCTCGGGGTTTGTTCGTATAATCCCGCGGCTTTGCCCGCCCCGTTCGAAGCTTGCGGCCCTGGCATTCAAGAACGGGGGACGGTGACCAGAGATGGCCAGCAAGACCAACTCCCGCACCGCCTCCCACGCCTCGGCCGCCGAAGTGTCCCGTGCCCGCGTGCGCGGGCACTGGGACGAAGATGACGACGGGGCCGCGGCCCCGGCCTTCAGGAAGCTGACGCGCGAGGAGGCGTCGGCACTGCGCGCGAAGGAGCCGCCACTGAACCCGTGGCGAGTGATCGCCGTGCAGGGAGGCGTGGGCGGGGTGGTGGCGCTGATCGCGGCGCTGGCCACGGGCAGGGTGGAGGTGGGGTGGTCGGCGCTGTACGGCGCCGCTTGCGTGGTGGTGCCGGGTGCGCTGATGGCACGTGGCATGACCAGCCGCTTCAGCAGCATGTCGCCCGGCACCAGTGCCGTCAGCTTCATGTTGTGGGAGATGGTCAAGATCGCGGTTTCGATCGCCATGCTCATGCTGGCGCCGAAACTGGTGCAGGGCTTGAGCTGGCCGGCGTTGCTGGTCGGTCTCGTGCTGTGCATGAAGGTGTACTGGCTCGCGCTGCTGTGGCGCGGGCCCACAAGACGAACGGGTTCCTGACGGGCGACGCGACGAGATGGCAGCAGCAACGGGCAACGCACCGACCGCCGGTGAATACATCATTCACCATCTGCAGCACCTGAAGATCGGCTCCGGCTTCTGGACCGTCCACCTCGATTCGATCTTCTGGTCGATCGTCACCGGCGTGCTGGGCTGCTGGTTCCTGTACAGCGTGGCGCGCCGCGTGCAAGCCGGCGTGCCCGGGCGCATGCAGGCGGCCGTCGAGTTCCTCGTCGAGATGGTCGACGCGCAGGCCAAGGGCATCGTGCACAACGCGCACAGCCGCAAGATGGTGGCGCCGCTCGCCCTCACGGTGTTCATCTGGATCTTCCTGATGAACTTCATGGACCTCATCCCGGTGGACCTGCTGCCGTGGCTGGCCGACAAGCTGGGCGTCCACTACCAGCGCGTGGTGCCCACGGCCGACCTGTCGATCACGATGGCGCTGTCGATCACCGTGCTCCTGATCTGCATCTTCTACAACGTGAAGATCAAGGGTGCCGGCGGCTGGGTGCACGAGCTGTTCTCGGCGCCCTTCGGCAACCACTTCGTGCTGTGGCCGTTCAACTTCCTGATGCAGATCATCGAGTTCGTGGCCAAGACCGTGAGCCACGGCATGCGGCTGTTCGGCAACATGTACGCCGGTGAGCTGATCTTCATGCTCATCGCGCTGATGGGCGGCGCCTTCTTCACCGCGGTCGGCCTGCCGCTGGCGCTGGGCCACGTCGTCGCCGGCACCGCGTGGGCCATCTTCCACATCCTGATCATCACGCTGCAGGCCTTCGTGTTCATGATGCTCACGCTGGTCTATGTCGGCCAGGCGCACGACGCGCACTGAGCCGTTCCCGTTCCCTTCCCTCCACGAACAAACCTTCCCCACCAGGAGCACGCAATGGAAGTCATCAGCTTTGTCGCCCTCGCCGCCGGCCTCATCATCGGCCTCGGTGCCATCGGTGCCTGCATCGGCATCGGCATCATGGGCAGCAAGTACCTCGAGAGCGCCGCGCGCCAGCCCGAGCTGATGGGCGAGCTGCAGACCAAGATGTTCCTGCTCGCCGGCCTCATCGACGCCGCGTTCATCATCGGCACCGGCATCGCGCTGTGGTTCGCCACGGCCAACCCGTTCCTGGGCCAGCTGGCCAACCTGCCGAAGTAAGTCCTTCGCTGCCGGTTCGGCGGGTGCGCGGCGGGGCAGCAGCCTGCGCCACGCACCCCGGTCACCCCATGACGAGGCAAATGCAGTGAGCATCAACGCCACCCTCATCATCCAGATGATCGTGTTCGCGATCCTGGTCTGGTTCACGATGCGCTTCATCTGGCCGCCGATCACCGCGGCGCTGGACGAGCGCGCGAAGAAGATCGCCGAGGGCCTGTCGGCCGCCGACAAGGCGAAGGCCGACCTCGCCGCCGCGAACCAGCGTGTCGAGCAGCAGCTCGCCGCCGCCCGCGACGACGCCGCCAAGCGGCTGGCCGACGCCGAGCGCCTGGCGCAACAGCTGGTCGAGGAAGCGAAGGCGCGTGCCTCCGACGAAGGCGCGAAGATCATCGCCGCGGCCAAGGCCGAGGCCGAGCAGGAAGCCGCGAAGGCGCGCGAGGCGCTGCGCGCGCAGGTCGCCGGGCTCGCCGTGAAGGGCGCCGAGCAGATCCTGAAGCGCGAGGTGAACGCCTCGGTGCATGCCGAGCTGCTGGGCCGCCTGAAGGCGGAACTCTGAGATGGCCGAGCTCGCGACCATCGCCCGGCCCTACGCCGAGGCCTTGTTCGGGGCCGAGGCCGGCGCAGGCCTCGCCGACCAGCTCGACGCCGTGGGTGCCGTCGCGGCCGACGACAAGCTGCAGGCGCTGGCCGCCAGCCCGAAGGCGACACCGACGCTGGTGTTCAGCGTCTTCGGCGACGTGCTGCTGCACAAGGGCCTGACGCTGGCGCCGCCGGTGGCGAACCTGCTGAAGGCGGTCATCGACAACGGCCGCGTCGGTGCGCTGCCGGAGATCGCACGCCAGTACCGGGCGCTTCTCAACGCGCGGTCGGGCACCTTCGACGCCACCATCGTCAGCGCCTTCCCGATCGGCGACGCCCAGGTGGCCGAGATCATGCCGGCGCTCGAGAAGCGCTTCGGCCGCAAGCTCAAGCCCCGGGTCGTCGCGGACCCGGCACTGATCGGCGGCATCCGTGTGGTGGTCGGCGACGAGGTGCTCGACACCTCGGTGCGCGCCCGCCTCGAACAGATGAAGGCCGCGCTCAGCGCCTGAGCGGCGGCGGCACAGGAGAATCGTGATGCAACTGAACCCCGCGGAAATTTCCGAGCTGATCAAGAGCCGCATCGAGGGGCTCGCGGCCAGCGCCGACATCAAGAACCAGGGCACCGTGGTGTCGGTCACCGACGGCATCGTGCGCGTGCACGGCCTGTCGGACGTGATGGCCGGCGAGATGCTGGAGTTCCCGGCGACGAAGGGCGGCCAGCCGACCTTCGGCCTGGCGCTCAACCTCGAGCGCGACTCGGTCGGCGCGGTCATCCTGGGCGAGTACGAGCACATCTCCGAGGGCGACACCGTCAAGTGCACGGGCCGCATCCTCGAAGTGCCGGTGGGGCCGGAG
>JAHCKS010000118.1 GCA_026125665.1 Rubrivivax sp.
GCTCGCCGCCGGCGCCGACCGGCTCGGCCGATACCTGGCACGCCGCCGCGAGATGCGCCTGACCGAGAACGCGCTGCGCCAGCTGGACACGCGCACGTTGCGCGACATCGGCCTGACGCGCGGCGAGATCGGCTCGGCCGCCGCGGAGGCGGCCGGCGTCGTCGAGGCGACGCGCGTGCGTGCCTGGCGCGAGCTCGGCGCGCGCGTGGTCTGAACGACGCGCACCGCGCAGCTCTGCCCGCCCCACGGCCCCACGCCCACGCACCCGGCCCGCCGATCCGCGGGCGCCGGCTGCTGTCCGGCGCGCCGCAGGCGGAGCACTGCCCGACCACCCACGCAGGAACACCCACCATGACCCAGCCCGCACCCGAGAGCCCGAGCAGCGCGCCGCCGCCCGTGCCGGTGGCGGCTTCGTATGCCCGCTGCATCGAGGCTTCGCGCCGCGTGCGCTGGGACATCGAGCACGACGTCATCCGCGGCCGCCGCCTCGACCTGGCCAGGAAGTTCCTGCCCGACGGCCTGACGCTGGTGCGCGAGCTGGCCTTCCTCGACGCCGATGCGCGGCGGCTGCTGTCGCAGGTGCAGGGCCGCACGTACGCGAACATCTTCGGGCTCATCGAGCGGGCCATCGCCGCCAAGACGCTGGAGCTGACGCGCAGCCACGGCCTGGGCGACCAGGTGGCGCTCGAGGCCATGCTGCGCTTCACCGAAGAGGAGCTCAAGCACCAGGCGCTGTTCCGCCGCCTGGACGCGCTGGCCGCCGAGGACATGCCGCCCGGCTACGCCTTCGTGCTCGACCCCGACGCCGTGGCGCGCGCCGTGCTGGCGCGCTCGACCTGGGCGGTGATCGCGCTGACGCTGGAGCTGGAGATCCTGACGCTGGCGCACTACCGCTCGAGCATCGAGCCCGACGCCGCGCTCGACCCGCTGTGGAAGGACGCCCTCCTCTTCCACTGGAAGGAAGAGGCGCAGCACGCCATCCTCGACGAGCTGGAGTGGCGGCGCGAGCACGCCACGCTCGACGACGCGGCGCGCGACCGCGGTGTCGACGACCTGATCGCGCTGGTGCGCACGATCGACGGCCTGCTCGTGCGCCAGGCGGCCAGCGATGCCGGCTGCTTCCTGCAGTGCACCGGCCAGGCGCTCACCGCCACCGAGGCGGCCGCCGTGCACGACGGCGTGCTGCGCGCCTACCGCTGGCAGTACATCGCCGGCGGCGTGCAGGAACCGCGCTTCACCGAGGTGATGAAGGAGCTCGTCACGCCGGCGCAGAAGCAGCGGCTCGCGGCGGCGCTCGCGCCGATCCTGCAACACGTGGCGGGGTGAAGCGATGCGCAACCCACCTGCCCTCGCTCCCGCGGCGCTCGCCACCGCGGCCCCCGTGCCGTGGCCCGGCACGAGCGGCTGGTCGGTGCCGCCGGCCACACCCGCACGGCCCTGGTCGGCGTGCGGCGAGGCGGCCATCGCACCGGCGGCCGGCGGTGCGCGCGCCCCGCTCGTCGTGGCGCTGCATGCCAGCGCCAGCTCGGCGCGGCAGTGGCGCGCGCTCGCCACGGCGCTGGAGCCGGCGCACCGCGTGCTCGCCGTGGACCTGCACGACCACGGCGTCGGCCCGGCGTGGACACTCGGCGCGCGCCACGCGCTGCCGCTGACGCTGGAGGACGAGGCCGCGCTCGTCGCGCCGCTGCTCGCCGAGGCCGGCAGCATGGCGCAAGGGGGCGGCGCGCATGTCGTCGGCCACTCCTACGGCGGCGCCGTCGCGCTGAAGGTGGCGAGCCTGTACCCGCGGCACGTGCGTTCACTCGTGCTGTACGAGCCGGTGGCCTTCCGGCTGCTGCTGGACGACCCGGCGAGCCACGCCGAGGCCGACGAGGGCCTCGCCGTCACTGCCGCCGTGCAGACGCTGCTCGAACGCGGCGACGAGGCCGGCGCGGCGCGCCACTTCGTCGACTACTGGTCGGGCCACGGCACGTGGCAGGCCACGCCCGAGCCGGCGCGCGCCGCGATCGCGATGCGCATGCCGGTGGTGCTGCAGCACTTCGGCGCGCTGTTCAACGAGCGTGCGCAGGTCGCCGCCGTCGGCCGCCTGGCCGAGCTCGCGAAGGCCGGCCTGCCGGTGCTGGTGCTGTCCGGCGGCGCCACGGTGGCCACGACCCGGCGCATCGCGCGACGGCTGCGCGAGCTGCTGCCCGCGGCCACGCACGAGACGCTCGCCGGCCTCGGCCACATGGCACCGCTCACGCACACCGACGTGGTGAACGCGCGCATCGCCGCGTTCCTGGAGAGCCGGGCGAGCGGGCGCGACAGCCGGCGCGCGCCGCAGGCGGCGCCCCGTGCCGCCACATGCCACGCGCCCAACGCCGTGCCTTCCACCGCACCGCACGCCGCGGCGGCCGCACGCCACACCGAGTTCCCGCCCCCGGAGCCTCCGCGCCGGGATCTCCTGTCCATCGACTGACCCAACCCCTGTTTCTCAACGAGGAGAACGACCCATGTCCACGACCATCGACACGCCGCGCAGCACCGAAGCCCCCGCCAAGCCCGACTTCGCGGCCATCAAGCAGCGCCAGCAGGCGGCCTGGGCGAGCGGCGACTACGCCGTCGTCGGCACCACGCTGCAGATCGTCGGCGAACAGCTCGCCGAGGCCATCGACCTGCGGGCCGGCGAGCGCGTGCTCGACGTCGCCGCCGGCAACGGCAACGCCACGCTCGCCGCGGCGCGCCGCTTCGCCTCCGTGACGAGCACCGACTACGTGCCCGCGCTGCTGGAGCGCGGCCGCCTCCGTGCCGAGGCCGAGGCGCTGCGCGTCACGTTCCAGCCGGCCGATGCCGAGAACCTGCCGTTCGACGCCGGCACCTTCGACGTCGTGCTGTCGACCTTCGGCGTGATGTTCACGCCCGACCACGAGCGCGCGGCCGCCGAGATGCTGCGCGTCGTTCGCCCGGGCGGGCGCATCGGCCTGGCGAACTGGACGCCGGCGAGCTTCATCGGCCGCCTGTTCAAGGTGCTCGGCGGCCACGTGCCGCCGCCCGCCGGGGCGCGACCGCCGGCGCTCTGGGGCACCGAGGAGCACGTGCGCGCACTGTTCGGCGCGGGCGCTGCGGCCGTGCGCTGCGAGCGGCGCGTCTTCAACTTCCGCTACCGCTCGGCGGCGCACTGGGTGCAGGTCTTCCGCGACTTCTACGGCCCCACGCACAAGGCCTTCGCGGCGCTGCCCGAGGCCGGCCGCGAGGCGCTGCAGCGCGACGTGCTGGCGCTGCTGAACGAGCTCAACACCGGCGGGCCGAACTCGCTCGTCGTGCCGAGCGAGTACCTCGAGATCGTCGTCGTCCGCAAGTGAACCCCCCACCAAGGAGAGAGAGCCATGAACCGCAAGTCGTTTGTTCCCGCCTCGATCGCGCTCGCCGCGGCGGCGCTGCTCGGCGCCTGCGCCGGTGGCCCGCCGCGCGTGCAGGTGCCCGCGGCCATCGCCGCGGCACCGAGCCAGACGCTCGCCATGAGCGTGGCCGCGCGCGGCGTGCAGATCTACGAATGCAGGAGCGCCACGCCCGGCGCCGCACCGCAGTGGACCTTCGTCGCGCCCGAGGCCGAGCTGCTCGACGCGCAGGGCCGCACGGTCGGCACCCACGGCGCCGGCCCGCACTGGACCTTCGAGGACGGCACGCGCATCACCGGCCGCGTGGCCGCGCGTGCCGACGCGCCGCAGGCCGGGGCCATCCCGTGGCTGCTGCTCGACTCGCGCACGCAGCCGCCGGCCAACGTGCCGCCGAACCCGTTCGCCGACCTGCGCAGCATCCAGCGCGTGCACACCGCCGGCGGCAACGCGCCGGCCGATGGCTGCAGCGCCGAAGGCGTGGGCTCGCGCGTGCGCGTGCCCTACACCGCCGACTACCTGTTCTACAGCGGTGCGCGCTGAACGCATGCCGCACCACCGTTCGACCCACCCCTCCACACGCCACGAGGAGAAACCCATGCAGACCCTGAAACGCTTCGCGCTCGCCTCGCTCGCCGCGGCGGCGCTGGCGGCCACCACGCCGGCACGCGCCGATTCGGTGACCGACTGGAACATCAAGGCCGGCGAGCTCATCACCGAAGCCAAGCTCGGCACGCCGCCGGCGATGCGCGTGATGGCCATCGTGCAGACGGCCGTGTTCGGTGCCGTCGGCCAGGTGGCCGCCGCGTCGCACGACGCGGCGGTGGCCGCGGCCAACCGCACCACGCTGGCCGCGCTGCTGCCGGCGCAGCGTGCCGGCATCGAGGCCACGTACGCCGCCGCGCTGGCGGCCATCGCCGACGGCCCGGCGAAGACGGCCGGCATCGCCGCCGGCGAACGCGCCGCCGAGGCGGTGCTCGCCGCGCGCGCCAAGGAGGCGCCGGTGTTCGCCACGCCCGATGCGACGCGCCCGCATGTGGGCACGCCCGGCACGTGGGTGCCCACGGCGCTGCCGGCGGCCACCGCCTGGCCGCGCCGCACGCCGTGGGCGATGACGAGCGCCTCGCAGTTCCGCCCCGCGGCGCCGCCGGCGCTGACGAGCGAGACCTACGGCCGCGACGTCGAGGAGATCCGCGCCTTCGGCGGCCGCACGAGCACGCGCCGCAGCGCCGAGCAGACCGAGATCGCCCGCTTCTGGGACTACTCGCTGCCGCCCGTCTACCACGGCGTGCTGCGCTCGGTGGCGCTGCAGCCGGGGCGCGACGTGGCCGCCAACGCGCGCCTCTTCGCCGCCGCTTCGCAGGCGATGGACGACGCGCTGATCGCCGTGTTCGACGCCAAGCACCACTTCAACTTCTGGCGCCCGGTGACGGCCATCCGCAACGCCGACATCGACGGCAACGACGCCACGCAGCGCGAGGCGAACTGGCTGCCGCTGATCGACGTGCCGATGCACCCCGAGTACCCGAGCGGCCACAGCATCCTCGCCGGCGCGGTGGGCGCCGTGCTGAAGGCCGAGGTGGGCACGAAGCCGGTGCGGCTCGTGACCTCGAGCCCCACGGCGAAGGGTGCGACGCGCACGTGGACGAGCATCGACGACTTCGTCGACGAGGTGGCGATGGCGCGCGTCTACGGCGGGCTGCACTTCCGCTTCACCAACGAGGTGAGTGTCGCCATGGGCCGCGCCATCGGCGAGCTGGTGGTGCGGCGGCAGCAGGCCGCCGCCGTGCCCGCCGCCGACCCGTCCGCGAGCGAGAACCCGCTGCGGCCGGCCGCGGCGCCCGCCGAGTCCGAGCTCGAGTACTGGCGCCACGTCGGTGTCGGCTGAGCGGCGAGGCATGAACCGCGCCGCCCGACCCGGCGTCGGCCGAGGCGGCGACGCGCGACAGGCGCGTGAACCCGGTGGCCATGGCGGGCGCACAATGCCCGCCATGGCCATCCGCATCGTGCAGCTCGGCACGCCCCGCACCAAGGACGAAGGCTTGCGCCTGGGCACCGTGCGGCGCCCGCCGCGCGGCGTGCCGAAGGCGGAGTTCGCCAAACGCGACTTCTACGACGTCTGGCTGCCCAACCTCTCGCCGAGCACGGCGCTGGTGGCCGAGGCGCAGGCCGCCGCCGGCGCCGACGACACGAAGGCCTGGGCCGCCTTCGAGCGCAGGTTCACCACCGAGATGAACGAGCCCGACGCGAGCCGCGTGCTCGACCTGCTGGCGGCGCTGTCGCACCAGACCTCGTTCTCGCTCGGCTGCTACTGCGAGGACGAGCGGCGCTGCCACCGCGCCGTGCTGCGCCGGCTGCTGCAGCAGCGCGGCGCGGCGATCGCCTGAGAAGGTGTGAATCAACCTGCTGCGCGCCCCGATCTCACGCCTGCGCTCCTCGCCGTACGCCAGTACGGCTGCGGTGCTCGACGTGACCTCGGGGCGCTCGCGACGGTTCCTTCACACCTTCTGAAGCGCACCGGCCTGCCGAGGTGAAACGCCTGGTCCGCCGGTGGGTCGTCGTGCTGGCCGGGCTGCTGCCGGCGGCTGCGCTCGTGCAGGCCACCCGGCCGGCCCAGCCGGCGCGCCCGGCACGCGTGGCGCTGGTCATCGGCAACGCCGCCTACGCCACCGCGCCGTTGCCGAACCCGGTGCACGATGCACGCGACATGGCGAAGCGCGAAACCGGCGTGCTGGCGGCATTCGCCGTGCAGTGACCGGCCGGGCGACCCGCAGGCCATGCGCGACGAACTGCCACACGGCGAACAGCCCGCCGATGCCCGCGGCGCGCCGCGCGTGCCGCTGAGCCGCCGCCGGTGCAGCGCCGGCCTGGCGCTGGCCGCCGCGGCCGCCGTAGCGGGGCCGGGGCGGGCGCAGGCCGGCACCTTCGGCCGGCTGCCGCTGCCGCCCGAGCGCCCGCACGTCGGGCCGATGAAGCCCGTCTCGTCGGCACGCACGACCGAGCAGTCCCTGCCTTCGGGGCAGCGGCTGCTGACCATCGAGCACGACGTCATCCGCGGCGTGACGCCGGCGATGCTGCGCTGGTGGTTCGAGAACCTCGGCCGGACGATGACCTGGCGCGGCACCGTGTACCCGCGCTACCTGCTGTGGCACCCGCGCGACCACATCCACTGGGAGCTGGCGGCGCGTTCGCCCGGCGGCGGCAGCGGCGAAGGGGCGCGCTTCCGCATCGTCGAGGCGTTCGGCGCCAACCCGGACTTCTACGTCGACTCCGTCGAGCTCGTCGAGAAGCTCGACGACGAAGGCATCTCGCTCGTGCGGCGCGAGCTCGGCCACGAGGTCTTCCGCCTCGAGCATCGCTTCGGCAGCGTCGCGGCGGGCGCGACGTATCGCTCGCGCATGGTGGTCGGCTTGGCCTCGGGCTGGTTCGCCGGCGCCTTCAACTCGCTCGTGCGGCCGCGCGTGTTCTCCGACGCGATGGGCACCGCCTGGCTGACGCACAACGTCGAGGAGGTGAGCATGCTCGAGCACCTGCTGCCGCCGCTGTACGCGGCGCGGGCGGCCGGCTGATCTGCGAGACTCGGCCTGCCCCCCACTCCGCACAGGCACCGCACCGATGTCATCGCTTTCCGCCGCCCCCATGGCCTGGACGCTGCTGTTCGTGGCCGGCCTGCTCGAGATCGTCTGGGCCGTCAGCATGAAGGCCTCGGCCGGCTTCACGAGGCACACCTACACCGGCATCACGCTCGTCGCGGCGTGGCTGAGCTTCTGGCTGCTGGGGCTGGCGATGAAGAACCTGCCGGTGGGCACCGCCTACGCGGTGTGGACCGGCATCGGTGCCGTCGGCGCTGCGGTGCTGGGCATGGTGCTGTTCAAGGAGCCGGCGACGGCGGCGCGCATCGCCTGCATCGCCGCCATCGTCGGCGGCATCCTCGGGCTGAAGTTCCTGGCGACGGGCGGCGAATGAAGGCCTGCATCGTGGGCCTCACGCGGGCGCCCCGCGCGGCGCGGCGCTGAGGGAGGCAGCCCCGTGTCCGGCGGCGACTGGAAGGAGATGTACCTGGCCGGGTGCGCAGGCGACCTGGGTCTCGTGGAGTTCCACGTCAAGGCCGGCGTCGACGTGAACTACGCGCATCCGGAGTTCCTCTCCACGCCGCTGGTCGCGGCCATCCTGGCCGGCCAGGAGGCGGTGGCGCTGTACCTGCTGGCGCACGGCGCGCTGCCCGACCTGCCCTCGGAGTTCGACGGCGTCACGCCGATCCAGGCGGCGCGCAAGGCCGGGCTGCGCGCGGTGGAGGACAGGCTCTGCGAGCTGGGCGTGGCCAGGCCGCCGCCGCAGGCCGCGCCGAGGGAAGGCTGGCTGCGCAGGCTGCTCGGCAGGCTCGGGGCCTGACGCGCGGCCTGCTCGTTGCCGCCGTTCTCGCCGCGGCCCGCTGGAGGTAAGCTGCGCCGGCGCCCGCCGCGGCACGTTCGCCCGGTGGCGGCCCTTCACTTCGAAACCCATGTCGCGCGAATTCGAGGCTCTTCCGCAAGCGGTGCGCCTGGCCTTGCAGCAGGGGCGGCTGGTCGACGCCGTTCGCCTGCTTCGCCAGGCCAGCGGCATCTCGCTGAAAGCGGCGCACGCGCGCGTGAAGACCGTGGTGGACCAGGGCGTGCCCGCCTCGGCGCGCGCCTCGGGCCCGGTGCTGCCGCCACCGACCCCCGGCCAGCAGGGCGGTGGCGCGGCGTTCGGCCTCGTCGTCACGCGTCTTCTGCAGGCGCTGCGTGCGGCCGAGCGCCGCCGGCGCGGCGAGTCGCCCGAGCAGGTGGCGGCAGCCCAGAGCGCCGAGCCCGGTGCGCTGGCGCCGGGCGAGCAGCCGCAAGCCGGCGGCCTGGCGGGCTGGCTCACGGCGGCGCTGGTGGTGCTGCTGGTGGCGCTGGTGGTGCGGCGCTTCGGCTGAAGCGGTGGCCGCGCAAGAGAGCACGAGTGCACGAGTGCACGAGAGAGAGGCCGATCGAACCGTTCTTCCTGTTCCACCGAAGCGAAGCCCGATGCCCCATTCGCTGCTCACCTACCGCGGCACCGTCTACCCCTGGCATTGCGACCACGTCGGCCACATGAACGTGATGTGGTACGTGGGCAAGTTCGACGAAGCGACGTGGCACCTCTTCCACGCCATCGGGCTGACGCCCTCGTACCTGCGCGGCACGAACCGCGGCATGGCGGCCGTGGAGCAGCAGATCTTCTACCTGCGCGAGCTGCACGCCGGGGCGGTGGTCACCGTGCGCTCGGCCATCGCCGAGGTGAAGGACAAGCTGCTCGTCTTCAGCCACGAGATGACCAACGACGACACGAACGAGCTCGCCGCGCGCACCGTGCTGAAGGGCGTGCACATGGACACCGTGAAGCGCAAGTCGTGCGCGTTCGAGCCGGCCATCCTGGCCGCCGCACGGCGGCTGGCCGCCGATGGCCCAACCACCGGGGGGAGTGCCGATGCCGCCTGACGACGCCCTTCGCCCGGTGCGGCTGCCGGCCGCGCTGGCGATCGTCCTGCTGTTCACGATGCTGGTGGCCGCGCCGGCACGGGCCGCGCCGAGCAAGGAGCTGGCCGCGCTGATCGGCAAGCCCTTCTCCGCCATCCGCGGCAAGCTCATCGAGCAGGGCTGGACACCCGTGGAGACGAACCTGCGCGCCATCGGCGGCGTGCCCGAACGCGCGCGCGGCGAAGCCGCCAAGTTCCTCGAGGCCGGCTTCACCGAGATCGAACGCTGCACCGGCGGGGCGAAGAACTACTGCTTCCTGAACTACAGCCGGCGCGGCAAGTGCCTGCGCATCCGCACGCTGGGCGTGCTGGCGTTGCCTGACACCGACCCGAAGGTGCACGGCGCCGGCGACGCCTGCCCCGCGAGGCAGGCCGCGCCGCGCTAGGGCGCGGCGCCGCGCCACCCGGGGCGCCGCGTCTTCATGCCGCGGGGCAGGCCGGGGCGCCGCCGGCTGCCCTTGGCCACACCCGCGCTACTGCTTGCCGCTGATGGCGAACCAGAGCTGGTCGTAGTAGACGATGCCGCCCACGCCGCTGGTCGGCGCGCCGAAGCCGACGAACACGCGGTCGGTGTAGGTGCCGCGCCAGTTCTGGTACTTGCCGGTGCCGCCGACGATGACGCCGTCGCCGCCGCCGGCGATGACCACGGTGGCCCCCTTCTCCGGGTACAGCGGCGGCTTCAGCGCCGGGTCCATCGGCGCGCCGCAGGTGCCGCGCTCGCCCGAGGCGACATGCACCTCCCCCTGGTCGAGCGCGAAGACGATGAACTCGCTGAAGCAGATGGTGCCGCCGGCGCCGAACTCGAAGTTCTTGCCCCACACGTGGATGGCGCCCTTGGGCTGGCCGTTGCCGGGGTCGTGCACGGCCTGGTTCGTCGTCGGGAAGCACACGCCCGCGCACCAGCTCGCGAAGGCCGCCGTGGCCGGCGGCGCGGCCAGGTTGGGGAAGGCCAGGCCGTTGGCGAGCAGCTGGATCGTGTTCGTCGCGCCCGCGGCGCCGGCGAAGGCGACCAGCGTGGCACCGGCGGCGGCCGCGATGGCCTGGCGGAGCGTGACTGCGGGCATGGGAGTGGTTCCTCGGGTTCGTTGGTGCGCGACGGACGATGGCGCCCTGGCGGGCGACGGGCATGAGGCCGGGTCCGTCGCAGCCCGGCACCCACGGGGCCATTGGGCTCGGCCGACCCGGCGGCCGCAATGCGTGTTCGCCCACCCTTCGAACGCGAGCCGGTGGTGGGCGCGCAAGCGCGCAGCGGAGCGCGGCCGGGCATTCACGCGGGACGGTCGGTGCGCGCGACCCGGCCGGCCGCGGCGTGCGGCGTGCGGGTGCGGTTTCGCGGCGCCGTGGTGGCGGCAAAGCCGCCGGTGCGCCGGCCGGTGCGGGCGCTGCCCGCGCCCGAGCCCTCGGCGAGGGCCCAGGTGCCCTGCGTCGCAAGGGCCAGGCGGGCCGCCGCGGAACTCGCTGCGCGCGCGCAAACGCGCGCTCCGCTCGAACACCCGCGGCGAGCCCGATTGGAAGCGCGCGAGTGCGCGCGAGTACGCGCGCGCCCGCCTGGCCCTTGCGACTCCGGCGCGGACCGCTGAACGCCCGCACCGGCCGGCCCACCGGCGGCTTTGCGGGGGGCGGGTGGCGTTCGAGACGACAGGGGCGGGCATCCCGACCCAAGGCGCCGTCGACAAACGCCTTCGCTGCTGCGAGACTTTCGGCGACGCGGGCGGGCAACTTCTCGGCGGGTCGACTGTCCAGATATCGACATGTCCGCTCATCGACATGTCTGTCTGTCGACATGTCTTCTGCGAGTACTGGCGAGTGGATATGTCGATGCCGTCGAAGTCACGTTAGGCCGCACACACATGAAGCGCCGCAGGTGACCGAAGAAGCCAATCCCGCGTCAGGCCGGCAGCAGCCGTTCCTCGTCCTCGATCACCAGCTTCGAGATACGCTGTTGCGCCTCTCGTTGAAGTCGATGACTCCCAAGGACTTTGAGGAGTTCTGCTACTTATTGCTGGCGAACAACTCTGACTACACCTCTGTGAACTATGTTGGGCATGGAGGTGCAGATGGGGGGCGCGACATCACGGGCACAAGGCGGCGGCCCGAAGGATCTGAGATCCTCATGGTCTTCCAATGCAAGCATCAGAAGATCTACAACTCAGCTCGTCCGTTCAAGGAGTCATTGGAGGCGATTTGTGCAAGAGCCACGGATGCGCAGCTGATCGCGTTTGTGACAACGTCCGATCTCACGGCAAGGCTGATGGACTCCGTTGAGTCCTTCGCCAAATCACGGGGGGCGCCTCCGCTTGAGTTCTGGGGCCCAACCAGGCTCATCTCAATGTTGCCCACTGACGCCGCGAGCGTCGCCGAGATGCTCGGACTGAACACCAATGCAGTTGAAGGGGCCCGAGAAGGCATTGACGCTGTGGTGCGTGCGACAAAGTACTCTGCCGAGCGCGCAGTGCTTGAGGGCCTCTTGGGACAGCTTCGCGTGATGGCGAGTGAACTCCGCGCCGTCCGAATGACTGCGCAGGTCGCTGTGGTTGTCTTCCTTGGGCTTCAAGCGGCAAAAGTTCTAACCGAGTTTCACCTACCCCTCACTCGACTGGACAGAGATCGAGAGAAGACACGGAGGCTTCGGGAGTCGTCGGAAGAGAGATGGAAGCGATTCGGTGAGGCGGTCGAACTGCTGCGGCAAAAGCCAATTCACAACGCCACCGCCCTTCGAACCGACTTCTACGACATCGCATTGACGCACGGATTGGGCCTTGCCGAAGACCTGTTCGCGGTGCTGGAGGCTGGCCACAGGGAGGGCGTGCCTCCAGAAGTACTAGCCCGCTACCTGGTCCGCTTGTCGACTTTGACACCTGAACGCTTTGACGGACTTCACGCCTCATTGTTGAGTGCGGTCTACCTGACTTGGGTAGAGCTCAAGGAGCACATCAAGGAGAACAACGAACGGAGATGGATCTACCCACAGAGCGGCAGCAAGCGGTGTCCGGCCTGCGAGGAGGTCGCGCCTTTGCAACCGCAAAAGCTCGGCTACCTGCAACTTGTTTCGGCCAAGGGCGAGTACCTAGCAGTCTACGGGTCATTCTTGCTCTGTAGGTCATGCGACTATTGCGAGTACGTCGAGCTAGGTTTGCGCCTCGGCTAGAGTAAGCGCGCGTCGGTGGCACGATCGAGGACAGGACAATGGCCGGCTGTGCGCACCTTCCCTTGGTCTTGCGCCAACGAGCACCTCGAGTGCGGCCTAACCCCTCGCTCGAGAGGCGACCCCACGAGGCGTGGCACCCTGGCGCCGCGCAGGGCAGTCGCAAGCTCCATTGTCCTGCGCGGCGCCAGGGTACCACGCCTCGCGGGTCGCCTCAGCTCGAACGTTAGGCGTACTCGACAACGACCGCTGTCCTCAATGCGTCACGTCTTCATCTCATACGTTCGCGAGAACAACAGCGAGGTCTTGCGGCTGCGGCGAGAGCTTGAAGCCCTTGGCATCACTGTCTGGCTCGACCGCACGAACATCGCACCAGGGCAATACTGGGAGGATGCGATCCGAACAGCCATAGAGGAGGGAAACGGCTTCATCGCATGCTTCTCAGAGGAGTACGCCGCCCGCGACACAACCTACATGAACGAGGAGCTCCACGTTGCGGTGCAACAACTGCGCCGAAGGCCGCAAAGCCGCGCATGGTTCATACCAGTGCTACTGTCAGGGCGGGTTCCCGACTGGGAAATCGGCTCTGGACGAACGCTCCGAAGCCTTCAATGGGCCGATCTGTCACCGGAGAACTGGACACAGGGGATTGAAGCGATCGCACACGCGATTCGGGCACCAGTCGAACCGCTCGCGGCCCGATGCCTTCTAGTCTCGGACGGTACCGACTACGCCGAAGACCTCGGGCGCCTCGCGGCATCAGCCGGCTACAGCACGGAAACGCTCTATGCCGATGTTGACGACATAGATGCCTTAGGTATCAACGTTCAGCGGCCCTACGCGCTCGTGATCATCTCCCGTGGGGAGCACTACGCAACCTCCGCGAATCATGCCTTCTACTCGCAGCTACTCGACACGGTTACGCCTAGTGGCGGAGTTCTTGCCACCCCATGGCTTGGCTTTGAGAGTCAGAGGCACCGCTCGCTCAGGCACAACCTACCCGTCAGCTACAAACAAATCGGCTTCGTTGAGAATGCGACACTTCACCTGTCCCGAACTGATCTGCTCGATAGCAAAGAGCTCTTTGCGCCGTCCTTCGACTGCCAGGCGTCGTTCGAACTACTCGAGCCTAGTCAAGGAGCCATAGTGCTCCTCAATGGCAGCTACCGCTCGGCAACGAGAGTCATCAATGATGTTCCGGTGTTTGCGTATCACTCTATCGGAGAGAGATGCGTCTACTATCTGAACGTGTGCCAGCACACTTGCCGCGGCTGGATGCCGTCGCCTATCCGCAGCAGCCCAGGGCTCGATCACGCCATGCCCCAAGTCTTTGGGTGGCTACATCGCCGTCATGGGCGGTAGTACGCCTAACCCCTCGCTCGAGAGGCGACCCCACGAGGCGTGCCACCTCGCGGGTCGCCTCAGCTCGAACGTTGGGCCTCACAGGGACACGTCATCGCATGGCCAAGCGCCGAAATCCAGAAGGCACCAAGTTCCTGCGCTACTTCGGGCCGCTGCTTGAGGCGCTGCGGAAGCTGGGCGGCTCGGGAACGCCAGACGAGGTCGTCGAGCAGATCGCGGCCGATATGGCGCTGTCGGACGAGGAGCAGAACGAGGTCCTACCTTCCGGTGGCTCGCGCCTAAAGACGAATGTCGCCTGGGGTCGCTTCTATCTCGTCCAGGAGGGTCTGCTGGACTCCTCGAAGCGCGGCGTGTGGAGCCTGACGGAGCGGGGTCGTGCGACGAAGCTCTCAGTTGAGCAGGCGGGGGAGATCTTCTCGAAGTGGGTCAAAGTCTTCGACGCCAGGCGGAAGGCCGCCGGGCAGTCCGACGAGCCCCTCGCCGAACAGGTCGCCGAGGCGGCGGGCAAGCCGACCAAGGACTATCGGGCTGAGACGCTGGAGGTACTGCTGTCCCTGCCGCCGGCGGGTTTTGAAAGGCTGGCCCAGCGGCTGCTCCGGGAGGCAGGGTTTACCCAGGTTACCGTCACCGGCCAAAGCGGCGACGGCGGGATCGATGGCTACGGGACACTCCAGATCAACCAGTTGGTGACCTTCAAGGTGCTCTTTCAGTGCAAGCGCTACACGAAGTCCGTCGCGCCATCGCAAGTCCGCGACTTCCGCGGGGCGATGGCCGGTCGCGCTGACAAGGGAATCATCATCAGCACGGGCACCTTCACAGCGGAGGCGCGTCGTGAGGCCACGCGAGACGGCGTACCACCCATCGAGCTCATCGACGGTGAGAAGCTGCTCGACATGCTCGAGAACCTCGAGCTCGGCCTCAGGCCGGTAACCACATACGAGCTGGACCGTGCCTTCTTCGCGGAGTTCGGTGAGGCCTAACCCCTCACTCGAGAGGCGACCCCACGCCGTCGGGGTCGCCTCAGCTCGAACGTTAGGCATCGGAACCCACGCACCGCAGACCGAGATGGCGCTCGAAGGCATCAAAGTCGCGGTTGTTGTGAAGCAGCTGGTGACCGCCAAGGATGCACCGCGTCGCGACCACCACATCGATCGTGCCTCGCACGGTGATGCCCAGGGTCCGAAGCCTGCGGTAGTTCTTGGCTGCTTCAACCATGATGTCCTCCCCGCCCAGGACGATCAGCTCAAGCCGTCCGAGAAGACGGCGCACCTCGTTGAACTCTTTGTCGAACTTGCAGCCTTGAAGTACCTCGGTGAAGATCAAGTCGCCTATTGCGAGTTCATGGGAGTCCAGCAGTCCTTCGAGGATCGCAGTCTGGATCGAGGCTTTGCCGCGAAAGTATTCAATCCAGACGCCGGAGTCGACAAGAATCACTTGTCGCGCCTCATCTCGTCCAAGTCACCTTCCCACGTGATCTTCCCACGAAGCTTCTTGATCTCAGACTGTTGCCTCAGGCGAAGCAGGGTTCGCAAACCGAGCTCAACCACCTCGCGTTTGGTCCGAAGGCCAGTCGCACGAAGCGTAGCCGCCATGAGCTTGTCGTCAATGACGATGTTCGTTCGCATGATGTGCATCCTTCAGAGGAAAGATGCACACTATACGTCGGAAACGCGCCTCCGTCGCATCGCGCCGATGCCTGACCCTCGCTCGAGAGGCGACCCTCCACGGCCGCCTCAGCTCGAACGTTAGGCGTCATGAGCCCCGATCTCCCCGGCGCACGGAGCCTTTCCAGGGCCGACGTGATGCGAAGCCACTGCCTGTGTGGCTACGCCATCGTGTCCGACGAGGGGATGATCGCTGACGCCAGCGGGAGAATGCCGCCGGAACTTCAGAACGAGGCCGACTGGACATACTTCCAGAGTCAACTCGACCTTGCTCAGCTGACGCTGCTCGGAAGGGAGAGCCACCTCGCGGCGCCAAACAAGCGCGATCGAGCACGCCTTGTGGCTTCCAGCTCCGTCGCAGCGCTGGAGAAGAGGCCTGACGCATGGTGGTGGAACCCCGCGTCTGTTTCCCTGTCGAGGGTGCTCGAACAGCTGCTCCCTCTCGGCGGAAGGATTGCGGTTCCGGGTGGCATGAGAGTCTTCGATCTGGTCCTCGAGCAGGGCGCGTTCGCTGAGTTCCACCTCGCACGCGCCATTGGGGTGAAGATTCCCGGCGGCCGGCCAGCCTTCTCGGCTCAGGCCCGCGGGGCAACGCCGGAGTCAATACTCGGCAGAGCCGGTCTGACCCCAGGACCGACCATCACGCTCGATGAAGCTGCGCCGGTCGAACTTGTTGTCTGGCGTCGTGGAGATTGACCATTCGGGTTGGCGCCGCTGTGCGGGATGACGCCCAGCCCCTCGCTCAACACGCGCCCCTCCACGGCCGCTTCAGCTCGAACGTCAGGTGCACAAGAACGACCGCCGCCCGTGATCGCAGAGTCGCTCGCCGTCGTCGTCGTGCTGCCGGCAGCTCCCGGGCCCGGAAGCTACCTGCTTCACGTGGCCCGGAAGCGCGGGGACACGCCGCGCAGTGTCGCCGTCGTGGTGAGGCCTCGCGGGCCGCTGCGTATGATCGACAGGCCCGCAGCCCGATGGAGCCACCTGATGACGATCGTGAAGCCCTTGCTCTGCTTCTTCCTTGCCGCCTCGTCCGCCGGCGCGCTGGCGGTGGACGCGCGCGACCGCAGCTTCATCCGCAAGGGCATGGCGGAAGGCGAGGTCCTGCTGAAGATCGGCAAGCCCGACCACGAGACGTTCATCCGCAACGTCAAGGGGCAGGCGGAAGAGAAGAGCTGGACCTACTTCCCGCACTACCGCGACCCGCAGACGCTGACGATCATCACGCTGCGCGCCGGGGTCGTGGTGGACATCGAGCGCAAGATCGCCCGCTAGAACCGGCTGGCGCCGGCCTCTCCCGCAGGCCGGGAGGAAGAGAAGACCGGCGGGCTCTCGCAAGAAGCTGAACCCTTG
>JAHCKS010000119.1 GCA_026125665.1 Rubrivivax sp.
CGCGGCGCCGACCACCCGGCGGCCTTGGCGCGCCACGACCTCGGCGCGCCCACCACGACCTCAGTGCGCCACGACCTCGCGCCGCACGACAACCTCAGCGCGCCGCAAGCCTCGGCGCACCCGCCCTAACTCACCGAACGCAGATTTGCATGAGACCCGGGCGCGGTGACCTGCGCCGCACCCGCGGCCTGTTCGCCCAGGTGCTGCCGCGCAAACTGCACGAAGCTGCTGACGAGCGCGGAGTGGATGCGCTCCTTCGGGTAGACGATCGACAGGTGGCGGATCAGCCGCGGCGAGAGCGGAATCTGCACCAGGGCGCCCAGGCGGATCTCGTGGCTCACCGTGGCCGCGGACATGATGGCGTAGCCCACGCCGGTGGCCACCAGCCCCTTCACCGCCTCCGGGCTGCCGAGCTCCATCACGCGGGGCAGCGAATCGGGCGCAACGCCGGCGCTCTGCAGGTAGTGGTCGACCACCTCGCGCGTGCCCGAGCCCGGCTCGCGGCTGATGTGCGCGTGGCCTTCCAGCGCCTGCGGCGACACCGACTCCAGCGCGGCCAGCGGGTGCGACGGCGCGCAGGTCAGCCGCAGCTCGTCGTCGCAGATGACCTCGGCACTGAGCGAGGGCATGTGCGAGTCGCCCTCGATGAAGCCGAGGTCGAGGCTGCGCTCGGCCACGCGCGCCTGGATCGTGTCGGAGTTGCCGACCAGCAGGCGCGGCGCCACGGCCGGGTAGCGCGCCTTGAACGCACCCAGCACCCGCGGCAGCATGTACTCGGCCACGGTCATGCTGGCGCCGATGAGCAGTGGGCCGGCCAGCTGGCCGCTCATCTGCTGCATGCGGTGGTCGAGCTCGGTCGAGAGCTCGATGATGCGCTCGGCGAACTCCAGCGCCACCACGCCCGCGGCGGTGAGGGTGACGCGGCCCTGCGTGCGGTCGAACAGCCGGGTGTTGAACTGCTGCTCGAGCTGGCGGATCTGGAACGTCACCGCCGGCTGCGTCATGAACAGCGCCTCGGCCGCCTTCGTGAACGACAGGTGCCTGGCGACTGCGTGAAAGACCTGGAGGCGACGATCCGCCATCGATGCACCGGGGGTCGGCTAACGCTCGTGTCCGGCGATTGAAGCACGGCCGCCGGGCACTCTCGGAAACCCTAACCTGAACGCCGGCCCGGCCGCCTCGGCATTCGGCGCTTCGATGGCGCCATAAGTTTCTTTGGCTTCTTCGTCCGGGGACCCGATTGCAGAATCGCCGAGCGAGAACGGTCAGCGGAGACAGCCGAAAGGACGACGATGTTCGACAGCAATCCATTCGCCGCCATTTCGGCCACGGTCACGCCCGCCTTCATGCAGACCTACGTGCTGCTGATGGTCGCGCTGGTGGTCGCGGGCACGCTCGCCGACGTCGTGCACAAGGGCAGCGCGCGCTACTTCGTCGAGAACTGGCGTCGCTCGCGCGGCGCCAAGGGTGCGCGCGAGCTGGGCGGCGGCGAACTGGCCTCGATCGCCGTGCAGACCGCCGTCGTCGACGTGCTGGCCTCGGGCGAGTTCTGCAATCCCAGGCGCCGCGTCGCGCACCTGCTGACGATGTACGGCTTCGTGCTCTACGTCGTCACCACGGCGGTGATGGTGTTCGGCTATCCGACGGCGGCCACGCCGACGCCGGCACTCGTGCCCGCGCTGTGGTGCACCGGCGCGCTGATGGTGTGCGTCGGCGGCTACTGGTTCTGGTTCTTCATCCGCGTCGACGTCGCGGCCGAGGGCTCGTCGCCGTTTCGCCTGATGCGCGCCGACCTCTTCATCCTCTCGCTGCTGGCCAGCACGACGCTCGGCCTCGTCTGGGCCTGGGTGCAGGCGCAGGGCAGCAGCGCGGCCTCGTGGGCCCTGTTCGGCCTGTACCTCGTCGCCACCACGGTGCTGTTCGGCGGCGTGTACTGGTCCAAGTTCGCGCACATGTTCTTCAAGCCCGCGGCGGCGTTCGAGAAGCGCGTCGGCAAGGCCAACGGCACCTTCGCCAACCTGCCGCTGCAGACGCGGGACGACCCGGCACAGCGGGCCCGGCATTCGATGGAGCTGCTGCGCAACGCCCCGATGGACATGGGGCTCGGCATCAAGCGCGAAGCACCGCGCCACTACTGAAGAACACGACGACCCGAATCAAACGAGGAGCCAGCCCATGCCCACCTTCGTCTACATGACGCGGTGCGACGGATGCGGACACTGCGTCGACATCTGTCCGTCGGACATCATGCACATCGACAAGACCTACCGGCGCGCCTACAACGTCGAGCCGAACATGTGCTGGGAGTGCTACTCCTGCGTCAAGGCCTGCCCGCAGAACGCGATCGACGTGCGCGGCTACGCCGACTTCGCGCCGCTGGGCCACAGCGTGCGCGTGCTGCGCGACGAGCGCAAGGGCACGATCGCCTGGCGCATCAAGTTCCGCAACGGCACGGAGAAGAACTTCCTTTCGCCCATCACCACCAAGCCCTGGGGGCAGGCGATTCCGAAGCTCGCCGAGGTGGCAGCGCCGAGCGAGGAGATGCGCGAAGGTGAGCTGCTCTACAACGAGCCCCGGTACATCCGGCTCGACGAAGGCGGCCTGCGCACGCTGAAGGACGCCGGCCTCAAGCTGCAGATGGGAGTGACCTACTGATGGCCTGCGAAACGATCGTCGAAGACGGCATCGACATCCTCGTCGTCGGCGCGGGGCTCGGCGGCACGGGTGCCGCCTGGGAAGCGAGGTTCTGGGGCCAGAGCAAGAAGATCGTCATCGCCGAGAAGGCGAACATCGATCGTTCGGGCGCCGTGGCGCAGGGCCTGTACGCGATCAACTGCTACATGGGCACGCGCTGGGGCGAGAACCAGCCCGAGGACCATGTGCGCTACGCGCGCATCGACCTGATGGGCATGGTGCGCGAGGACCTGCTGTTCGACATGGCGCGCCACGTCGATTCGACGGTGCACCAGTTCGAGGAGTGGGGCCTGCCGATCATGAAGGACCCGAAGACCGGGCGCTACCTGCGCGAGGGCCGGTGGCAGATCATGATCCACGGCGAGTCCTACAAGCCCATCGTCGCCGAGGCGGCGAAGAAGTCGGCCGACAAGGTCTTCAACCGCATCTGCGTCACCCACCTGCTGATGGACGACAGCCGGGAGAACCGCGTCGCCGGCGCCGTCGGCTTCAACGTGCGCACCGGCAACTACCACGTCTTCAAGTCGAAGACCGTGATCTGCAGCGCCGGCGGCGCGTCCAACATCTTCAAGCCGCGCTCGGTGGGCGAAGGGTCGGGCCGCACGTGGTACGCGCCGTGGTCGTCGGCGTCGGCCTACGGCCTGCTGATCAACGCCGGCGCCAAGATGACGCAGATGGAGAACCGCATCGTGCTGGCGCGGTTCAAGGACGGCTACGGCCCGGTCGGTGCCTACTTCCTGCACCTGAAGACCTACACGCAGAACTGCCTGGGCGAGGAGTACGAATCCAGGTGGTTCCCGGCGCTGCAGCAGATGGTCGGCAAGGAGTACCTCGATCCGGAAGCCTCGCACCTGACGCACCGGCCGATCCCGACCTGCCTGCGCAACCATTGCATCATCAGCGAGGTGAATGCCGGCCGCGGGCCGATCCACATGGTGACGATGCGCGCCTTCCAGGACCCGCACCTGGAGGAGGTGGGCTGGGAGAACTTCCTCGGCATGACCGTCGGCCAGGCGGTGCTGTGGGCGGCCACCGACGTGGACCCCAAGAACGAGAACCCCGAGCTCACGACCTCCGAGCCCTACGTCATGGGCTCGCACGCCACCGGCTCGGGGGCCTGGTGCTCCGGCCCCGAGGACGTCTCTCCGCCCGAGTACTTCTGGGGCTACAACCGCATGACGACGATCGAGGGCCTGTTCGGCGCCGGCGACGCGGTCGGCGGCACGCCGCATGCGTTCTCGTCGGGCTCGTTCACCGAAGGGCGCCTGGCCGCGAAGGCCGCCTGCAAGTACATCGACGACGGCAAGGGCGAAGGCATCGTCGTCTCCGACGAGCAGATCAGTCGCCGCCGCGAAGAGATCTACAAGCCGCTGGAGCACTACAAGGTCTACCGCAACGAGATCGTCGCCGGCGACGTCAACCCGCACTACATCAATCCGAAACAGGGGCTGGACCGGCTGCAGAAGCTGATGGACGAGTATTGCGGCGGGGTGACCGTCAACTACATGACCAACGAGAAGCTGCTGAACATCGGCCTGAAGAAGCTCGCGATCATGGAGGAAGACCTCGAGAACCTGGCCGCGAAGGACCTGCACGAGCTGCTGCGCGCGTGGGAGCTCAAGCACCGGCACCGCGCCGCCGAGTGCGTGACGCAGCACACGCTGTTCCGCAAGGAGACGCGCTGGCCGGGCTACTACTACCGCGGCGACGCGATGAAGGTGGACGACGCGAACTGGCACGTGCTGACGGTTTCGCGGCGCGACCCGAAGACCGGCGAGTACACGATGGAGAAGGCGCCCTGTTACCACCTCGTCGCCGACGAGCAGGCGCCGAGCGCCCAGGCCGGCGCGAGTGCGATGGCCCGCGCGTGAACATCACCGAGAAGACCGACGAGGAGATCCTGGCCCTGGCCCGGCCGCTGTGGCGCGACCTCGTCAAGTACTCGAACGAGGGCAAGTACGGCGAGTTCTCGCGCAACTTCTCCGGCTCGCTGGCGCGCGCCATCGACCAGGTGGTGGCGGGCCACCAGTTCGCCAACAGCGAGCTGGCGAGGAACCTCGCCGAGGAGATCGACCCGCTCGGCATCATCCGCCGCGGCGAGCACGTGACGGTGCTCTACCGGCAGCGCAGCACGAAGAAGCCGGGCGAGTGGCTGGGCCGGCTGGTCCTCGGCTACGAGGACGGCACGCTCAGGATCTTCGGCGCCTCGATCTTCTGAAGACCCGAACACTCCGACATGCCGGGACCCGACGTGAGCCAAGCCATCCGCGACGGCCTGTTCGTCGAGCTGACCTACAAGGTGACCGACCGGAAGTCGGGGCACGTGCTCACCCGCGTCGAGTTTCCGCTGGGCTACGTGCACGGCCACAACGAGGTCCTGGCCCCCTCGGTCCACATGCAGCTCGAGGGCCGGCGCGCCGGCGAGGTCATCGAGGTGGTGATCGACGGCAACCAGATCTTCGGCCCGCGGGACGAGTCGCTCGTCTTCTCCGATGACATCGACAACGTCCCCGAGCAGTACCGGCAGGTCGGCACCTCCATCCTGATGGAGAACGACAAGGGGCAGACGCGCAGCTTCCTCGTCACGCACATGGACGACGAGACGCTGACGGTCGACGGCAACAACCCGCTCAGCGGCCGGGAGGTGGTCTTCACGCTCGAGATCCTGACCGTGCGCGATGCGACCGATGCCGAGATCAGGGCGGGTGGGGCCGTCGATGCGGGCGCCGCCATCGACCCGTCGCTGCTGCGGCCCGTTTGAGCACAAGCCGTCGCTGGTCCACCACGGCAAGCAGGAAGAGGAGACCCACTCATGAGCGAGCACAAACCCCCTCCCGCCAAGGTCCCGGACGGCGTGACGCGCTTCGTGACCACGCGCCAGAAGGCACCGAGCGAGAAGGGTTTCGTCGGCTTCGAGACCGTCTGGAAGCCGTTCCAGAAGGAAGCGCCCTACAAGACGCCCAAGCGGCCGTAGCAGGCCGCAGGCGCGTGGCCGCCGGCCGCCCAAGCGCGCCGGCTCAGCGCGTGCGCCGGCTCAGAGCGTGCGGATCTCGAAGCGCATCGCCTCGAGGTCACCCATGACCCAGGTGGCCGGGGCCGACAGGCCGGCCACGGTGCCGGGGTTGACGAGCCAGGTGCGGCCGCCGCCGACATGGGCCACTTGCCGCGTTTCGGCCACGTGCGAGTGGCCGCAGCACACCAGGTCCCACTCGCCGGTGCAGGCGAAGGCGTGGCCGTACTCCGGGTAGTGCACGACGAAGATGCGGCGGCCCGCCAGCTCGAGCCGCGCGTCGGCGCCGTGGTAGTGCAGCTGCCCGTGGCTGTCGCGCGCCAGGCGGTGCAGCGTGACCGAGTCGCCGAGGTTGTTGCCGTGGATCAGGTGCATCGGCAGGCCCGCCTTCACCGCCGGGCGCAGCGTGTGGCCGCCGATCAGGTCGCCGCAGTGGAGCACGGCCTCGGCGCCTTCGGCGGCGGCTTGCCGCACGGCGGCGTCGAGCGCCTCGGCGCGGTCGTGGCTGTCGGAGACGATGCACACCTTCATGCGGCCAGAATACCCGAGCGCGGCAACGCCCGCATCGCACACAGGCGCACGTTCGCGCTGCGCGGCGGGGTGTGAGCCCTTCGGGCGGCCGTGCGGGCTCATGGCGCCGCGGCATGTCGATATGACGAGGCTGTCGAACCAGCCGGCGCCGAGTTGCGCACAATCGCGTCCCGGCGCGCGAGGATCGAGAACATGCAACACCTGCACCCGACCGAGGCCTACAAGGCCGTCCAGGACAACCCGAACACGCTGCTGATCGACTGCCGCACCGAGGTCGAGCACTACTACGTCGGCCACCCCACCGATGCCATCAACATCGAGTGGAACACCGCCCCCGACTTCGAGGTCAACCCGCATTTCGCCGACCAGGTGCTGCGCATGGCCGGTCGCAAGGACCGGCCGATCATCCTCATCTGCCGCAGCGGCAAGCGCTCGGTCGACGCCGGCGCCGAGCTGGAGCGGCACGGCTTCACGCACGTGGCCAACGTGCTCGAAGGCTTCGAGGGCGAGCTCGACAGCGAACACCACCGCGGCAACCTCGGCGGCTGGCGCAAGCACGGCCTGCCCTGGCGGCAGGTCTGAGAGCCCCCGGGAGCCGGGCCTTGCCCGGCGCGGCCGCCGGCTACTCGTAGGCCGTGTACTTGGCCGGGCTGGCGCGCACGCGCTCGGCCGGGTACTTGAGGGCGTTGGCCGCCATCTTCGTGCGCACGGCCTCGTCGAGGTCCACGCCGAGCACGGCGGCCAGGCGCACGAGGTAGATCATGACGTCGGCCAGCTCGTCACGCACCGCACGCGCGGTGCGGGGGTCTTCGCCGGCCCGGCGCGACTCGGCTTCGGTCATCCACTGGAACAGCTCGACGAGTTCGCCCACCTCGCCGGTCAGCGCCATCGCCAGGTTCTTGGGCGAGTGAAACCGCGTCCAGTCGCGCTCTCGCGTGAACTGCTCGAGCGCGGCCTGCAGCGCCGCCACGTGGACGAGCGGCGCCGGTGCCGGCGCCCGATCGGAGTTCGACATCGGGTCTCCCCTGTGGGCTTCTTGCACGATCCGGCGCAGGCCAGCCTGGCCGCGGAAGACCGCCGCGGCCGCGCCCGGCAGGCCGGCGGCAGCGGCTGCCAACGCGCCGCGAAAGCCCGGACAATACAGGTCCGCCATCCACCCCGGGGCCGAGCCCCGGATCGCCCCCCGCCCCCGATGCTGCCCGTGCTTCCCGAACCTCCGAGCGGGGCCGCTGCGGCCGCGCGGCCCGGTGCGAGCGCCGGCGCGCCGGTGGTGCCCGGCGCGCCCGCGACGACCGACGCGTCCGCGCTGCTCGCCGCGCTCACCGCCGGGCTGGCCTCGGGCGACGATCTCGCGGCGTTGCTGCTGCGCTTCCTGGAGCCGCTGGCGCACATCGCCGGCGCGCGCGGCGGCGCGCTGCGCCTGCTGGACGAGCAGGCGGCCGGCCTGCACCTGGTGGGCGGCGTCGGCCTGCCCGACGAAGTGCTCGCCGCCGAGCGCGTGGTGGACGCGGGTTGCGGCGTGTGCGGCGCGGCCCTTTCCAGCCACGAGCCGCAGTGGACCGACGACCTCGCGCCGTGCACGCACCGCACCACCGGGCACTACTTCGGCGAGGACTGCCGGCGCGTGCTGGCGGTGCCGCTGCGCTACCGCGGCCGCACGCTCGGCCTCGTCAACCTCTTCTTCGAGCAAGGCCGGCAGCCGGCCGAGGACGTGCTGGCGCTGTGCAAGACCGTCGGCGAGCTGCTCGGCCTGGCTCTTCACAACGCGCAGCTCGAGCGCGAGAACCTGCGCGCCACGGTGCTGCACGAGCGCCAGGCGCTGGCGGCCGACCTGCACGACAGCATCGGCCAGAGCCTGACCTTCGTGAAGCTGCGCCTGCCGCTGCTGCACGACGCCATCGACGCGCGCGACAGCGCCGGCGCGGCCCGCCTGTTCGAGGATGTCCGCCAGGCCGTCGGCCAGGCCCACGGCAGTCTGCGCGGCCTGCTCACGCAGTACCGCACGCCGCCCGATCCGCTCGGCCTGGACCACGCCTTGCGCCAGGCGGCCGAGCAGCTGCGGCGCGCCACCGGCGTGGTGCTGGACCTGCACAATGCCCTGCCGCCGCACGCCCTGGCGGCCGAGCAGGAGGTGCAGGTGGCCCTGGTGGCACAGGAAGCGCTGAACAACATCGCCCGCCATGCCGGCGCCTCGCGGGTCTGGCTGACGCTGGGCATGACGCCCGCCAGCGACGTGCAGCTCACGGTGGAAGACGACGGCCGGGGGCTCGCCCGCGCAGCCGACGACGACGCGGGCGGCAGCCGCAGCGAGAGCCACTACGGCCTGGCCATCATGCGCGAGCGTGCGGCCCGCCTGGGCGGCACGCTGCAGGTGGCGCCGCGCGAGACCGGCGGCACGCGTGTGACGTTGCGCTTCCCGCCGCCCGGCGCGCCGGGCGGGAGCTGACATGCCCGCGCCGCGCGTCGTGCTCGTCGACGACCATGCGCTGTGCCGCAGCGGCCTGGCGGACCTGCTGCGCCAGCGCGGCGGCATGGAGGTGCTGGCCTCGCTCGGCGAGATCGCGCAGGTCGCGCCGACGCTGCGCGAGACGCGCCCCGACCTGCTGGTGCTGGACCTGCGCATGCCCGGCACCGACGGCCTGACGCTGCTGCACCGCCTGCGCGCCGAAGGCATCGACACGCCGGTGCTCATCCTCACGCTCAGCGACGACGAGCGCGACCTGGCCGCCGCATTGCGCGCCGGCGTGCGCGGCTACCTGCTGAAGGACATGGAACCCGAGGACGTGCTGCACGGCATCGCCAGCGCGGCGCGCGGCGAGCTCGTCGTGGCGCCGGCGATGGCGCTGAAGCTCGCGCAGCTGCTGCAGACCGGGCCGCGCGGCGCGGACCGGCGCGACCTCATCGCCAGCCTCACCGAGCGCGAGCGCGAGATCCTCGACCACCTGGCGCGCGGCGAAAGCAACAAGACGATCGCGCGCGCGCTCGACATCAGCCACGACACGGTGAAGCTGCACGTGCGCCACATCCTGGCCAAGCTCAACCTCAGCTCGCGCGTCGAGGCGGCGGTGCTGGCGGTGGAGTCGCGCGTCGGCAGCGGCGGCGCGAACCGCTGAGCGCAGGCGCCCGCTGCTTTCGCGTTCGATCGCACAGGAGCTTGAGGGCAGGGCCAGGTCGCGGCGCGCCAAGGACGCCGGGTGGTCGGCTCCGCGAATGTCCTCTTCGAGCGGCCCAGCTTCGCTGGTCCCCTCGATGCCCCCTTGATTTCGCTGCACCGACCACCCGGCGTCCTTGGCGTGGCACCGTGGTCTGTCTTCGACGGGAGGCCACTGCGGGTGCCGGATCGGGACGGCGGGGTGCCCTGCGCCGTGAAATCAAGGGGGCATCAGGGGGACCAGCGAAGCTGGGCCGCCTGAAGAGGACATTCACGGCGCAGGGCACCCCGCCGGCCCGATCCCGCCACCGCCCGTCGGAGTCCGGTCCTCCGCAACGTACCAGTCGAGCTGCTCCCGCAGCCGCACCACCTCGCCGACGATCGTCAGGCACGGCGACGACAGCCGCGCGCGCTGCGCCTCGTCGGCCAGCGTCGCGAGCGTCGCGCGCACCACGCGCTGCTCGGGCAGCGTGCCCTTGGAGATCACCGCGGCCGGCCAGTCGGCGGGCAGGCCGTGCGCCATCAGCTGCGCGGCAATCGTCGGCAGGCCGGACAGTCCCATGTAGATGACCACCGTCTGCCGCGGGCGGGCCAGGCCGGCCCAGTCGAGGTCGCACGAGCCGTCCTTCAGGTGGCCGGTGACGAAGACCACACCCTGTGCGTGCTCGCGGTGCGTCAGCGGAATGCCGGCATAGGCGGCCACGCCGTGCGCCGCGGTGATGCCCGGAACCACCTCGAAGGGCACGCCGGCCTCGGCCAGCGCCATCAGCTCCTCGCCGCCGCGACCGAAGATGAACGGGTCGCCGCCCTTCAGCCGAACGACCCGGCGCCCTTCGCGCGCCAGCCGCACCAGCAGCTCGTTGATGCCTTCCTGCGCCATGCTGTGGTTGGCGCGCTCCTTGCCCGCGTAGATGCGCTGCGCCGCCGGCGGGATGAGCGCCATCACGCCGGGCCCGACGAGGTTGTCGTAGACGACGACCTCGGCATCGGCGATGAGGCGCGCGGCGCGCAGCGTCAGCAGGTCCGGATCGCCCGGCCCGGCTCCGACCAGCGCGACGCGGCCCAGGCGGGCAGCCGCCGCGGGCGCGGCAGGGGCCCCGGGCGCACTGTGCTCAGGCGGCCGAGGCGCGGGCGGAGACGAGACGGAGACGGCCATCCTTGGCAGCACGTGACGGGGATGCATTCTCGCCCTGCCCGGCTGCGCCGTCAGCGGAGCGCACGTCCACCCAGGCGTGCGCTCGGGCGCGAACCTCGGCGACATGGGCGAGGAAGCGGTCCACCCACATGGCACCGGCGCCGTGCCGGAGGTGGCTGAACGAGGCGAGCAGGTTGTGCACCACGAGGCCGTCGTTCCGCCCGTCGATGCCGTGCCCGCGCTGCACGCGCCAGGCAAAACGCTGGCCGGCCGGCAGGCCCTCGAGGCTGGCATGGTGGAACTCGTGTCCGCGCACCGTCACCGGGCCCGGCACGCCGGCGCTGGCCGGCCACGGCATCGCCGCGGTCTCCGCCAGCTGCACGTAGCCGCGGCCGACGGGGCGCTCGTGCATCACCGCGTCGCCCGGGATCACCCCGACCATCTCGGCCGTCCGCTCGCGCCAGCGGATCGAACGCGCCAGCAGCATCAGCCCGCCGCACTCGGCGTAGGTGGGCAGGCCGGCGCGGATGGCCTCGCGCAGCGCGCCGCGCAGCGCCGGGTTGTCCTCCAGCGCATCGAGGCAGGTCTCGGGGAAGCCGCCGCCGATGAACAGGCCGTCCAGTGCCGGCAGCCGCTGGTCGTGCAGCGTGTCGATGAAGACGAGCTGCGCACCGCCGGCGCGCAGCGCCTCGAGGTCGTCGGCGTAGTAGAAGCCGAAGGCGCGGTCGCGCGCGACGCCGATGCGCAGGCGCGCTCCGTGCAGCCGGTGCACCGGCGGCGACAGGTCGGCGAGGTCCGCGGCCGGCGCCGGCAACGCCAGCGTGCGCATCCTCGCCAGGTCCACCTGCGCGCCGACGAGCTTCGCGACGTCGGCCACCCAGGCCGCGGCGCTGGCGTGCTCGGCGCACGGCAGCAGGCCGAGGTGCCGCTCGGCCAGCGCCAGGCGCCTGTCCTCGGCCACCGCGCCGAGCACGGGCACGTCGGTGTAGTGCTCGATCACGGCGCGCAGCTTGGCCTCGTGGCGCGCGCCGCCGACGCGGTTGAGCACCACGCCGGCGATGCGCACGTCGCGGTCGAAGGCCTGCATGCCGAGGATCAGCGGCGCCACGCCGCGCGTCATGCCGCGCGCATCGAGCACCAGCAGCACCGGCGCACCGAGCATGCGGGCGAGCGCCGCGTTGCTGTCGCTGCCGTCCAGCGAGAGCCCGTCGTGCAGGCCCTTGTTGCCCTCGACGAGCGCGAGGTCGGCGCCGCCCGAGGCGCTGGCCACGCGCTGGCGGATCGCCTCGGGCGCGCTGAGGTGCGGGTCGAGGTTGTGGCACGGGCGCCCGCTGGCCAGCGCCAGCCACATCGGGTCGATGTAGTCGGGGCCCTTCTTGAAGCACTGCACCACCAGGCCCCCGGCCGCCCAGGCCGCGGCAAGGCCGAGCGAGACCGTGGTCTTGCCCGACGACTTGTGCGCCGCGCTGACGAGCAGGCGGGGGGCGCTGCATGCGGCGATGCGGTCGACCGTCATGCTGCCTCCTCCACTGCATCGTCGTGCGGCATGAAGTCGAGCACGCGCACGCCGGCGGCGGTCAGCAGGAACGCCGCACCGAGCCCACCCAGCCCCAGCAGCCACTCGGGCCAGCGCGGCACGTACGAGGCGACCTGGCCGTCGCCGAAGTCGCTGCGCACGACGTGCCCGGGGAAGATCTCCAGCGGGAAGGCCTGGCCGCCGACGATGAAGACGAACAGGAAGGCGAAGGCACCGAGCACGACGAGCCCGGCGGCCAGCGGCAGGCCGAAGCCGGCACGCGCGGCCGGCCACAGCAGCACCACGAAGGGCACGGCCGAGCCGAGCAGCACGTAGCCGGCCCAGAACAGCAGCGGGAACACCTCGCCGTCGCGCAGCAGGAAGGCCGTGAAGGCGCCCTGGCGCGCGTAGTAGGCGTTGGTCAGGTGGAACACGGCCACCAGGTACAGCGACGCGGCCACGAAGACGGCCAGCAGCCGCGCCAGCCGCTGCTCCACCGGTGCGGCCAGCGTGCGCCCGTTCCAGGCGCACATCGCCGCCTGCACGATGACGAACACCGCCAGCCCCCAGCCGAAGCTGAGCACGATGAACAGCGGCGCCAGCAGCGCCGACTGGTAGGCCTGCCGCGCGACGAGGAAGCCGAAGATCGACCCCGTGCCCGTGGTCAGCACGAAGCGCCAGACGAGCGCGGCGATGCCCGCCGGCCGCGACCAGGCGTTGAAGCGCTGCTCGAACATCGTCCACAGGTACACGGCGACGATGGCCGCCATGCCCGAATAGAGGATGACGTTCCACGCGAACACCGAGCGGAAGTTGTAGTGCGTGGCCGCGACGACGATGCGCTCGGGCCGGCCGAGGTCGAGCATCAGCACCATCAGGCCGCCGGCCAGCAGCGCCAGGCTGAGCAGCCCCGACAGCGGCGCGCGCGCCTTGTACATCGGCTGCCCGAAGACCGAGCCGATGCTGGCCACGTTCAGCACGCCCGAGGCGGCCACGATCATGAAGATCGCGAAGACGTGCGGCAGCCCCCAGACGACCTGGTTGTCCATGCCCGTGACGACATGGCCGTGCACGTCCATGACGTGCGCCGCCGCCACGCCCGCCGCCGTGACCACGGCGCCGGCGGTGGCCAGCAGCCAGAAGTTGCGCGCCTCGGCAGCGGAGCTCATCGCGGGTCCTTCACGGGCTCACAGGCCTTCGTAGCGCACGCCGGGGTCGAGCCCGAGGTCGGCGCGCAGCTGCGTGCTGCGGACCTCGCGCACGCGCCGGGCGATCGCGCTGTCGGGGTCGTTGAGGTCGCCGAAGAGGATGGCGCCGTGGCCGGCCTTCGTGCAGGCCTCGGCGCACGCCGTCACCTTCTCGCCGCGGTCGAGGCGGTGCACGCACAGCGTGCAGCTCTCGACGCAGCCCTTGCCACGCGGCACGTCGGGGTGCTGGTCGGTGAGCGGCTCGTGCACGAAGCTGCGCGCCTTGTACGGGCAGGCCATCATGCAGTAGCGGCAGCCGATGCAGGTGTGTCGATCGACGAGCACGATGCCGTCGGCGCGCTTGAAGCTCGCGCCGGTGGGGCACACGTCCACGCACGGCGGCTCGGCGCAGTGCTGGCACATCACCGGCACCGAGGCCTGGCGGCCCGTGCGAATCTCCTTGATCTCGATCTTGCGGATCCAGCGCGCGTCGGTGGGGCGGCTCGGCGTGCCCAGGCCGTTCTCGCGGTTGCACGCGTCCACACAGTCGGTGCAGCCTTCGGCGCACTTCGTCGTGTCGATCAGCATGCCCCAGCGCACCCGGGGGTTGGCACCGGGCGAAGGCGCGGCTCCGGTCGCTGCCTGCGCGAACTCGACCAGCCGCACGCCCGGCGCGAGCATCACGCCGGCCAGCTCGGCCGCGGCCACGCCGAGGAAGCCGCGGCGGCTCACCGCATCACCCCCGCGCTCGGCTTCGTGGCGTGGCACTCGAAGCAGTCGATGCGCACGGCCGTGTAGGCATGGCAGCTGACGCAGAAGTCGGTCGGCGCCTGCGCCACGCTGCCGGTGCGCGCGCTGGCGTGGCAGTCGATGCAGCCCTTCAGGCTGTGCTTGGCGCCACGGATGCCGCCGTGCACGGTGGCATCGCGCTGGTGCTCGAGGAAGCGCATGTGGTTGCGCCGCATGCTGGCCACGTCCTCGACGCAGCGCTCGCCCTTCGTCGCGCGCTCGATCACCGGCGCGGCCGAACCGATGCCGGCCGCTGCGAGGCAGCCGGCAGCAAGCAGCAGGGTCGCGACCGCTCGGCGCATCGTGCTATTCGCCCAGGCCCATCTGGATGTAGCCCGTGGGGCACACGTCCTTGCAGATGTGGCAGCCGATGCACTTGTTGTAGTCGGTGTCGACGTAGCGCCCGGTCGTGCTCTGGCTCTTCTTGACCTTGAACACCGCCGTCTGCGGGCAGTAGACGACGCAGTTGTCGCACTCGAAGCACAGGCCGCAGCTCATGCAGCGCTTGGCCTCGGCCTGCGCCTGCGCCTCGAGCAGCGGAATCAACCGCTCCTCGAAGTTGTTCAGCGCCTCTTCCTTGCTGAGCGTGACCACCTTGCGCTTGACGCGTGCCGTGTACGGGAAGTGGCCGAGGAAGAGCTCCTTGTGGCTGATGACGTAGCGGTCGCTGCGATTGTCGAAGTTGTGCACTGCGCCCGTGCTGGCATCCGTGCCGCGCAGCGGCTCCTTCACGTCGGTGATCTTCAGGCCCTTCTCGACCATCTTGCGCATCAGGTCGAAGGTGTGCACGTCGACCTTCGGCCGCTTGTCAAGCCCTTCGCCGTTCAGGAAGCGGTGAATGCCGTCGGCGGCGATGGCGCCTTGGCCGATGGCGGTGGTGAGCAGGTGCGGGCGGATCACGTCGCCGCCGCAGAAGACGTCGGCCTGCGCCTGCCCCCCCATCTGCACCTGGTAGTTCTTGTCCGCCGCCACGGCACCGCGGCCGTTGTCCAGCGCCTCCAGGCCGGCGAAATCGACCGCCTGGCCGATGGCCGAGACGATGAGGTCGGCCTCGATGTCCTCCTCGGTGCCCGGGACGTTCTTGATCTCGAGCTTGCCGCCGGCCATCTTCGCCTCGCAGCGCATGACACGCAGCGCCGTGGCGCGGCCGCTCGCGTCCTTCACCACGGCCACCGGCACCAGGCCGCCGCGGATGGCGATGCCCTCAGCCAGCGCGTGCTCGACCTCGTGCTTGCTGGCCTGCATCTTGTCGATGGCGAGCACGCTGGTCAGCGTGACCTCGGCGCCCTGGCGCCGCGACAGCATCGCCGCATCGTGTGCGGCGAAGCCCGTACCGCCGGCGATGGCGTTCTCGGGCCGGTCGCTCTCGTGCGCCGCGTCGATGTGGCCGAGGCGCCGCGCCACGGTGGCCACGTCGATGGAGGTGTCGCCGCCGCCCACCACCACGACGCGCTGGCCCACGTGCTGCAGGCGGCCGTCGTTGAAGGCCTTGAGGAAAGCCGTCGCGGTGACGACGTTCGGCGCCGTGCCGTCGGCCACCGGCAGCGGCCGGCCGCTCTGCGCGCCCAGGCCGAGGAAGACGGCATCGAAGTCGCTGCGCAACTGCTCCAGCGTGATGTCGCGCCCGATGCGCGTGTTCGTGCGCGCCGTGACGCCGAGATCGAGGATGCGCTGGATCTCGGCATCGAGCACCGCACGCGGCGTGCGGAAGCCGGGGATGCCGTAGCGCATCATGCCGCCGAGCTCGGCGCGCTCGTCGAAGAGCGTGACGTCGTGGCCCTTCTTCGCGAGCTGGTAGGCCGCCGAGAGGCCGGCCGGCCCGCCGCCGATGACGGCGACCTTCTTGCCGGTCTTCGTCTCGGGCTTGGGGAAGGCGAGCTGGTTCTCGATCGCCCACTCGCCGAGGAAGTGCTCGACCGAGTTGATGCCGACGAAGTCCTCGACCTGGTTGCGGTTGCAGCCGCTCTCGCACGGCGCCGGGCAGACGCGGCCCATCACGCTGGGCAGCGGGTTGGCCTCGGTCAGGCGGCGCCACGCGTACTCCTGCCACTTCATGCCCGCCGGCGGCTTCTCGATGCCGCGCACGATGTTGAGGTAGCCGCGGATGTCCTCGCCCGAC
>JAHCKS010000120.1 GCA_026125665.1 Rubrivivax sp.
GGCACCTCCGGGGCGGCCGCGGCCAGCCCGCCGGGGGCGGGCCGCGCGCGCCTCTACGGCATGCCGCTCACCACCTGCGCGCTGTGGCGCTTCGGCCGAACGCTGCTGGGCGACAACGCGCCGGAGGTCGACGCGCAGACCTGCCGCGACACGCCCTGATGCACTCCGGCGCTGCCGCGCCCGGCGAGCGCCGGCACGGCGTGCAGGGCCGGCACGCTACAGTGCCGCCATGAGTGAACCCCAAGCCGCGGGCACGGCCCGCATGCGCCCGGCCGGCCACGCCCTTGTCGAGGCGCTCGTCGCGCAAGGTGTGCACACCTGCTTCGGCGTGCCCGGCGAGAGCTACCTCGCCGTGCTCGACGGCCTGCACGAGCATCGCGAGCACATCCGCTTCGTCGCCTGCCGGCAGGAGGGCGGCGCCGCCTTCATGGCCGACGCGCAGGGCAAGCTCTCGGGCCGCCCCGGCATCTGCTTCGTCACGCGCGGGCCGGGCGCCACCAACGCCAGCATCGGCGTGCACACGGCGTTCCAGGACAGCACGCCGTTCATCCTCTTCGTCGGCCAGGTGGCGAGCGACCAGCGCGACCGCGAGGCCTTCCAGGAGATCGACTACCGGCAGATGTTCGGCCCGGGCACGCTGGGGCTGGCGAAGTGGGTGGCCGAGATCGAGAGCGCCGACCGCCTGCCCGAGTACGTGGCGCGCGCCTTCCACGTGGCGATGCAGGGGCGACCGGGCCCGGTGGTGCTGTCGCTGCCCGAGGACATGCTGACGAAGATGACCGCCGCACCGGTGCTGGTGCGCGCCGAGCCGGCGCGCACGTGGCCCGACCCGCAGGCGCTGGCGCGTGCGCGCGCGCTGCTCGCGGCGGCCGAGCGACCGTTCGTCATCGCCGGCGGCAGCGGCTGGACGCGCGAGTCGGCCGCCGCGCTGCAGCGCTTCGCCGAGGCGTGGGAGCTGCCGGTGGGCAACGCCTTCCGCTTCCAGGACACGTTCGACAACCGTCACCCGCTGTACGCGGGCGACGTGGGCATCGGCATCAATCCGAAGCTGGCCGCGCGCATCCGCGAAGCCGACGTCGTGCTCGCGATCGGCGTGCGCCTGGGCGAGATGACGACGAGCGGCTACACGCTGCTGGCGCCGCCGCGGCCGAAGCAGAAGCTGATCCACGTGCACGCCGGTGCCGAGGAGCTGGGCCGCGTCTACGCCGCCGACGTGCTGCTGCACGCGACGATGGACCGCGCGGCGCTGGCGCTGGCCGCGCTCGAGCCGCCGGCGCAGTGCCCGTGGCGCGCGCACGCCGCCGCCGCGCATGCCGACTACGAGGCGAACCTCGAGGCGCCGGCCGTCGAGCCGCTCGACCTGGCCGCGGTGATGAAGACGCTGGCGCGCCGCCTGCCCGAGGACACGCTGTGGACCAACGGCGCCGGCAACTTCAGCGGCTGGCTGCACCGCTACGTGCGCTACGGCAGCCTGGCGAAACACGGGCGCACGCAGCTGGCGCCGACCTCGGGCGCGATGGGCGCCGGCTTCCCGTACGCGGTGGCCGCGGCGCTGCTGGAGCCGCAGCGCTGGGTGGTGAACGTCGCCGGCGACGGCGACTTCCTGATGACCGGCCAGGAGATGGCCACTGCCACCGGCTACGGCGCGAAGAAGCTGCTCTCGGTGGTGGTGGACAACGGCACCTACGGCACGATCCGCATGCACCAGGAGCGTGACTACCCCGGGCGCGTCAGCGGCAGCGACCTCTTCAACCCCGACTTCGCGGCGATGGCGCGGGCCTTCGGCTGGCACGGCGGCTTCGTCGAGCGCACCGTGCAGTTCGAGCCGGCGCTCGACGCGGCGCTCGCCGCGATCGAGCGTGACGGCCGACCGGCGCTGCTGCACCTGAAGCTCGACACCGATGTCAGCACGACGCGGCAGCGGCTCTCGGAGATCCGCGCGGCGGCTGAGCGGCGCCAACGCGGCGCATGAGCCGCGGGATGCTGCGAGACCGCCGAAGGCCGGGGTCTAGAATCTGCGCATCGGGGTGTAGCGCAGCCTGGTAGCGCAACTGCTTTGGGAGCAGTGGGTCGGACGTTCGAATCGTCTCACCCCGACCAAGAACGATCGACGCGTCGATCCGCCTTGACCCGACCCGCAGGCGGTCGAATACTCGCCCGACACGCCTTGGCGCCACGGCCTCGGGCTCCTCGGTGGCTCGACCCCGACGCCGGGCAGGGGGTCAGCGATGGCACCGATTCGATCGCCTGCATCCGCCGCGCTGGCGTGTTTCGCGCTGGCCGGCGCTCCCGCCGCATCGGCTCAGAACTGCGCGCCCGGGGAACTCGCCGCCGCACTGGCCAGCGCCACGCCCGGCAGCATCGTGCGGCTCGGGCGCTGCCATCTGCAAGGCTCGTTCAAGGTGCCCGCGGGCGTGCACCTGCAGGGCAGCGGCACGGCGGCGAGCGTGATCGTCGCGCCCGAGCGCGGCATCGGCGTGTCGATCGTCGCCAGCGACTCCTGGGCCTACTCCACGCTGAGCAACCTGCGCGTCATTGCCGGGGGCAGGGTGGGCGTGGCCATCCGGGGCGGGCGCAACGCCTGGGTGAGGAACGTCGTCGTCAACGTGACGCGCGGGGCGGGCATCGTGGCCGAGAACGTCGCGGGCCCCGTCGAGATCGAAGAGGTGGCAATGATCGGGCCGGTGACGAGCGCCAACGCCCACCGCCTGCACAACGCCACGGGCCGCTCGACCGGCAGCCACGGCATCGTGATGAACCGCGTGGGCAAGGTCCTCATCGAGCGCACGACGGCGAGCAACTTCTCGCAGTTCGGCGCGCTGTTCATCGCCAGCCACGTCGAGTGGCGCGGCGGCGGCGGCAGTGGCAGCCTGGCCGCGAATGCGGCCTTCCACGGCGGCGCTGCCGTTCTCGAGGCGTTGTCGTTCACGCAGGCGGCGCCGATCGACGCGGGCGAGAAGATCGGCTCGGTGGGCCTGGGGTTCATGGCCGGTGTCGAGGCGCGCGCGGTCGACCTCGACGTCAGCGAGAACCCCTTCTTCGGCGTCTTCAGCGACGGCGCCGGCAGCCGCGTGCTGCACCGCGGGCTGCGCGCTTCGGGCAACGGCGTGGCGGGCGTGTGGTGCCAGAACGGCGCCGCCTGTGACATCGACGAGGCGACGTTCGAACGCAACCGGCTTGCCGGCATCGTGCTGGTCGACGCGGGCGCTGTGACGGTGCAGCAAAGCGTCGTCAGCCGCACCGTCGGCGGCAGCCATCCGTTCCTCGGCACGCTGCGGGACGGCATCGCGCTCGTGCGCAGCGGCGCGCGCCTCACCGGCGTGCGCCTCGTCGACAACGCGCGCGCCGGGGTCCTGATCGAGCTGGCCGGCGGCCGGCATCCGGAGATCAGCTTTGCCGATGTTGCCGTCAGCGGCGGCGGCGAGTTCGGCGTCGTGGCACAGCAGAACGGCAGCGCGCTGCCGCTGCCGGATGCGGGCATCTCGCGCACGAGCAAGCTGGCGCTTGCCGACGCGGCGTTCGTGATCAAGGGCGGCCTGCTCGTCGTCGTCACCGAAGCGAGCCCGGCCATGCTGAGCGCGGCAGCTTCGATCGCCCGAGGCGGGCTGGCTGCGATCTTCGGCGGCTCGGATCCGTTCCTGACCGAGTGAGCACTGCCGGGCCGGCCTGACCGGCGTGCGTTTGCCCGCAGGGCCGGCTCAGGCTGCGGCCGCCCGCGCGCGGAACTCGCGCGGCGAGAGCCCGACGATGCGGCCGAAGACGCGCGTGAAGTGCGCCGGGTCGGCGAAGCCGAGCTGGTAGGCCACCGCCGTGATCGGGGCCTGCGTGTAGACCAGATGCCGCCGCGCCTCGCGCACGAGGCGCAGCTGGATCAGCGTGGAGGCCGGCGCGCCGCTGGCCGCGCGCACGACGCGGCTCAGGTGCGTCGGCGTGACGGCGAGCGCGCGCGCGTAGTCGGCCACCTTCCAGTGTTGGGCGTAGTGCGCCTCGACGAGCGACTCGAAGCGCTGCAGCAGGCGAGATTCGGGGGCCTGCGCGGCGGCGGCCGCGGCTTCCTCTGCCGCCGCGGCCAGGCGTGCGGCCAGCCCGAGCAGCACGCCGGCGAGCCCGCGCAGCACGAGCGGCCGGGCTGCGGCGCGGCCGTCGAACTCGCGCCACAGCTCACGCATCGTCGCGCGCAACGGCGCCACCTGCGCGTCGGCGCGCAACAGCAAGGCGCGCCCGAGCTGCCGGCGCGCCTCGGCCGCCTGCGCCAGCACCTCGTCGCGCATCTCCTCGGCGAGCGTCGCGACGTAACCCGCGGTGCCCGGGGCGAACCTGAAGCCGTGCACGTGCCCCGGCGGCACGTTCACCAGCGACAGCGGCGTGAGCGGCAGCACTTCGCCTTCCAGGTGCGCCGTGCCGCCGCCGGCTTCGACGAAGACAAGCTGATGCAACCGCGCATGGCGGTGCGGCTCGAGCTCCCAGTCGTGAAGGGCCGAGCGCGCGGCGATCGTCTCGCAATGCAGCACGTCGGGCAGGTGCGCCGACTCGCCGAAGAGGCTGTAGCCGGGGATTCGCCGGGGCGGCTGGCGCGGGCGGGCCATGATGTTCGAATCGTACAAGTGCTGGTTGCGCCCGTCCGTTCATGCCGGGCGCTGCCACAGGTAACTTCCAGGCACGGATCGAGCGGCGCCCGTCGCATCCGGTCAAGAAGGAGACATCGAGCCATGAAGACCCGCGTCTGCATCATCGGCGGCGGCCCGTCGGGCCTGCTGCTGTCGCAGCTGCTGCACCTGCAGGGCATCGACAACGTCGTGCTCGAGAAGCACAGCCGCGAGTACGTGCTGGCGCGCATCCGCGCCGGCGTGCTCGAGCACGGCTTCGCCAAGCTGATGCGCGAGGCGCAATGCGGCGAGCGCATGGACCGCGAAGGCGAGATCCACGAGGGCTTCTTCATCGCCGACGAAGGCCGGCTCAACCGCGTCGACCTGCACAGGCACAGCGGCGGCAGCTCGGTCATCGTCTACGGCCAGACCGAGCTGACGCGCGACCTGTACGACGCGCGCGAACGCATGAAGGGCACGGTGATCCACAACGCCGAGGACGTGCAGCCGCACGACCTGACGAGCGACCGCCCCTACGTTACGTGGCGGCAGGGCGACGAGGTCGTGCGCATCGACTGCGACTTCGTCATCGGCGCCGACGGCTTCCACGGCGTGAGCCGCAAGTCGATCCCGAAGACCGTGCTGAAGGAGTACGAGAAGGTCTACCCCTTCGGTTGGCTCGGTGTGCTCTCGCGCACGAAGCCGGTCTCGCCGGAGCTGATCTACGCGCGGCACGAGCGCGGCTTCGCGCTGTGTTCGCTGCGTTCCCAGGTGCTCAGCCGCTACTACATCCAGGTGCCGCTCACCGATCAGGTGGAAGACTGGTCGGACGACGCGTTCTGGGCCGAGCTGAAGCGGCGGCTGCCGGCGGAGGTGGCGGCGCGTTTGGTGACGGGGCCTTCGATCGAGAAGTCGATCGCGCCGCTGCGCAGCTTCGTCGCCGAGCCGATGCGCTACGGCAACCTGTTCCTCGCCGGCGACGCCGCGCACATCGTGCCGCCCACCGGCGCGCGCGGCCTGAACAGCGCCGCCTCCGACATCTACTACCTTTACCACGCGATGGTCGCGCACTACCAGCGTGGCGACTCGAGCGGGCTGGACGGCTACTCGGCGAAGGCGCTGGCGCGCGTGTGGAAGGCGCAGCGCTTCTCGTGGTGGATGACGACACTGCTGCACACCTTCCCCGACAGCCTCGACTACGACCGCAAGCTGCAGCAGACCGACCTCGCCTACCTGTTCTCGTCCGAGGCGGCGATGCGCTCGCTGGCGGAGAACTACGTCGGGCTGCCGTTCTGAGGCGCCGGCGCCGCGGCCATCGCGCCGAAGAGCCGGCCAAGCAGATCCAGGTCGGCATCGTGGGCGGCGCCCGCCGCGGCGGCGGGCGCGTTCACGGGCGAGGCAAGCGGCGCACCACCGTGCCGTGACGCCGGCTCGGCGCACCGGTCGGCCTCGCCGACATCCTCACCGGCGGAGTCGTCGCCGCCGGTCGCTTCGAACAGCGGCAGCAGTTCGTCGGGGATGAAGCGCGAGCGCAGCGCGTAGAGGTGGCGGTCGCCGCAGGCACGCTGCTGGGTGACATAGAAGCGTTGCGGCACCCACAGCGTGACCTCGTCGCGCGCGCGCGTCATGGCCACGTAGAGCAGGCGGCGCTCCTCGTCGATCTCGTCGGCGTGGCCGGTGGCCATGTCGGCGGGCATGCAGCCGTCGACGACGTTGAGCACGTGCACGGCGTTCCACTCCTGCCCCTTGGCGGAGTGGATGGTCGAGAGCACGAGCCAGTCCTCGTCGAGCGCGGGGTCGCCGGCCTCGTCGCTGCTGGCGGCCGGCGGGTCGAGCGCGAGCTCGGTGAGGAAGCCCTGGCGGCTGGCGTGCGTGGCGGCGATCGCGGCCAGTTGCCGCAGGTCGGCCAGGCGCGCGGCCGCGTCCTCGTGCAGCCGCTCGATCTGCGGCGCCAGCCACGCCAGCGTGTGGTGCACGTCGTCGGGCCAGCGCGCCGCGTCGCCGCGCAGGTGCGCGAGCAGGGCCGCCAGCTCGCGCCAGGCCGCCGCCGCGGCGGGTGGCGGCGCGAAGCGGGCCGGCTCGGCAAGCGTGTCCACGACGCGGCGGGCCGCCGCCGGCCCGAAGCCGGGCACGAGGCGCGCGACGCGCCAGGCGGCCAGCGCCGCCAGCGGGTTGTCGGCCCAGCGCAGCAGCGCCAGCAGGTCCTTCACGTGCGACGACTCGACGAAGCGCAGGCCGCCGTACTTGACGAACGGAATGCGGCGCCGCGCCAGCTCGAGCTCGAGCGCGGCGCTGTGGTGCCCGGTGCGGAACAGCACCGCCTGCCGCTTCAGCGCCATGCCGCGCTCGCGCGCGGCGAGCACGGCCGCCGCCACGCCGCCTGCCTGCGCCGCCTCGTCCGCCACCGTGCGCAGCAGCGGGCGCGCGGCCGTGCCGCGACCCCGACTGTCGGCCCACAGCGCCTTCGCGAATCGCCGGCCGGCCAGCGCGATGACGGCGTTCGACGCGTCGAGGATGCCGGGCGTCGAGCGGTAGTTGCGCTCGAGCAGAAGCACGCTCGCCGGCGGCTGCGTGAAGCGCTTCGGGAAGTCGAGCAGGTGTCGCACGTCGGCGCCGCGAAAGCCGTAGATCGCCTGCGCGTCGTCGCCGACGAGCGTGAGGCCGGTGCCGTCGGGCCGCAGCGCGCGGGCGATGGCCGCCTGCAGGTGGTTGATGTCCTGCGCCTCGTCGACGAGCACGGCGTCGAAGCGTGCCGCGATGCGCGCCGCCCAGGCGGGGTCCTGCATCAGGTGCCACCAGGCGAGCAGCAGGTCGTCGTAGTCGAGCGAGTGCTGCGCGCGCTTGGCCGCGGCGAAGGCGGTGAACAGCTGCTCGAGCGCGTCGCGCTCGGGTTCGCACCAGGGGTAGTCGTGCGCAAGGACGTCGGCGAGCGCTCGCGCGGTGTTGACGCAACGCGAGTGGATCGCGAGGCAGGTGCCGGCGAGCGGGAAGCGCTTGTCGCGTGCCGCCAGGCCGAGCTGCTGGCGCGCCAGGCCGAGCAGGTCTTCGGCATCGCCGCGGTCGAGCACGGTGAAGCCGGCCGCCAGGCCGATCTGCGGCGCCGCTTCGCGCAGCAGGCGTGCAGCGACGGAGTGGAAGGTGCCGCACCACGGCAGCTGCGGTGCTGCTGCGCCGGGCGGCAGGCCGAGGCCTTCGCGAAGCACGGCGCCGACGCGCCGATGCATCTCGCGCGCCGCACGGCGCGAGAACGTGAGCAGCAACAGGCGCGAGGGCGCGATGCCTTGCTCGAGGTGGTACGCGGCGCGGGCCGCCAGCGTGGCCGTCTTGCCGGAGCCGGCACCGGCGATCACCAGCAGTGCGCCGCTGCCGTGCGGATGCCGGACGGCGAGGCGCTGCTGCGCGTTCAGTCGCAACGTCGGATGCGGGCCCGGCGCCTCGCCCGGAGCATGCAGTCGTGCCATCGGACGCAACTGTATGCGCATCCAGGCCGCCCGAGGGCGCATGGAGGCTGGCCTGCCCGGAGGGACTCGAACCCCCGACCTGCGGCTTAGAAGGCCGCTGCTCTATCCAGTTGAGCTACGGGCAGTGCGGCGGCGATTGTCGCGTGCCCGGCCGCCGCGCCGCCGTGATCAGAGCCCGGGGCTGCGCTTGCTGAGCTGCACTTCGTCGAAGTAGCCGCCGACGTAGCCGAACGGGATGGGGTCGGGCGAGTCGATCTCCACGCAGGGCGCGGGCGCAGGCTCCTGGCAGATCTTGCGCGTGCTGGTCACGGGGTAGCTGGCGCGCAGGCGCAGCTCGCGCACGTGGGCCAGCACGTAGCGGATGTCCTGCTCGGTGGCGGGCTGGTCGTGCAGCAGCCAGCAGTTGCGCCACGGTGCCGTCGCGCCGTCACGCTCGCAGCGCGTGTTGCCCAGCAGGTCGCTGTTGGTCAGCGCGAAGGCGCGCCGGCTCCAGCCGTTGGGCAGCTGCGACTCCTTCGGGTTGTAGGTCAGCGTCAGCACCGCCACGTCGGAGTCGGGGTTGCCGCCGCCGCGCAGCACGACCTGGTCGAACGTGGTGATCTGGTCGTAGGCCAGCACGCGGTCGGTCGGACGCAGGTCCGGGTTGGCGATGGGCGCGGGCAGGCTGACGCACACCTGCTCGGCCCAGAACAGGTACCACACCAGGTAGCAGAACCTTCCGGCCGGCTTCTGCATGTGGATCTTCTCGTCGGGCTTGAACCAGAACGACAGCTCGCCCTTGTAGAAGTCGGTCTTGTCGCCGAGGAAGTGGGCCGGCGCGTGCACGTAGCCCACGTCGTACTTGAACAGATCGTCGGCGAGCTGGTTGGTGTGCCTGGCGTACAGGTAGCCGTAGAAGATGCTCTGCGGCGTCGTCGCCTCGCCCCAGCTCACCGCGAGCGGCGAGGCGGCTGTCGCGGTCCACTTCTTGTCGGCTGGCGTGTCCTGGGTGAACGGTGTCTCGAAGCTGTCGAGGACGAAGCCGCTGAAGTAGGCGTCCTTGAGCGTGCACTGGCGGACGTCGTAGCTGGTCGTCTCGCTGACCTGGGCGATCGATCCGTCGCCGAGGTTTCGCAGCGTGTAAGAGAGGGGATAGGCGGTCGTGAGGGCGGTCGGTCCGCGCGAGAAGTACTGCTTCCAGTCGCCCGACTGGATCATCGCCAGCGTCGCGGCCGCGTCGCCGCCGAGCGAAGTGATCACGACCTTGCCTTCGCGCAGGACGCGCTCGTGCTCGGCGCTCAGCGACACCGAGGCCTTGAAGATGCCCGAGTAGGCCGCGTTCAGCGCCGCCTTGATCTCGCTCGTCGAGGCCGAGGACGTGAAGGCGAACGTCATCAGCCGGCCGTAGACGACATTGGCGACGTAGACGGGCGGATTGTCCGGGCCGATGCGCCCCATCGCGATCTGCTCGTCGAGCTTGTCGCGCGTGAAGTCGGCGGCGAAGAACGCGCCCGGGCTCTGCGGCGGCTCGACGACCACCTCGAACATCTTCTCGACGAAGTGGACCATCACCGTGCGTTCGTTGGCGCTGGTCGACACCGACGCCGAGGCGCTGGCGCTGAAGCCCATGTAGCGCCCGGACATCCCGGCCTTGAGAGCGAACGACTCCTCGGAGGCGAAGTCCTGCATCGTGAACTGGATCGAGCTCGGCGTCGTCAGCCGGTCGGTGTTCGCGTTGGCGATCATCGAACCGATCGCCTGGTTGACCTCGGCCTGGTCGGGCGCGGCGACGAGCCGGAAGTTGTCGCTCGTGGCAAGCGACGGGATCGACACCTTGATCGGCGCGCGCTCGCGCACCACCAGCGGCAGCAGCGAGCCGAGGCCGTCGCGATGGCTGCGGCCCTGGATCATCGCGCCCGGCCACATCAGCTCGCGGTCGGGGCTGAGCATGACGATCTTCTCGGGGGTGTCGGTGATGCGGAACTTCGTCGTCGTGCAGGCGTAGTCCTCGGATCGGTAGCCGACGACACGCGCCTCGCTGCCGGTGCCGACGACAACGGGCACGCCCTCGACGCGCTCGGTCGAGTCGACCGGCTCGCCGATGCGCTTGTCCGCCGCGGGCTTCGGCGGGCTGTAGTCGGCCCACCTGGGCAGCAGGCGAAGGTAGGTGCCCACCGGGGCGTCGGCCGGGGGGTTGCCGTCGGTGCTCAGGGCGGACCCGGGATCGCCGGCGAGCGGGGTGTTCGGCCCCGCCGGGTCGCCCCCACCCCCGCAGGCGGCGAGCATCGCGACACAGGTGGCCGCGGCCAGCGCGGCGCGCAGCGCAGAGCGTGCGGACATGTGCATTCTCCCAACGCGCCCTGTCTTCTGCAGGGCAAGCGGGGAGCACTCTAGGCAGCGCTGCGGCGCCGGCCTTGAGCCTGCTCAACGCCGCTGGCGGCGCGGGCGCGCGGACTGGCGCTGCGTCAGGAGGAGGCGGGGCGCCCTCTCGGGCGTCTCGCGTCAGCGCCGCTGGTACTGCGTGGCGCCGAAGAGCACCTCTCGCGCCTTGTCGTCGTCGGCGATGTTCCGGCGCCGGTCGGCCAGCACCTGCACCCCTCGCTGCACGGCCGGACGGGCGGCGATCTCGTCGAACCATCCCTTCAGGTGCGGGTAGTCGTTCCAGTCGATGCCCTGGTTCTTCCAGCTGCGCAGCCACGGGAAGATGGCGATGTCGGCGATGGTGTAGTCGAAGCCTGCCATGTACTTGCTCCTGGCGAGCTGGCGGTTCATCACGCCGTACAGGCGCCTGGCCTCGTTGGTGTAGCGGTCGATCGCGTACGGAATCTTCTCCGGCGCGTAGTTGCGGAAGTGGTGCGTCTGGCCGAGCATCGGGCCGACGTGGCCCATCTGGAACATCAGCCACTGCAGCACGTCGTAGCGGCCGCGGATGTCCTCGGGGATGAAGCGGCCGGTCTTGGCCGCCAGGTACAGCAGGATGGCCCCGGACTCGAACAGCGAGATCGGTTGCCCGTCGGGGCCGTCGTGGTCGACGATGGCCGGGATCTTGTTGTTCGGGCTGATGGCCAGGAAGTCGGGCGTGAACTGCTCGCCGGCGCCGATGTCGATGGCGTGCACCCGGTAGGGCAGGCCGCACTCCTCGAGCATGATGTGCACCTTGTGGCCGTTGGGCGTGGCCCACGAATACACTTCGATCATTCGGCTGACCCTCGCGACGACGCACGGACGCAACGCGCGGACTCTAAACCATGCTCGACGGCATCAAGCGCTGGCTCGGCAGCACGCCAAAGGCGGGCGCCGCGGAGTGGGACGGCGTGGCACCGTGGGCGCAGTCGCACCAGTACGGCTTCCGGGCCGTTCCCGACGAGGGTTTCGTCGTCGATGGCCGGCTCGGCGCCACGGCGTGGCGTCTGGAGTGGGGCCCGTCGCAGCGCCCCTACATCCAGGGCCACGAGGTGCGGCTGCGCTGCGAGCTCGGCCTCGGCTCCGACCTCCAGGCGATGGTGATGAACCGGCGCCTTGCCGAGCAGATGGAGACGAGCGTCTACGAGCAGTTCGTCGAGGGCGTGCAGACGCGCATCGACAACCAGACGCCACCGGAGATGCGCTGGCTCGTGATGTTCCAGAAGCTGCCCGGCAGCGAGATCGCGCCGCTGCGCGAGCGCTGGGTGGCGCTGGCCAGCCAGAAGACCTGGCTCAAGGAGTGGCTCCAGGGGCCGCTGACGGCTTCGTTGGCGGCGCTGCAGGTGGCCGAAGACCTGCCGGTCGTGCTGATGATCGGCCGCGGCCGGCTGATGCTGCGGGCCTCGCAGCCCGACGCCGACGTCGCGCAGCTGCAGGCGTGGCTGCGCTTCTTCGAGTGCGCCATCCGCGAGGCGCGTCGTGTCGCCGCCGACGACCCGGACTCGCTGTCGCCGAGCGCGCCGTCGAGCGTGTGGCAACAAAGCGCGCTGCCCGGCAGCGAGCGCGACAAGTAGCGGCGGGCGGCACCGCGCCGCCCACGGCCGGATCCCGACCTGCCGCTCAGGCCCGGGCCGGCTGCGGCGCGTGCCGGCCGAGCTCGATCTTCGCGATGGCGTTGCGGTGTACCTCGTCGGGGCCGTCGGCGAAGCGCAGCGTGCGCACGTGCGCGTAGTGCGAGGCGAGCGGGAAGTCCTGGCTGACGCCGCCGCCGCCGTGCACCTGCATGGCCCAGTCGAGCACCTGGCAGGCCATGTTCGGCGCCACCACCTTGATCATCGCGATCTCGCCCTTGGCGCTCTTGTTGCCGGCGTTGTCCATCATCCAGGCCGCCTTCAGCGTCAGCAGGCGCGCCTGCTCGATCATGCAGCGCGCCTCGGCGATGCGCTCCTGCGTCACCGTCTGCTGCGCGATCGTCTTGCCGAAGGCGACGCGGCTGGAGGCGCGCTCGCACATCAGCTTCAGTGCGCGCTCGGCCAGGCCGATGGTGCGCATGCAATGGTGGATGCGCCCGGGGCCGAGGCGACCCTGCGCGATCTCGAAGCCGCGACCCTCGCCGAGCAGGATGTTGCTGGCCGGCACGCGCACGTCCTTGAAGTCCACCTCCATGTGGCCGTGCGGCGCGTCGTCGTAGCCGAACACCGACAGCGCGCGCAGCACCTTGACGCCCGGGGTGTCCATCGGCACCAGCACCATCGATTGCTGCGAGTGGCGCGGTGCCGTGGGGTCGGTCTTGCCCATGAAGATCATGATCTTGCAGCGCGGGTCGCCGGCGCCGCTGGTCCACCACTTGCGGCCGTTGATGACGTACTCGTCGCCCGAGCTTCCGCGCACACGTTCGATGCGCGCCTCGATGTTGGTGGCGTCGGAGCTGGCCACCGCCGGCTCGGTCATCGCGAAGGCGCTGCGGATCTCGCCGGCCAGCAGCGGCTTGAGCCAGCGCTCCTTGTGCTCGGCGCTGCCGTAGCGCACCAGCACTTCCATGTTGCCGGTGTCGGGGGCGGAGCAGTTGAAGACCTCGCTCGCCCACGGCACGGCGCCCATGATCTCGGCCAGCGGCGCGTACTCCTGGTTCGTCAGGCCGCTGCCGAGTTCGCTCTCGGGCAGGAACAGGTTCCACAGGCCGGCGGCGCGCGCCTTCGGCTTGAGCTTCTCGATCGTCTGCAGCGGCGTCCAGCGCTTGCCCGCGCGGGTGTTGGCTTCGAGCTCGGCTTCGTAGGCGGCCTCGGCCGGGTAGACGTGCTCCGCCATGAAGGCCTGGAGCCGCTCCTGCAGTTGCTGCGTGCGGGCCGAGTAGCTGAAGTCCATGACGTGCTCCGTTGTCGAGAGGAAGGAAGAAGGGGTTCAGGTGCCGAACCGCTGCGCGAAGCGCCAGGCCATCTCGGCCAGCGGCCGGGTCGAGCTGCCGGTGCTGCGTGCCTGCGCGCTCGAGGCGATGCCGTCGACGACGCGCCTGGCGATGCCCTGCGTGATGGAGGCCAGGCGGAAGAGGTTGTAGGCGAGGTAGAAGTCCCACTCGCCGAGCAGCTGCTCGGGGTCGAGCGGGCGGCCGGTGCGCGCGCCCACGCGCTCGCAGTAGCGCCGCACGTACTCGCGCTCGCTCGGGATGCCGAGCGCCGCGTGGTCCAGCCCGCCGATGCCGCGGAAGGTGCCCGGCGGGATGTGCCAGCTCATGCAGTGGTAGCTGAAGTCCGCCAGCGGGTGCCCGAGCGTCGAAAGCTCCCAGTCGAGCACGGCGGCGATGCGCGGCGCGTCGCCCCGGAAGATGAGGTTGTCGAGGCGGTAGTCGCCGTGCACGATGGCCACGCGGCTGTCGTCGCGGGCGCCGGCGGGCATGTGCGCCGGCAGCCACTCGATGAGGCGGTCCATCTCGGGGATCGGCTCGGTCACCGAGGCGAGGTACTGCTTGCTCCAGCGGCCGATCTGGCGCTCGAAGTAGTTGCCCGGCTTGCCGTAGTCCGCCAGGCCCACCGCGGCCGGGTCGACGCCGTGCAGCTCGGCGATGACGCGGTTCATCTCGTCGTAGATGGCGCCGCGCTCGGCGGGATCCATGCCGGGCAGGGCCTGCTCCCACAGCACGCGACCCTCGACACACTCCATGACGAAGAAGGCGCGGCCGATGACCGATTCGTCTTCGCACAGCACGTCCATGCGCGCCACCGGCACGCCGGTACCGGCCAGCGCCTTCATGACGCGGAACTCGCGCTCGATGGCGTGCGCCGAAGGCAGCAACTTCGCGGCCGGCCCCGGCTTGCTGCGCATGACGTAGTGGCGCGAAGGCGTGAGCAGCTTGTAGGTGGGGTTGCTCTGCCCGCCCTTGAACTGCTGCACGGTGAGCGGGCCGGCGAAGCCGGCCAGGTGCTGGGCGAGCCAACGCTCGAGCGCTGCCACTTCGAAGGCGTGGCTCGCGGACATCTCGCGCGTGCCGGTGTACTGTTCCATCGTGAACCTGCCAGGTGGGTGGACCCGGCAGCTTATGCCACCAGCGCGAAGCGAAGGCGATGCGGACCGGCCCGGAGGCGGCGCGTCTCGCGCGGCCGCCGTGCCGGCCGACGAGCGTGCCGACCCTTGCGTCAGCCCGTGGCCACCGCGAGCAGCTTGTCCCGCGACAGGATGACCAGGCGCGTCGGCTCGACCCGCAGCGTGCCCTCGCGCTCGAAGCCCTTCAGCTCCTGGTTGACGCGCTGGCGCGAGGCGCCGAGCAGCTGCGCCAGGTCTTCCTGGGCCAGCGCCAGGCCGATGCGCACCTCGGCACCTTCCTCGACGCCGTAGCTCTTGGCCAGCAGCAGCAGCTGGCGCGCCAGGCGCGAGCGCAGCGGCCGCGTGTTCAGGTCCTCGAACTGGTCGAACATCAGGCGCAGGCGCCGGCAGTTCAGGCGCAGCAGCGCGTCGTAGAGCTCGACATGCTGCGACAGCAGCTCCTTGAAGTCGGCCTTGCGCACGGTGAGCAAGGTCGTCGCGCCATGGGCGTCGGCATCGTGCGTGCGCGGCAGGCCGTCGAACAGCGCGATGTCGCCGAACCAGGTGCCCGGCTCGACGTAGGTGAGCGTGACCTGCTTGCCCGACAGCGACACCGAGCTCACGCGCACCGCGCCGAGTGCCACGCCCACCCACTCCTCGGCCGGCGCGCCGCGCGAGGCGAGGGCTGCACCGTCGGCCAGCCTGCGCACGACGGCGCGAGAGAGGATGGCCTGGCGCAGCGCCAACGAAAGCTTGCTGAACCAAGGGCCGGCCTCGATGTTCTGACGCTCCTCGATTGTAAGAACGGGGGTCGGCATGACTTGTCCCTGTGGAGACAGCGGAGGGCGCGCGCAAGCCCGGTGACGATGCGCATTGTCCGCCCTCCGCGAGCGGCGCCCCTGGGTGGCGGCGGTGGCGTGCATGCGACAGGCGGTGGTGCAGCCGACGTGACCACCGGCACGAACCCGCTGCCCGCAGGAGGGCCGCCCGGGGCCTTCATGCTAGAGTCCCCGGCGTTTTTTCCCTCTGCCGCCCACGCCGCATGCCGCCAATGACGCGCCCGCTGTCACCCATCGTCGCGGCGGCATTGACCGTCGTTTCGGTCGAGGTCGGTGCCGCGGGCTTCGGGTCCGGCTCGAGCACGACGATGCTCGGACAGGCGCTGGACTTCGCCGTGCCGGTGCGTGTCGATGCCGGCGAGAGCGTCACGCCGGAGTGCGTGTCCGCCGAGGTGATGGTGGGCGAGCGGCGTGTCGCCGCGACGCAGGTGCGCACGTCTGTCGAGCCGGTAGGCATCGGCCAGGTGCGTCTGCGCATCACGACGTTGCAGGTGATCGACGAGCCGGTCGTGAACGTGGCGCTGTCGCTCGGTTGCCCGCCCCGGCTGGCCCGGCGCTTCGTCGTCTTCGCCGAGCCGCCGATGACGGCCGCGCCTCCGGCCATGGCCGCTGCGACGCCGACGCCGGTCTCGCCCGCCGGCGTGC
>JAHCKS010000012.1 GCA_026125665.1 Rubrivivax sp.
CGCGGCGGCGGTGGCGCGTATCCGCTGCTGCTCGTCGTGCCGCGCCACCCGCAGCGCTTCGACGACGTGGCCGCACTGGCCGTGGCGCAGGGTCTTGCGCTGGCCCGACGCAGCGCCTGGGGCACGGCCGTGCCCGGGCGCCCGCCGGCCGATGCGCTTCGCGCCGACGTCTGGCTCGGCGACTCGATGGGCGAGATGCCGCTGTACTACGCGACGGCCAGCGCGGCCCTGCTCGGCGGCAGCTTTGCGCCGCTCGGTGGCCAGAACCTCATCGAGGCGGCGGCCTGCGGCTGCCCGGTGCTGATGGGTCCGCACACCTTCAACTTCGAGCAGGCAGCCGACGGCGCGCTCGAGGCCGGCGCGGCCGAGCGCGTGCACGACGTCGAAGCCGCCGTGGCGCGGGCGCTGACGTGGCTGGCGGACCCGGAAGTGCTTGCGCGCCGCGCGGCCGACTCGACGGCCTTCGCCGCGCGCCACCGGGGCGCGGCGGCGCGCATGGCGGCGGCGGTGCTGGCGCACTGGCCGTCGCGCTGAGCGCGTCGCGCCTGCGGCCATCGCCGGCGCGCGGCAGCCGTGGCGCCGCTGGCGTCAGCCGCGCAGCAGGTCCAGGTCGCCGAGCCCGTGGCTGCCGGGCAGCACCTGCGTGTCGATCACCGCGCTTGGCAGGCGCAGGTGAGCGGCGAGCAGCGTGCGCATCGCCGCGCGCAGGTCGGTCGTGATGCGCAGGTCGCGGCCCTCATGGCGGTCCTTCTTCGCCAGGCCCGGCCAGTCGGCCAGCACCTGGCCGCCCTTCACGGCGCCGCCGAGCACGAAGGCGGCCCCGCCCGATCCATGGTCCGTGCCGAGGTTGCCGTTGACGGCGACCTCGCGCCCGAACTCCGTGGCCACCAGAACCGCCGTGCGCCGCCACTGCTGCTGCGGCAGCAGCCCTTCGCGCAGCGCGTCGAGCGCGGCGTCGAGCGCGCGCAGGTTGTTCGACGTCGCGCCCTGCGGCGCAGCCTGGTTGGTGTGCGAGTCCCAGCCGCCCATCTCGAGCACGGCGACCTGACTGCCGCGCTGCAGGAACTCGGCCGCCTTCGTGGCCAGCGCGATCGCCAGGCGGCCGCCGCCGCCAGCCATGCCGCCAGGGCTCGGCGGGTTCGCGGCCATGCCCGGCGCTTCGCGCAGGCCGCGCGCACGCGCGAGCGCCTGCGCCAGCGCGGCGTCGCCCGCGTACAGGCGCTCCAGCCTCGCCACGAGGTCGGGCGAGGGCTCGGGCATCGCCGAAGGGGCCCAGGTGTCGACGTCGGCCGGGCCGCGCAGCACCAGCGGCACGGCCGTCTCCATGGCCACCGCCTTCAGCGGCACGCCGCCACGCGCCGCGACGGCGCGACCGAGCCAGCCGGTCGAAAGTTCGTAGGGCCGCGTGCCGCCCGACTCGAGCACCTGCTGCGCGTCGAAGTGCGAGCGCTCGCGGTAGGGCAGGCCGGTGGCGTGCAGCACCGCCAGTTCGCCGCGGCCGTACATCGCGTGCAGTTGCGGCAGCAGCGGGTGCAGCGCGAACAGGCTGCCGGAGGGCCCGGCCAGCGGCAGGGGCGCTGCCCCGAAGGCGCTGAACTGGCCGAGCGGGCCGCGTGCTTCGGCGAAGGCCGGGTCTCCCGTCGCCGGCACGGCGGTGAGGCCGTCGAGGCCGCCGCGCAGGATGACGAAGACGAATCTCGGTGCGTCGGCGGCGGTGGCCGCCGACCGAGCGACGCTCAATGCGGCCCACGGCGTGATGGCCGGTGCGGCGAGCAGGGCACGGACGAGCTGGCGACGGGTTGTCATCGTGGCCTCGTGATGCGGCTTTGGGGATGGACCGGGTTGGCCGATCAGCGCCGCTGGAACTCGGGCGCCAGCAGCAGCAGCGTCACCGCCTGCGGGCCGTCGGCGGCGCGTTCGATCTGGCGCGCCGTCTCGTCGGCCAGCAGCGGCCCGAGGCCGGCGCGGGCGAGCGCGCGCGCATCGACCTGCCGGCCGACGAGGTTGCCCACGCGCGTGGCCCACTCGACGCGTTTCCATACCGCGTCCGGTCCCAGCCACTCCTCGGCACGGTCGGGCCAACCGGCTGGCGACGGCGCGGCCTGCACGCGCTGGCCGAGCGCGGCAATGCCGCCGTCAGGCGCGCGCGCGAAGGCCCGTTCGCGCAGGTCGAGCAGCCGCGCGCTGCTGACGACGAACTCCTCGGGTGTCTTGAGCTTGCGCGCGCCGGCAGCCCAGGCGTGCGGGCTCTCGACGAGCGTGCGGTAGAGCGTCGGCAGGTCGCCGCCGCTGCGCCGGAAGGCCGCTTCGAGCGCCGCCACCAGCTCGGGCGGCGGCTCGTCGGCGACGAAGTGGCGCGCCAGCTTGAACGTGACGAAACGCGCCGTCGACGGGTGGCGTGCGAGGTCGGCGAGCACGTCGTCGAGCGCCTCGGCGCCTTCGCGGTAGCGCTTGCCGAGCACGGTCTTCGTGCCCGGGTCGTGCCAGCTCGCTTCGAACCGGACGGGCTCGCGCGCGGCGCTGCCGTCGCCGGGCTCGTTGCTGCGCACGAGCAACTCGCGCAGCGGCACGCGCCAGCCGGTGAGCACGCGCGCGAACTCGGTGACGTCGGCCTGCGTGTAGCCGCCCCAGCCGCCGTAGGCCGTGCCGCCACCGGCGCCGCTGCCAGCACCGCCGCCCGGCGCTCCGAGCGTGTGCAGCTCCAGCACCTCGCGCGCGAGGTTCTCGTTCAGGCCGGTGAGGCGCGGGCCCGGCTCGCCCTCGCCGCGCCGGCGGCGCGCCAGCCGCCGCACGATCGGCGACTGCGGCCCGGCCGACTGGTCGTTGTCGAGGTAGCGCAGCATGCCGGCGTGCTTGACGGCGGCCTTCAGCAGCTGCTCGAAGCTGCCGCCGATGTGCGGGCGGATGGCCTCGCGCTCGAACGCGCCGACGAGGCCGCGGGCGCTCGCCTTGGCCATCGAGACGGTGAAGTGGTTGCACCAGAACCAGGCCAGCCGCTCGTTGAACGGCTTCGTGCTCGCTGCGGCCGTGGCCAGGCGGGCGCGCACGTCGGCCTGCACGATGCCGCGGAAGTGCTCGCCGAACTGCCGCTCGGCACTGCGCATGTCGCTGCCGGACATGCCCGGCGACATGCCACTGCCCGCGCCGCCGTCGGCCCGCGCGAGGCGGCCGCGCTGATCACGCAGGAACTCGGCAAATCGCTTCAGGCCCTCGGCGCCGCTGGCGAGGTTCGTGCCCTGCTGCGGCTCGGCCGGGCCGATCTGTTGCAGGAGCCAGCCGGCAGCGTCGCTGCCCGACACGCCCAGGTCGGCTTCGCCGAGGCCGAAGCGGTGTGCGGCGATCGCCGCGGCTTCGGCCTTCGGGACATCGCCAGGGTGGCGGCTCATCGGCTGACCTCCGCGCTGTGTGCACCGGCCCGGGCGCTCAACGAGCGGCCGGGCGCTCGCGGCTTCCCCGGCCGGACCCGCACCATGCGCAGGGCCTCGGGCGCGAGTGTCGCGCGGCGCGGTGAATGCGGTGTGTGCGCCGCGCGTGTGCTGCGTGAAGTTTCGTTGCGCGAGGGGAGGCCGGCGCGCCGGGCGGGGGGGCGCCGGCGCAGGCTACCTGGCCAGCAGCCGGTTCACCGCCTCGACATCGCCGGCCGCCAGCTGCCCGGAGGCCTGGCGCAGGCGCAGGCCGCCGACGAGCACGTCGTAGCGCGCCTTCGCGAGGTCCGCCTGGGTCGAGTAGAGCTGCGTCTGCGCGTTGAGCACATCGAGGTTCACGCGCACGCCGACGCGGTAGCCGAGCTGCGTCGCCTCCAGTGCCAGCTTCGACGAGGCTTCGGCCGCCTCGAGCGCGGCGACCCGCGCCTGGCCCGACTGCACGCCGAAGAACGCCACGCGCGTGCCCTGCGCGACGCCGCGGCGCGCCGCCTGCACGTCGTTGCTGGCCCTTTCCTCGAGCGCGAGGTTCTCGCGGATCAGCGCCTGCGTCGCGCCGCCGGTGTACAGCGGCCAGTTGAACTCCACGCCAATGCTGCCGGTGGTGGTACTGCCTCGCGCCACCGGCGGCAGCGACGAGCCGCGCGTGCTGCCGTTGCTGACCGAGGCGACCGCGTCGAGCGTCGGCTTCTCTGCCGCGCGCGCCTTCTCGACCTCCAGCCGGGCCACCTCGAGGCCGACACGCGCACGGCGCACGGTGGGGTGGCGCTCGTCGGCGACGTTCACCCATTCCTCGACGGCGGCCGGCGTCAGCGGCGGCAGCGCCACCGGCACGGCCAGCGGCTTGGGCGCGACGCCGGTGCGCCCCACCAGCTGGTCGAGTGCGATGCGCTTGGCGCGCAGGTCGTTCTCCGCGGCGATCTCCTGCGCCGCCGCGAGGTCGAAGCGCGCCTGCGCTTCGCGCGTGTCGGTGATGGTGGCGGTGCCGACCTCGAAGTTGCGGCGGGCCGAGGCGAGCTGCTCGGTGATGGCAGCCTTGCTGGCGCGCGTGGTGGCCAGCGTGTCCTGCGCCGCGAGCACGTCGAAGTAGGCGACAGCGACGCGGACGATGAGGTCCTGCTCGGCCGCGTCCAGGTCGGCGGCCGCCGACTCGAGCCCGCGCCGCGACTGCTCGATCGTCACCGTGTTGCTGCGGTTGAACAGCGGGTAGCGGCCGCGCAGCGCACCCTGCACCGTCTGTGTGTCGCCGGCGTTCGTGGTGGGCGTGTCGGAGTAGCCGTAGGCGGCGCCGGCGGTGGCGGCGAGCGACGGCTTGCCGAGCGCCTCGCTGCGCTCGAGGCGGAACTGCGCCGTCTGCGCCTGTGCCTTGGCGGCGAGGTAGGTGGCATCGAAGCCCCGTGCCGCCTGGTACAGCTCGGTCAGGCTCTGGGCACGCGAGGCGTGGGCCGCGAGCCCGCAGGCGAGCGCGGCGGCGGTCGCGGCGATGAGGCGGCGAGCCCGCGGCTGCCACGGACCGGGCGGCCGCGGGCTCGTGCGGTGAGGGCTCGACGTCAGGGCGGTCGCGGGCATGGGACTCCTCGGCGTTGGATCTTGCAGGGGCTGGGATGGGCGGCGCGTGGCGTGCGACCTGCGCGAGACCGCGCCGGCCTGCGCCCGTCGGGCGCCGGTTATAGGGCTGCGGTCGCCGGCAGGTCTCTCCCGATGCGACGACCCGCGCCGGCCGCGCGGCGTAGCGCGGGTTTGCTGCGACAGGCTGCACGGCCCGGGTGGCGTGCGGTTCGGACAGGGAACATCGGCGTGGACGGCACGGCGCGCAGCGGTGCGGGGCGTCAGAACGTGAACCGGGCCGGCTCGGCGAAGCCGAGCAGGCGCGGCGCGACGGTGTCGAAGAGGTCGCGCTCGGCGAAGGCGGCGTGGCCGCTCCTCGTGACGAGGCGAGCGGTCATGATCGGTTCCATGCCGACGATGGCGACGAGCCGGCCGCCGGTCTTCAGCTGCTCGAGCAGCGCGCGCGGCACCTCGGCCACCGAGCCCGACAGCACGATGGCGTCGAACGGCCCCTCGGCGGCGAGGCCGCGTGCGCCCGTGGCGGCATCGACCTCGTGCACGGTGGCGTTGAGCACGCCGTTGCGGCGCAGCGCCTCGCGCGCCGTCTGCGCCAGCGCGGGCTTGCACTCCAGCGTGTGCACGTGCATCGCGCGGTGCGCCAGCAGCGCGGCCATGAACCCCGAACCGGTGCCGATCTCGAGCACCTTCTCGTGCCGCTGCAGGCGCAGCTCCTGCAGCAGGCGCGCCTCGACCTTGGGCTCCAGCATGCAGGCGCCTTCGGCCAGCGCCTGGGCACCGGGCAGCAGCGGCACCTGCGTGTCGACGAAGGCCAGCGCGCGGTACGCCGCGGGCACGAAGTCCTCGCGGCGCATCGTGGCCAGCAGGTCGAGCACGACCGGGTCGAGCACGTCCCACGGGCGGATCTGCTGCTCGATCATGTTGAAGCGGGCGATCTCGATGTTCATCGTCATGTCGAGGGCGGGCGGATGAGGCCGGCGAACGCGAGGGAAAAGCGGCGGCGATTCTAGGTGGAGGGGGTCGACGCGGCTTGCGCCAGCGCAAGCGGCCTGCGCCGCCCGCGCGCCCACTCGGCGAGGTCGTCGAGCCAGCAGTAGACGACCGGCACCACGACGAGCGTCAGCAGCGACGAGGTGATGACGCCGCCGATCACCGCCTGGCCCATCGGCGCGCGCTGCTCGGCGCCCTCGGTCAGCGCGAAGGCGAGCGGCACCATGCCGAAGACCATCGCCAGCGTCGTCATCAGGATCGGCCGCAGGCGCACCTTGGCCGCGTGCAGCAGCGCCGTGGTGCGTTCCATGCCGGCTTCCCGCGAACGGATGGCGAAGTCCACGAGCAGGATCGCGTTCTTCGTCACCAGCCCCATCAGCATGACGATGCCGATGATGGAGAACATGTTCAGCGTGCTGCGGAAGACGAGCAGCGCGAGCACGACGCCGATCAGCGTCAGCGGCAGCGAGCTCATCAGCGCCAGCGGCTGCAGGAAGCTCCTGAACTGGCTGGCGAGGATCATGTAGATGAAGACCACCGCCAGCGCCAGCGCCCCCACGGCGTAGGAGAAGGACTCCTGCATGTTCTTCGTGCTGCCGCCGAAGACGGCGCGATAGCCGGGCGGGAAGGCGGTGTCGGCCAGCACCTTGCGGATGTCGTCGCTGACCTCGCCCGGGCTGCGGCCGAGCGCGTTGGCGTCGATGTTGATCTCGCGGTTGAGGTCGCGGCGGTTGATCTGGTTCGGCCCGGTGCTCGGCCTGAGCTCGGCCACCTGAGACAGGCGCACGGTGCGCACGCTGCCGTCGGCGTTGGGCAGCACCAGCGGCAGCTGCGCCAGGTCTTCTGGGCGCGTGCGGTGCTCGGGGGCCAGGCGCAGCCGCACGTCGTAGTTCTGGCCGTCGCTGGCGCGCCAGCTGCCGACGCTGGCGCCGGCCACCAGCGTGCGCAGCGTCGAGGCGACCGTGTTGACGTTGAGGCCCAGGTCGGCCGCGGCGTCGCGCTTCACGTCCACGGCGAGGGTGGGCTTGTCGGGCTTGAGCGTGCTGTCGAGGTCGACGAGGCCGGGGATCTCGGCGAGCCGCGCCATGATCTGCCGCGCCAGCCGCTCGAGCTCGCCGAGGTCGCTGCCCTGCAACGAGAACGCGATGCTCTTGTTGCCGCCGAGATCGGTGACGCCGAGGTTGGTGACCGTGATGCCGGGGATGCGCGCGAGGCGCTCGCGCAGCACCGGCGCGAGCTCGGTGGCAGTCTTCGCGCGCTCCTTGCGGTCGACCAGGCGCACGTAGACGTTGCCGTAGATCTTGCCCTGCGCGAAGCCGGAATTGATGGTCGTGACGGTGTGGCGCACCTCGGGCAGCTCGCGCAGCGCCGCGTCGATCTGCCGGGCGCGCTGCTCGGTCACCTCGAGCGCGCTGCCCACCGGCGTGTAGAAGTTGATCTGCGTCTCGCTGAAGTCGGCCTTCGGCACGAACTCCTTGCCGAGGCCCCCGGCCAGCACGAGCGCGAGCACGAAGGTGCCGATGGCGATGCCCACGGTGGCGAGCTTGTGCACGAGCGACCAGGCGAGGATCTTCTGGTAGAGCGCGGCGAGCCAGTCCTGGAAGTGGTCGAAGGCGCCGGTGACGCGGCCGATCGTCCTGTCGTAGAGCGTCTCGGCCTTGTCCTGCCAGCGGTCCTGCGACCGCGGTGAGTCATGATGACCCAGCCGCTCCGCGGCCGGCGGGAGATCACGATGACCCAGCCGCTCCGCGGCCGGCGGGAGATCACGATGACCCAGCCGCTCCGCGGCCGGGTCGTGCCACACGCTCGAGAGCATCGGGTCGAGCGTGAAGCTGACGAACATCGAGATCAGCACCGCCGCGACGATGGTGATGCCGAACTCGTGGAAGAACTTGCCGACGATGCCGCCCATGAAGCCGATCGGCAGGAACACGGCGACGATCGACAGCGTCGTCGCCAGCACCGCCAGGCCGATCTCGTCGGTGCCTTCGAGCGCCGCCTGGCGCGGGCTCTTGCCCATCTGCACGTGGCGCACGATGTTCTCGCGCACGACGATGGCGTCGTCGATCAGCAGGCCCACGCACAGGCTGAGCGCCATCAGCGTGATGCCGTTGATCGTGAAGCCGAACCAGTACATGAACAGGAACGAGCCGATCAGCGCGATCGGCAGCGTGAGCCCGGTGATGACCGTGCTGCGCCAGCTGTTGAGGAACAGGAAGACGATGAGCACGGTGAGCGCGGCGCCTTCAAGCAGCGTGCGCTGCACGTTGGCCACCGAGACGCGGATCGAACGCGAGTTGTCGCGGTTGACCTCGGTCTTCATGCCCTGGGGCACGAGCGGCTGCGCTTCGGCCAGCGCGCGCTTCAGGCCGTCGACGACGGCGATGGTGTTCTCGCCCTGGCTCTTCTGCACCGACAGCAGCACCGTGCGCCGGCCGTTGTAGAGCGCCAGGCTCTCGATCTCCTGCGGGCCGTCCACCACCTCGGCGACCTGGCCAAGCCGCACGACGGTGTTGACGCCGGAGCCGCCGCCTCCGGCGGCGGGGGGCTTGCGTGCGACGACGATGTCGCGGAAGTCGCGCGGCGTGGCGAGCCGGGCGTTGACCTGCACGACCCGCTCCTGCTCGCGCGTGCGCAGCGTGCCGAGCGGCATCTCCTGGTTCTCGCTGCGCAGCGCGGCGGCCACCTGCTCGACGCTGACGCCGAAGGCCTCCATCGCCGCGGGCTTGAGGTGGATGCCGACTTCGCGCGCGACGCCGCCCACCACCGTGACGGCGCCGACGCCGCGCACGTTCTCCAGCCGCTTCTGCAGCACCTGGCTGGCCCAGGTGGTGAGCTGCTGCGGGCTGACGCCGGGCTCGGTGGCGAGCACGGCGACGTTGAACACCGGCTGGCTGGCCGGGTCGAAGCGGAAGATGCGCGGCTCCTTCACCTCGTCGCGCAGCAGCGGGCGCATCAGCGCGACCTTCTCGCGCACGTCCTCGGCCGCCTTGCGGCCGTCGACGTCGAGGTTGAACTCGATGATCGTCACCGAGTTGCCCTCGTAGCTGCGCGAATAGAGCGCGCTGATGCCGGCGACGGTGTTCACCGCCTCCTCGACCTTCTTCGTGACCTCGGCTTCGACGATCTCCGGGCTGGCGCCCGGGTACTCCATCTGCACGACGACGGTCGGGATGTCGATGTTCGGGAACTGGTCGATCGCCAGCCGCTGGTAGCTGAACAGGCCCAGCACGACGAAGGCGAGCATCACCATCGTGGCGAGCACGGGGTTGGCGATGGAGATGCGCGTGAACCACATGGCCGAAGCGGGCGAACCGGGGGATGCGGTGTCGTCTCTCGGGCCGGGGCGCCGCTCAGGGGGCCGGCACCGTGATGCGCGTGCCGCCGCGCAGGCTGCCGACGGTGCCGCGCAGCACCAGCGTGCCGGGCTCGACCCCGCCAACGATCTCCAGCGCCGGCTCCGGCTTCGCGCCGGCACCGAACGCGGCGTCGCCGCGCTGGCCGAGCGTCACGGGCTTCTCGACCGCCAGCCCCTGCTGCGCGGCGACGACGTAGGGCCGCGCCTGGTCGTGCCGCACGGCCGAGGCCGGCACGACGAGTGCGCTGCGCCGCGCGAGTTCCAGCGTGGCGCGGCCGAAGAGGCCCTGGCGCAGCCCCGGGTGCTTCTCCAGCAGCAGGTAGGCCATCACCGTGCGCGTGCCGGCGGCGGCGCTCGGGTTGATGCGCACCACCTTCGCGGGCACCGGCTCGGCGAGGCCGTCGATGGCCACGCGCGCGGCCTGGCCGACACGCACCGCAGGCACGTCCTCGGGTGCCACGGCGGCTTCGAGCTCGATGCGCGACAGGTCGACGATCTCGACGATGCGCGCGTCCACCGGCAGGCGTTCGCCCGGCTGCACCAGCCGCTGCGAGACGAGGCCGGCGATCGGCGCGCGCACCTCGCCGTCCTTCACCGCCTTGCGCGCGATCTCGGCCGCCGCCTTCGCCGCCTGCAGCGCGGCGCGCGCCGCGGCGGCGTTGCTCACCGAGGTGTCGAGCGCGTTGCGCGAGATGAAGCCCTGGTTGACGAGGGCCTGGTTGTTGGCCAGCGTGCGTTCGGCGATGTCGAGCTGCGCCTCGGCGCTCTTCGCCTGGTCTTCGGCCTGGCGCAGCCGCCAGTCGAACTCGGTGGTGTCGAGCTGGCCGATGAGCTGGCCGGCGGCGACGCGGTCACCTTCGCGCACGGCGAGCGCCTTCAGCTCGGCCGGGATGCGTGCCTTCACGAAGGCACTCTGCACCGCCTTGAGGCTGCCGTTGACGACGAGCGTCCGTGCGAGCTCGGCAGTCTCGGCGCGCGCCACGTCGGTGGCGGCCAGCTCGACGGCCGGCGCGGGTGCCGACGCGGCCGCCGGCCCGCCCGCGCCGGTCTTGCGGCCGGCGAGCCCGCGCGCCAGCAGCAGCGCCAGCACGACGAGCACGACCAGCCCGACGATCCAGCGCGTGCGGCGGCTCATCATCGCGCGCCCTTGCCGTTGCGTCCTGCGCCGTTCGCCGCCGGTGCCCGGCCAGCCGTGCCGGCCGGCGGCGCCTCCAGCCCGCGCAGCACGAGGTCGAGGTGCGTGCGCAGCGTCGCCTGCGGGTCGACCACGGCGCAGCCCTGCACCGGGCAGGCGCCCACCGAGTGCTGGTGCAGCGCGAGGAAGATCATCGGCGCCATCAGCGCGTGCGCCGTCTCGTGCAGGGGCAGGTCGCGGAACTCGCCGCGTGTGATGCCGCGCTGCACGACGGCGCAGAAGAGCTCGTCGGCCGGCACGATCACTTCGTCGGCATAGAACTGCGCCAGCTCGGGGAAGTTGCGCACCTCGGCGAGGATGATCTTGTGGATGCCTGCGGCGCGCGTGCTGCCCACCCGCTCCCACCACGTGTGCATGAGCCCGGCCAGCAGCTCGCTGCTCGAGCCTTCGAACTGCGCCACGGCCTCGCGGCCCTCGGCGATCAGCGAGCCGAGGTTCTGCCGCACGACGGCCTTGAACAGCTCTTCCTTGCTCGGGTAGTAGAGGTACAGCGTGCCCTTGGAGACGCCGGCGCGCTGCGCCACCTCCTCGGCGCGCGTGGCGGCGAAGCCCTTCTCGACGAACAGCTCGAGCGCGGCGTCCAGCAGCTCCTGCGGGCGGGCTTCCTTGCGGCGCTGGCGGGTGGGGGTGTCGTCGGCGCGCGCGGCGACGTCCGCGGCGGCACCCGGGGGGGAAGAACTCATTCTGCTAATGACTGACCGGTCAGTAATAATACGCGCCGCCAAGGTGCGGGGTCAAGGCGCGGCGTCGGCCACCGCGCCGCTGCCTATCATGCGCGGCTTTGCCGCCCGGGACCGCCCATGCGCTCGGTCCGTCCCGGACGCCGCTGGCCTTCTCACCGCCCCTTTCGCGAGGGGACCACCGTTCCCCGTGGACATCCTGCTGCTGATCAAGGCCGCGCTGATGGGCGTGGTCGAGGGGCTGACCGAGTTCCTGCCCATCTCCTCCACCGGCCACCTCATCCTGGCCGGCTCGCTGCTCGACTTCACCGGCCAGGCGGTGAAGGTGTTCGACATCGCCATCCAGACCGGCGCCATGCTGGCCGTGGTGTGGGAGTACCGCGTCAAGCTGTGGGGCACCGTGGCGGGCATCACGCGCGAGGCGGTGGCGCAACGCTTCGCGCTCAACCTCTTCATCGCCTTCCTGCCGGCGGCCTTCTTCGGGCTGCTGCTCGGCAAGGCGGTGAAGGAGCACCTGTTCCACCCGGTGCCGGTGGCGATGGCCTTCGTCGTCGGTGGCCTCGTCATCCTGTGGGTCGAGCGCCGCCACCACCGCCGCTATGGCGAACGCGACCTCGAGGGCACGCGGCATGCGCGGGTCGAGAGCGTGGACGACATGACGCCGCTCGATGCGCTGAAGGTCGGCCTCGTGCAGTGCGTGGCGCTGATCCCGGGCACCAGCCGCTCGGGCGCCACGATCATCGGCGCGATGCTGTTCGGCTTTTCGCGCAGGTGCGCCACCGAGTTCAGCTTCTTCCTCGGCATCCCGACGCTGATGGGCGCCGGCGCCTACTCGGTGTGGAAGGAACGGGCCGCGCTCGACCTCGAGCACCTGCCGATGTTCGCCGTGGGCTTCGTCGTCTCGTTCCTCAGTGCCTGGCTGTGCATCCGCTGGCTCATCCGCTACGTCGCGACGCACGACTTCACCGTCTTCGCCTGGTACCGCATCGTCTTCGGCGGCATCGTGCTGCTGACGGCCTACACGGGCTGGGTGGAGTGGAAGGCGTGAGGCTCAGCAGCGCACGAACACCAGGTCCCACACGCCGTGGCCGAGCTTCAGACCGCGCTGCTCGAAGCGCGTGAGCGGCCGCCACGGCGGGCGCGGCGCGAAGGCTGATCCGTCGCTGCCGTTGGCGGCGGCAACGCTGTTGCGCAAGCGCGGCTCGCTGGCCAGCACCTGCAGCATCTGCTCGGCGTAGGGCTGCCAGTCGGTGGCGCAGTGCAGGTAGCCGCCGGGCACGAGGCGCAGCGCCAGCTCGGCGACGAACGCCGGCTGCAGCAGCCGCCGCTTGTGGTGCCGCTTCTTCGGCCACGGGTCGGGGAACCACACATGGATGCCGGCGAGCGACGCCGGCGCGATCATCGTGCGCAGCACCTCCACTGCGTCGTGGCGCACGATGCGCACGTTGGCGAGGCCACGTTCGCCGAGGAGCTTGAGTAGCGCGCCGACGCCGGCCTCGTGCACTTCGACACCGATGAGGTCATGGTCGGGCAGGGCGGCGGCCACTTGCGCCGTCGCGTCGCCCATCCCGAAGCCGATCTCCAGCAGGCGCGGCGCGCGGCGGCCGAAGGCGGCGTCCCAGTCGGGCAGCTCGGCCTGCCAAGGCAGGACGAAACTCGGCCCGAGCTCGGCCAGCGCGCGCTGCTGCCCCGGGCCCAGGCGCCCGCCACGCAGCACGTAGCTGCGGATGCGCGCCCGCGGCGCCCCCGACGGCATGGCCGGCGTGACGCGCCTGCTGCGCGCGTCGGCCTGCGCATCGACGATCGGCTCCGGCGCGCCGTGCGTGTGCTTGGAGGTCATGCCGGCATTCTCTTCGTGCGGATGCGCCACCCCGCGAACGCGGGGCGGACCCGGCACGACGAATGCGCCCGTCCTTGCAACGGGGTGCCGCGCCCGGCTGCACGCCGCCTCCTGGTGCCGCGACCCGCGGATCTGCACCGGAGTGTGAGGGCGAGCGGGGCTGCGGCACCAGAGTGAGGATCACGGGAGGCTCGAGTGACCCACCTGCACCGCGTGCGGCGTACCCTGGCCGGTCGCCTGACGGCGTTCCTGCTTGCTGCGCTCGTGGCGGCCTGCGGCGGGGGCGGCAGCCCGGGCCCGAACGGCGCCGCGGCTGCCGGCGCCGAGGACGGCCGCCAGCGCGCGCTGGCCGTGCCGCCGGGCACGACCATCCCGCCCGACGCCAACGTCAAGGGCGTCTTCGGGCCCGTGCAGCCCTGGCCGCTGATCCCGCTGCACGTGACGCTGCTGCCCGACGGGCGCGTGCTCGGCTACGGCACCGACACCAACGGCATCCAGACCGGCCTCTTCGTCTACTCGGTGTGGGACCCGGTCAGCAACACGCACCAGACCTTCACCAACAGCACCGGCACCGACCTCTTCTGCAGCTCGCCGCTGCTGCTGCCCGGCGGCGAGGGCGTCACCATCGCCGGCGGCGACAACTGGACAGGCACCAGCACCACCAACACCGGCAACAACAACTCCAACCTCTTCAATCCGGCCACGAACACGATGGCGCGCGGGCCGAACATGGCCCTGCCGCGCTGGTACGCGACCTCGACGATGCTGCTCAACGGCGAGATCTTCGTCCAGGGCGGCCTCGGCGGCGTCGCCTACCCCGAGATCCGCGCGGCCAACGGCACCTTCCGCGCGATGACGGCGATCAACACCAGCGCCTACGACTACTTCTACCCGCGCAACTTCATCGCGCCGGACGGCCGCATCTTCGGCTACGACAGCGCCGGCAGCATGTACTGGATCGACACGGCGGGCGCCGGCACCTTCACCGGCCTCGGCCAGTTCACCAGTGCCGTGGCCGGCAACGACGCCAGCGCGGCGATGTTCGCCCCCGGGCGCATCCTGCAGTTCGGCGGCAACAGCAACGGCGCCATCGTCATCGACATCAACTCCGGCGCGCCGGTGGTCACCACCACCGCGCCGATGGCGATGCAGCGGCGCCTGGGCACGGCGACGCTGCTGCCCAACGGCCGCGTGCTCGCCACCGGCGGCTCGCGCATCTGGAACGAGATGACCGATGTCGTCTACGACGCCGAGATCTGGAATCCGGCCACCGGCCTGTGGACCCGCGGCGCGACGATGCAGCGCGCGCGCCTCTATCACAGCGTGGCACTGCTGCTACCCGACGCCACGGTGCTCGTCGCCGCCGGCGGCGCCCCCGGCCCGCAGGCCAACCTGAACGGCGAGGTCTACTACCCGCCGTACCTCTTCACCGCCGGCGGCACCGAGGCGGCGCGGCCGTCGATCACCGCCGGCCCGACGGTCGTCGACCCCGGCCGCACGGTGCAGGTCACGACGACGCACAACCGGCCGATCGGCCGCGTCACGTTCGTCAAGACCGGCTCGATGACGCACAACTGGAACCAGGACCAGCGCTTCGTCGACCTGCCGTTCGTGGCCAGCGGCAACACGCTCTCCGTGCAGATCCCCGGCCGCGCCTCCGACGTGCCGCCCGGCATGTGGATGATGTTCGTGCTCGACGACCAGGGCGTGCCGTCGGTGGCACGTTTGATGCGCGTCAACGTCGCCGGCACGCTGAACACCGCCGTCGTGCCCGTGGTCACGACGCCGGCGAACCAGACCGGCCCTGTCGGCACGGCCGTGAACCTGCAGGTGCTGGCGAGTGACCCGAACGGCGACGCGCTAGCCTACAGCGCCAGCGGCCTGCCGCCGGGCCTGGCCATCGCCGCCGGCACCGGCCTCGTCACCGGCACGCCGACGACCGCCGGCACGTACACCGTCACCGTCGCGGTGAGCGACGGCGTCAACAGCGCCAATGCCACCTTCACGTGGACCGTCACCGGCACCGGCCCGGCGCTGACGCTCCCGATGCCCACGCCGCCCGCCCCAACGGTGTCGGGCAGCACCGCCACGTTCACCGCCGCCGCCACCGGCGGCACCAACGTGCGCTACAGCTGGAACTTCGGCGACGGCACGGCGGCCACGCCGTACAGCGCCAGCGGCACCGCGACGCACACCTACGCCGCGCCCGGCATCTACTACGTCACCGTCAGCGCCACCGACGACAGCGCCACGGTCGTCTCGCAGACGCTGATGCATCAGGTCTACCTGACCGCCACCGCGAACGCGCCGCGCGTCAGCGGCCCGCTGGCCTGGGAGACGCGCGCCGGCGGCGCGCCGCCGCGCCTGTGGTCGGTGAACCCGGACAACGACAGCGTCTCGGTCTTCGACACCACGACCCGCACGCGCATCGCCGAGATCGCGGTCGGCACAGCACCGCGCACGCTCGCCATCGCGCCCGACGGCTCGGTGTGGGTGGCGAACAAGGGCAGCGCCAGCCTCACCGTCATCAGCGCCGCGACGCTGGCGGTGACGCGCACCGTCACGCTGCCGCGCGCCAGCCAGCCTTACGGTGTCACCTTCGCCGGCACGGGCACCGGCGCGAGTGCGCTCGTGGCGCTGGAAGCCACCGGCCAGCTGGCGAAGGTCAGCACGACGACCTTCGCCGTCACCGGCACGCTGGCGGTCGGCGCGAGTCCGCGCCACGTCACGGTCGCTTCGGACGGCAGCACGGCGTACGTCACTCGTTTCGTCACCCCACCGCTCGGTGGCGAGGGCACGGCCAGCGTCAACACCGCCAGCGGCGGCGGCCAGGTGGTGGTGGTCAACAGCACGACGATGGCCGTGCTGCGCACGATCGTGCTCGCGCACAGCAACGTGCCCGACGCCGAGAACCAGGGCCGCGGCATCCCGAACTACCTCGGCGCCGCGGCGTTGTCGCCCGACGGCACGCAGGCCTGGGTGCCCTCGAAGATGGACAACGTCGCGCGCGGCACGCAGCGCGACGGCCTGGCACTGAACTTCCAGAGCACCGTGCGCGCCATCAGCTCGCGCATCGTCGTCGCCACACAGGCCGAGGACCTGGCCGCGCGCATCGACCACGACAACGCGAGCGTCGCCACCGCCGCCGCCTACGACCCGCTCGGCGTGTACCTCTTCGTCGCGCTCGAGACGAGCCGCGAGGTGGCCGTCCTCGACGCGCACCGCCGCACGGCCATCCTGCGCATCGACACCGGCCTCGCGCCGCAGGGCGTGCTCGTCTCGCCCGACCGCACGACGCTGTACGTGCACAACTTCATGGACCGTACGGTCGGCGTGTACGACCTGCGCCCGCTGACGCAGCAGGCGCTCGCCTCGGCGCCCCTGCTGGCGACGATGGGCAGCATCGGCGCCGAGCGCCTCTCGGCCACCGTGCTGCGCGGCAAGCAGCTCTTCTACGACGCGCGTGACACGCGCCTTTCGCGCGACCGCTACCTGAGCTGCGCCAGCTGCCACAACGACGGCGGCCACGACGGCCGCGTGTGGGACCTCACGTCGCTGGGCGAAGGGCTGCGCAACACCGTCAACCTGCGCGGCCGCGCCGGCATGGGCCACGGGCCGCTGCACTGGAGCGGCAACTTCGACGAGGTGCAGGACTTCGAGACGCAGATCCGCACGCTGGCCGGCGGCACGGGCCTGATGACCGACGCCGCCTACTTCGCCGGCACGCGCGCGCAGCCGCTCGGCGACCCGAAAGCGGGCCTCAGCACCGATCTCGACGCGCTCGCCGCGTACGTCGCATCGCTTTCGGCCTTCGAGCCGAGCCCGCAGCGCACCGCCGCGGGGGGCTTCACCACCGCTGCCGCGGCCGGCCGCACGGTGTTCATCAACCAGAACTGCGCCTCGTGCCACGGCGGCACGGCGTTCAGCCTCTCGGGCAGCCTGGCGCTGCAGAACATCGGCACGATCAAGCCGTCGAGTGGCCAGCGACTCGGTGCGCCGCTCACCGGCATCGACATCCCGACGCTGCGCGACGCCTGGCGCACCGGGCCGTACCTGCACGACGGCTCGGCCGCCACCGTGGAGGCGGCGATCTCGGCGCACAGCGGCGTCGCGCTCGGCGCGACCGACCTCGCCAACCTCGCTCAGTACGTGCGCGAGATCGGCAGCGAGGAGCTGAGTGCGCCGGGCAACGCCGCGCCGGGTGCACTGACGGTCGCCGCCAGCGGCGCCGTCACGGTGCTGAACCTCACGACGCTCGGCACCGCCGACTGGGCGCACTGGGGCGACCCCGGCGTCACCGGCCCCGTGCGCAAGGCGGGCGGCGGCAACCTCATCGGCGACTACACGCTCGCCGCCGCCGGCCCGGTGGTGGCCTACGACGACGACATGCGCGGCATGACCTGGACCGACGGCACGCCGGTTGCCGCGAGCACGAACAACCTCAACGGCCTGTACATCGACGGCATGGGCAACGGCTACGTGCTGACGCTGCCGGCGAGCCCGGCCAGCCGCACCGCCACCATCGCCGTGGGCGGCTGGGCTTCCGGCGGCACGCTGCGCCTGACGCTCTCCGACGGCTCGGCGGCCGAGTACGTCGACGTCACGCCGACGGCGCCCGAGCAGTACGTGCGCACCTACACCGTCACGTACAACTCGAGCGCCGCCGCGGCGACGCTCAGCGTGCGCTGGACGATGACTTCGGGCACCGGCAACGTCACGCTGAACGCGGTGGCGCTCGGCACCGCGGCGGCTCCGAGCAATTCGCCACCGACGATCACGACACCGGCCGCGCAGAGCACGGTGCAGGGCACGGCGGCGACGCTCGCCATCAGCGCCAGCGATCCGAACGGCGATGCCCTCACCTACAGCGCCACGGGCCTGCCGGCGGGGCTGGCGATCAGCGCGACGACGGGTGTCATCAGCGGCACGCCGACGACGGTGGGCACGAGCGCGGTCACGGTCACGGTGAACGACGGCCGTGGCGGCATGGCGAGCGCCACGTTCACGTGGAATGTCACCGCGCCGGCCAACACGCCGCCGACGATCACGACGCCGGCGACGCAGACGACGGCGCAGGGCACCGCGGTGTCGCTCGCCATCACCGCGAGCGATGCGAACGGCGATGCCTTGACGTTCAGCGCCACCGGCCTGCCCACCGGGCTGGCGATCGGTGGCACGACGGGCGTGATCAGCGGCACGGCGACCACCACCGGCACCTACACCCCCACCGTCACCGTCAACGACGGCCGCGGCGGCACGGCGAACGCGACGTTCACTTGGAACGTCATGCCGCCAGCCAACACGCCGCCGACGATCGTCACGCCAGCGGCGCAGAGCAGCGTGCGCGGCACCGCGGTGACGCTGGCGATCAGCGCCAGCGACGCCAACGGCGACCCGCTCAGCTACGGCGCCACCGGCCTGCCGGCGGGGCTGACGATCAGTGCGACGACGGGGGTCATCAGCGGCACGCCGAGCACCGCGGCGACCTACAACCCCACCGTCACCGTCAACGACGGCCGCGGCGGCACGGCGAGCGCCACGTTCACGTGGACGATCACCGCGCCGGCGGCCGGCGCGTTGACTGGCAGCGTCAGCACGGCGACCTCGACGATCACGTTATCGACCGTCGGCACGCTCGACTGGACGCACTGGGGCGACGGCGGTGTGCCCGGGCTCGTGCGCAAGTCCGGCGTCACGGCGCAGATCGCGCCGTACACGAAGGTGGGTGCCGGCACCGTCTTCGCCTACGACGACGACCTGCGCGCCATGGCCTGGACCGGCGGCACGCCGCTGGCCACGTCCACGGGCAACCGCAACGGCCTGTACCTCGACGGCGTCGGCAGCGGCTTCACGGTCACGGTGCCGGCGGGGACGACGAGCCGCACGATCACGATCTACGTCGGCGGCTGGGCCTCGACCGGGCGCATGAGCGCGACGCTGTCCGACGGCTCGGCCACGGCCTACACCAACACCACGGCGGCGCAGGCCGACGCGTACGTGCGCGCGTACACCTTCACCTTCCGCGCCGGCTCGGCGGGGCAGACATTGACGATGACGTGGACGATGACGGCCGGGGCCGGCAACGTGACGCTGATCGGGGCGGCGCTGCGCTGAGCGGTGACGGCGCTGCGCTGAGCGGTTGCGGCGTTGCGCCCTTGCTCACAAGAAGCCGAGCCTGGCTTCATGCGGGATTGCGGCGCGCAAGTCCGAGGCCGTGGGGGGCCGCTCAGGGCTTGGCACCCGAACACACGGACTGCCGCCGCCTGCGCTCGAAGGTCGGTGGCCGCGCCTCGGGTGCCAAGCCCTGAGCGGCCCCCCACGACCTCGGACTTGCTCGAGGCGCTCGTGGTCTTCGCGCGCGAGTACTCGAAGCGCGGCATGGCGCTGCGAGTCGCCGCCCGCGATCGGCGGAAGCCCACAGCTTCTTCGGCCGGGCCGGCGCAGCCCCCTTGCAGCGCAGACCTTCGGAGTCCCGAGCGAACCCGCACCTCGGTCAACGCCACCGCAGCCGCCACAACACGGCCATCAGCAACAGCCCCCCGAGAAGGCCGTGCGACCCGGCGAGCCCGGGCCACGACGCGGTGAAGACAGACTCGGCGCGCAAGGTGGCATTGCCGAGAAGCAGGTAGGCCACCGCGAGCGCAACGATCAGCGTCGCCTTGCGCCCCAGCACCACAACGTCGGCGGCTGCCGTGCGCAGCGCAGCTCCCAGTGCCAGCGCGAAGAGGGCGAAGAAGACCCCGTAGTGATGCAGCCACGCGATCGGCGACGCCATCGTCACGGCGGCGATGGCGATGCCGAGGTCGAGCGTGCGCTCGAGGCGGCCGTCGCTCGTGCTCGTGGTCGACGCAGGCGATGCGGTGGCCGGACCACGGCGTCGCCACGGCCAGAAGGCGAAGGTGAGCAACGCGAGCGAGCTCAGCGTCACCGCGGCGGGCAGCCCTGGCACCTCGTCGGGGAAACCGGCCGCTGCCCAGTCGAACGCCGGCGGCGGCCGCAACGCGGCGGCGCTCGAGCCGAAGGCCGAGTCGGCCCATTGCAGCGCCGAAGCCGGGTCCAGCCAGCGCAGCACGAGCCCCATGAACGACTGGTTCGGCCAGTACGACTCGCCCAAGCGTGCCAGGCCGCGCAGGAAGTCGAGGTACTCGAGATGCATGCCGAGCCCGTAGCGCGCAAGCGCCACGCCGTGCCCCGCGGCGGCCACCAGCACGAGCGCCGCCGCGAGCCGCCACTCGCGCCGCAGCAGCGCCCACGCGGCGAAGAGCACGTAGTTCGGCTTGAACAGGCAGCACAGGCCGAGCAGCGCGCCGGCCAGCGCCGGCCGCCCGGCGAGCAGCGCGCACAGCGCGGCCGTCATGACGAGGTTCAGGTGCACCTGGATCTGGCCGAGCGTGTGGCCCCACACGAGCGGGAAGAAGGTCAGGCCGAGCAGTACGAAGAGGGTGGCCGCGACGACGTGGCTGGTCGGGGCGGCGGGCATGGCAGGATGGACCGCCATTGCCCGGTCGCTGCGCCCGGCGGTGCCCCGCCACAGCAGAACGAACGACAGCACAATCGTCGCCGACAGCGCCGCCTGCGACGAGACATCGATCCAGCGCTTGAACGGCCAGTGCACGTGCGCCAAGGCGCCGGCAGCCGCGGCACCGGCTTCGGCATCCCGCGAGCACAGGTGCGGCCCCTGCGGGTGCGGCAGCAGCTCCATCAGCACCAGCGCCGAAGGTGGGTACTGGTACTTGCAGTTGTCCAGTGCCATCGCCGCGGCGTAGACCGGGCCGCCGACGCGCTGCCGGTGTGCCGCCGACAGCATCGCTCCCCACGAGTCCAGGCCCGACGGGCCCGCGAGCCTGCGCGCCTCGAGCGCCGAGGCCGCGCGCAGCGCCGGCTTCAGGTCGTCGCCGGCGGCCAGCCGCCACAGCACCGTGGCCAGCGCGATCGTGAAGGTGAGAGCGAGCGCTCCGGCCAGCGCACGCACGAGCGGCTCGGTGGCGAGGCGGCGCAACCCGACGGCCTGCCTCCTGTCCAGCGGGCGGGGCGACATGCCGTTCGTCGATGCGCGGGCAGCTGCCGGGTGCATGAGCCGATCAGTGCCCGCTCGCCGCCCGCGTCACTGCCCGCCTGGACAACGGTCCGCCGGTCGCCGCGGTGAAGCGCTCACCCCCACCCGCCGCGCTGCGCCGCCAGCATCACGAGCCCGACGAGCGCCAGCACCGCCAGGCTCGTGCTGTCGCGCGCCGCGAACACCACCGGGTCGTCGTGCATGCCGCCGCGGTGCGTGATCATCCACAGCCGCATCACCCAGAACAGCAGCAGCGGCACGATGAGCCACAGCGCCCGCGGCTCGGCGTAGAGGCGCGCCGTCTCGCCGTCGTGCACGTAGAGCGCCAGCACGAGCACCGCGGCCATCGCCGCGGCCACGCCCAGCGCCATCAGCAGCACGAGGTCGGCCACCTCGTAGCCGCGGCCGGCCGCGCGCTGTCCGTCCTGTCGCAGCACGGCGCCGAGCTCGGCGTGGCGTTTCACCAAGGCCAGGCTGAGGAAGAGGAACAGCGAAAACGCCAGCAGCCAGAACGAAGGCTGGATGCCGGTGGCCGCGGACCCCGCCAGCACGCGCAGCGCGTACAGCGACGCGAGCACGATGACATCGACCACCGGCTGGTTCTTCAGGCTGACCGAATACGCCGTCGTCACGCTCAGGTACAGCAGCAGGACGCCCTGGAAGAGCGGCGGCAGCGTCAGCGCCACCGCCGCGGCCGCGGCGAGCAGCCCGGGCACCATCACCGCGCCGTGCGCCACCGGCACGCGGCCGCTGGCGAACGGCCGGTGCCGCTTGCGCGCGTGCCGGCGGTCCGAAGGCAGGTCGAGCAGGTCGTTGAGCACGTAGACGCCCGAGGCTGCGAGTCCGAAGGCGAGCAAGGCCGCCAGCGAAACGCCGAGCGTCGCCGCCTCGCCGATGCGGTGCGCGGACAGCGCCGGCAGCAGCACGAGCAGGTTCTTCAGCCACTGGTGCAGGCGCAGCGCGCGCAGGTAGTCGGCAAGGTGCGCTGCGCCCCGGTCGAAGACGTGCAGCAGCGGCGCGACGCCGCCGGCCGCCGCGGCCAGCGTGCCCGCCGCCGGGCCGACGACGATGGCGCCGCCGGCGTGCCGCCACACGTCGAGGTCGCGCCGGCTGTCGCCGGCGTAGTCGAAGCCGTGTTCGCCGAAGCGGCGCGCGAGCTCGCGACCCTTCGCGGCGCCGGCGAGGTTGACACCGCGCTCGCTGGCCAGCACCTCGTCGAAGAGACCGAGGTGCGCAGCCACGCCGTCGGCGAGCGAGCGGTCGGCGGCGGTGGCGAGCACGAGCCGGCGGCCGCGCGCGCGCTCCTCGCGCAGCCAGGCGACGAGCGGCTCGTGGTACGGCAGCGTCGCGGCGTCGAGGCGCACGTGCCGCGCCACCTGCCGCTTCAGATGGGCGCGGCCACGCAACAGCCACCACGGCAGCGCGAACACCAGCCACCAGCGCGTCTTCACGAGCGCGAGCACGGCCTCGTGCAGCAGGTCGCTGCGGATCAGGGTGCCGTCGCAGTCCACGCACAGCGGCCGCGGCACGTCGTCGGGCAGCGTGGCGGCGTTCATCTCGGCATGGCTCCGTTGCACATCAGCTGCGCGCGATGAGCACCACGCCGGCGGCGACGAGCAGCGTGCCGAGCACGCGTTCGGCGCTCAGCGTGTCGCCCAGCCACCACCAGCCGAGCAGCAGCGTCAGCACGAAGCCGAGTCCGACGAACGGGTACGCGGCGCTCACCTGCAACCGCGCCAGCACGAACAGCCATGCAGCGGCGCTGGCGAGGTAGAGCGCCAGCCCGGCCAGCACGCGCCACTCGCTGGCCACGGCCCACGCCACGTGCGCGGCACCGCCGTCGGCGAGTGCGCGGCTCACGCCGGCAGCCGACATGCCGAGCTTCAGCACCACCTGCGCCAGCGCCGACAGCGCGATGCTGAGCAGGATGAGGCCGAAGACGGGCAGCGTCATCACCGTGCGCCTCCGCCGGCCGCGCGGCCGGCCGCGGTGCGGAGCGCGGGTTCGGCCGCGCCGCCGCCCGGCGTGCGCCGCGCCGGCGCGCCGTAGCCCAGCAGCACGGCCTGCCGGAAGAGGCTCTCGTCGAAGCGGCGCGCCGCCTCCTGCCGCGCCGCGCGCCCGAGCCGTTCGCGCAGCGGCGCCGATTCGACGAGCTCGCGCGTGCGCGCCAGCATCTGCTCCGCGTCGCGACAGAGGAAGCCCGATTCACCGTCCTTCAGCAACGCCGCGTTGAAGGGCGATGCCAGCGCCACGCACGGCAGGCGCGAGGCCATCGCCTGTGCGAGCAGCAGCGGGAAGCGCGTCGTCGCCACCGGCGCCACGAACACCCAGGCCTCGGCCATGCGCCCTGCCAGCGCCTTGTCGTCGCCGACCGCCAGGGTGTCGATGCCGGCGGCGCGCAGCAGCGGTGCCGTCTTGGGCCGCACGAGGCCGACCCAGCGCACGCGCGTGTGCAGCACCTCGTCGCCGAGCAGCACGGCCAGGCGCGCCATGCGCTCGGCGGCGGCGATCCCCTCGTCCAGCACGCCGGCCAGCACCAGCGGCTCGGTGGCGGGGCGCCGCGGCTGCACGAAGAAGCAGCGCGCCACCGGGCTCTCGGCCAGGTGCACCTCGGCCGGCAGGCGTGCCGGTGGCTGCGTGCCTGCCGAGCGCGGCGCGGTGCTGCTGCCGAAGCCTGGCAGCAGGCGCGACTCCACGGCGCAGCAGGTGATGACACGGTCGAAGGGCGCCGCGCCGGTGAGCGTGCGCGCGAGCCACTGCAACACCACGCCGAGCGTGCGCAGCCGCCCGAGCGACGCCGAGCCGTGCGGCGAGTAGTAGACGACGCCGGGCGTGCGGCCGCCGGCACGTGCATGCACGCGCAACGCCACCAGCGCGGCGACGAAGCCGTGCACGTGCACGGCGGCCTGCGGCGACTCTTGCAGCGCAGCGACGAGGCGCGCGCGTGCGGCCTGCCAGCGGCGCCACGGCACGATGGTGGCGGCTCGCGCCGCACCGGCGCGTGTCGCCCGCCGACCGGGCGCGGTGGACCGGCCGCCGCCCGGCGCCCCGGTGCCGAGGGCCAGGAGGGCGCGCGCGGCAGGGGCGCGCGCATCGCCGCCGCCGCGACCCAGCGCACGCTGGCTGCCAGGCCGCGAGGCCGCGCGCCGGCATCCGCATCGTCGCCCGGCGGGCCCTCGCGCGCCTCGGCCGGCAGCGGCGCGGCGGTGATCAGGAGCTGCGACACACCGGCCTGCTCGAGCACGGTCGAGGCCGGGCCGAGGAACCCCATCACTTCGGGCGTCAGGCTGCCGGCCAGGTGCAGCACGCGGGCCGGCAGCTCGAGCGCACCGCCGGCCGCCGAGGGCAGGGCAGGCCCGGGCGCGTCGAGCTCGGCCGCGGCGGGATCGTCGCCGCCCACGCGGCGCAGCGCGCTGCCGTCGCTGCCGGCCGCGGCGCGCCCCAGCGCCGGCACCAGCGCCGCTGCGGCAAGCCCCCGGCCGAGCCATGCCATGACGGTTGCCCCTGCGGTGCGCGACGACACCGGCCTCAGCGCGCGCCTTCGCGCGCCAGCACCACGCGCGCCGTGCGCGCCAGGATCGAGACGTCGAGCCACAGGCTGCGGCTCTCGACGTAGCGGCGGTCCAGCGCCACGCGCTCGTCGTAGGTGAGGTTGTTGCGCCCGCTCACCTGCCAAAGCCCCGTGAGCCCGGGGCGCACGCTCAGGTAGTGCCAGCGCGCGCTGCCGTAGCGCGCCAGCTCCTCGGCGGTGATGGGCCGCGGCCCGACGAGCACCATCTCGCCGCGCAGCACGTTGACGAGCTGCGGCAACTCGTCCAGGCTCGTGCGGCGCAGGAAGGCGCCGATCGGCGTGATGCGCGGGTCGTCGTCGAGCTTCTGGTCGCGCGCCCACTGCTCGCGTGCGCGCGCGTCGCGTGCCAGCAGCTCGCGCAGCGCCACGTCGGCGTGGCGCACCATCGTCCTGAACTTCAGGCAGCGGAACAGCCGCCCGTCGCGGCCGACGCGGTAGTGCGAGAAGAAGACGGGCATGCCGTCGGCGCGCCAGGTGGCGAAGGCGACCGCCGCCATCAGCGGCGCGAAGAGGAGCAGGAGAACCAGCGCCGCCAGCTGGTTGGCCAGCAGCAGCGCGGCGTCGGCCAGCGCCTCGGCCAGCGCGGCGGCGCCGGCGCCCGCAGGCATGGCACGCCGCGTCGCGACGTAGCTCGACAGACCCATGTGACTCTCCCTCGGTCTTGATCGACGTGCCGGGAGCCGTGCAAGCGGCGGGCCCGGCGGCGCTGCCCAGGTTGGTTCATCGATGCACCGGCAGGTTGCCGCACCTAACTGCACACATGAGGATAACCAGGTCGGTGCGCGTCCGACGCCGGCGCGCGCCCTGCCGGGCCCCGACGCGGTGCACCCGCTTGGCAGGCACCCGAGGCCCGCCCGCTGCGTCGTGGGCGGCGGGCCCGGCGCGCGCTTGTGCAGGCGCCGCGCGACGTGACGACGTCGTCGATCGGTGCGCCGCCGCACGCGTGCGGGGCGCACCGCGGCGGGGAATGGCGCGCACCGATGTCCGGCGCCGCCCGCGAGTCAACTCCCGTGTTCGCGGGGGATGCCGGTTCCGATCGCTGCCACCGATCCGACGCCGGGCGCACTCCCTTGCGTCGCCGGGAACCTCCGTGACGAGATGTAATGGTGCGGTGCACCAACGTGTGTCGGCGAGCCGGGCAGACCGCCGCCACAGCCCTCGCTCGCGCGCGTGAACGCGCGTGAACGCGCGTGCTCGGGCCCCCGCGTTCAAGGGCCAAGCGGTCCTTGCGCCGGCACGCGCCTTGCGAACCCAACCGTCGGCTGCCGCGCGGCGCAGCAACTTGAATGAAGCCAGCAGCTGGTCAATCAGCAGGGAAGGGCTCGCACGATGGACTGGACGCGCATGCTGAGGGTGCTGCTCGGGCGCCGCCGCCTGGTCGGCGGGGTGGTCGCCGGGCTGCTGGCGCTGGGCGCGGCGCTGGTGCTGCTGCTGCCCACCCGCTACACCGCCACGGCCGCGGTGCTGGTGGACCTGGCGCAGGCCGATCCGCTGGCGGCCGCAGCCCCGAACGCGCCGCCCGGTCCGGCGGCGACGTCGACGCTGTCGACGCAGATCGACCTGCTCACCAGCAGCCGCGTGCTGCTGCGCGCGCTGCATTCGCTGCGCGCGGCGGCCGATGCGCCCACGCGCGCGCTCGCCGACGAACGCGAGCTCTGGCAGCGCGCCACGCGTGGCCGTGGCGACTACGACGCCTGGTGGGTGGAGCGGCGGCGCGAGGACCTGATCGTCAAGCCGACACGCGAGTCGGGTGTCATCACGCTCAGCGTCACGCACGAGGAGGCGGCCGGTGCGGCACGCCTGGCTGCGGCGGTGATGCAGGCCTACCTCGACACCGTGCTCGAGCTGCGCGTCGGGCCGGCCCGCCAGTACGCGCGCTTCTTCGAGGAGCGCGCGGCGCAGCAGCGCGAGGTGCTGGCGGCAGCGCAGGCGCGCCTGGCGGAGCACCAGCGGCGCGTCGGCGTGGCCGGTGCCGGCGAGCGGCTCGACATCGAGAACCTGCGGCTGCTCGAGCTCTCGTCGCAGCTGACGGCGATGCAGGCGGCGCGGGTCGATTCGAGCGAACGCGACGCGGCGGCGCGCCAGGCCGGCCGTGGCGACCGGCTGCGCGAGGTGTCCACGCACCCCATCGTCGTCGGCCTGCAGGGCCAGCTCGCGCAGCAGCAGGCGCGCCTCGGGGAGCTGAGCGCACGCCAGGGCGAGAACCACCCGCAGGTCATCGAGGCGCAGGCCGCGGTGGCGCAGCTGCGCGGCCGCATCGAGGCGGAAACGGCGCGGGTGGCCGCCGGCCTCGGCCTCGCCAGCCGCGTCGACGAGGGCCGCGTCGCGCGGCTGCAGCAGGCGCTGCAGGCGCAGCGTGAACGGGTGCTGCGGCTGAAGAGCGGCACCGACGCCGCGGCCGTGCTCGAGCGCGAGGTGCAGGCGGCGCAGCGCGCCTACGACACGCTGCTCGCGCAGGCCGCGCGTTCGCAGCTGGAGAGCGAGGCGAAGTCCACCCAGGTCTCCGTGCTGCAGCGGCCGACGACACCGGCGCGTCCCTCGGCGCCGAAGACCGGCACGATCCTCGCCGTCTTCACGCTCTTCGCGCTGCTGCTCGGCGTGGCGGCGGCACTGCTGGCCGAGCAACGCGACGCACGTGTGCGCGCGGCCGCCGAAGTGACGCATGCGCTCGGCTTGCCGCTGCTCGTGAGCCTGCCGCCGCCCGAACCCGCGGCCATCGCGGTGCGCGCGGCACGTGCGGCGCGGGCCCGGCGCGCGCTGCTGCCGCCGACTGGCCGGCGGCGCCGCGGCTGCGCCGAGGGTGGCAAGGCATGACGGCGCGCCTGCCGGTCGAAGGCCTGGTGGAGCCGGCGCCGGCCGCGAAGAAGCCCCGCAGCCGCGCGCCGGCCAAACGCGCCATGAAGCGCTTGCTGGAGGCGTTCGTCGAGCCGCTGCCCGCGGCGGGCGACGCGGCGCCGGAGGACACTGCCGCCGACGGCGGCCTGCGGTCCCGCCCCGGCCCGGCGCGGGTCGGCGAGCTGCTGCCGGTGCCGCTGACCGAAGCCGATGTCGAACGCATCGGCGAGTACCAGCGGGCGCACGCCGTGCGCTTCGGCCAGGCCGCGGTGGCGCTGGCGCTCGTCTCGCCCGCCGACGTCGCCTGGGCGCTGTCGCAGCAGGCGGGCTACGCCTGGGTGCGCGAAGGCGAGTCGGCCGCCGCGCCCGAGCTCGTGCAGGCACGCGCGCCTTTCGGCGCCGCCGCCGAGGCCTTCCGCGACCTGCGTGCGCACCTGGCGAGCCAGGGCGAGCTCGCGGGCAAGGCGCTGGCCGTCGTCAGCACGCACGCCGGCGACGGCCGCAGCTTCGTCGCCGCGAACCTGGCCGTCGCCTTCAGCCAGATGGGCGCGAACACGCTGATCGTCGATGCCGACCTGCGCCGGCCGCGCCAGCACGCGCTGTTCGGCCTGCCGAGCGAGGGCGGCCTCGCCGGCCTGCTGGGCGGCCGCCTGGCACGCAGCAGCGTGCGCCGCGTGCCGCAGCTGCCCGGCCTGCACCTGCTGCCTGCCGGCGTGCCGCCGCCCAACCCGCTGGAGCTGCTGCAGCGGCCCGCGCTGGCGAGCCTGCTCGCCGACCTGGCCGGTGCCTTCGACGTCGTCATCGTCGACACGCCGCCGGCGCAAGGCCTGGCCGACGCGCGCGTCGTCGCCGCGGCCTGCGGTGCCGCGCTTGCCGTGGCGCGCAAGGACCACACGCCGATGGCCGCGCTGCACGACCTGGCCGCGACCTTGACTCGGCTGCGCGCGCACTTCGCCGGTGTCGTCTTCAACCCGGCCTGAGAAGCCCGCCATGCGTCGAGCCCGCGAGCGGCCCCGGGAAGGGCGTGCCTCACACCTTCACGTGCGCTGAGCGGCGGCGCGGCATGACGCACCATCGCGCAGCCCTGCCCGGTGAAAGCATCGGTCGTCCACCCGGTGGCACGGCGCGCCGGTCCGCGGTGCCGGGCTGGCTGCAACGCCTGCCGGGTGCGCTCGAGCTCGCGGCGATGCTGGCCGCAGGCACCGCGCTGTCGTGGTTCTTCACCGGCCATGTCTTCGGGCACAGCAACAACGTCTTCCACCTGCCCATCGTCGCCGGGCTGGCCACGCAGCCGGGGTTCGACGACGACGCGTTCGTGCAGTCGCTGGCCGGCTTCGCTTCCGGCCTGTGGATGCTGCTCGAGGGCCGCGACACGCCGTGGCCGGCGCCGCAGCTCTTCGCCGCCGGGCTCGCCGCGAGCAAGGCGCTGTCGCTGCTCGGCGCCGTGCTCGTGGCACGAGCGCTCGGGCTCATGGGGCGCCGGCGCACGCTGGCCTTCGTCGCCGTGGTCGCCGCGACGCCGCTGCTGCAAGGCACGTCGTACGCCGGGCACGGCGGTCTCTTCGTCGACTTCTTCAGCCACTCCGAGCTTGCGAGCGGGCTGGCGCTCGTGATGTGGTGGGCGCTGCTGACGCGGCGCCCGGGCCTGGCGCTGGCGCTGAACGGCGGCGTGGCGTTTCTCAACGCGTTCATGGCAGCGTGGAACCTCGTACCGCTCGGCCTTTGCCTCTGGCGACAGCGGCCGGTGCGCCTGCGGTCGCTGTGGCCGGGGGCAGGGGTGGCGCTCGGGCTCCTGGCGCCGGTGGCCTGGCGCATCGCGGCTTCGTGGCCGGCGCCGGGCGCTGAGCTCGTGGACCTGCGCGAGTTCGTGCGCACGTACTACCCGTACCACTTCCTGGCCGACGAGATGCCGCTGGCGCAGTGGCTCGGCCTCGCGACGGTGCTCGGTGCCGCGTTCGTCGGCCTGCGATGGCTGCGCGAAAGCCCGGCAGCGAACGAGGGCGTGCCGCTGCTGCGTGTGCTGCTGCACGGTTACCTCGTCGTGTACGCGGCGGGCATCGTTGCGCCGCTTGCGAGCGGGGCGCCGTGGGTGATCCAGCTGCACCTCCTGCGCAGCAGCGCCTTCTTCCACTGGCTCGCCGCCATCGTGCTGGCGCTCGTGCTCGTGCAGCCGGGGCCGGTGTGGCGCCGCGTGCTGCTGCTGCCTGCGCTGCTGACGGCGCGGCCGGCGCTGGTGCTGGCGCTGCCGATGCTGCTGGTGCGAGGGCGGCCGCGGCGCGGGCTCGACGTGGCGGCCCGCGTGCAATGGCTCGCGGCCGGGCATCGCCTCGGCGAGGCCGTGCCGCGCGCGGCGGTGTTGCTCGGCGTGACGGTCGTGCTCGCCTGGCATGCGGCGACGCTGCCGGCGCGCCAGCAACACGTGCACGCGCTCGGCGAGTCGGCCGCGCAGTGGGCGGCGCTCGCGCAACGCATCGGCGAGCGGACCCCGCCCGGCGCGACGGTGCTGCTGCCGCTGCGCCCGCACGATGGGCCCGGGCCCGACGCCGGCAGCGGCGTCTTCGAGTACGCATCGCGGCGGTCGGTGTGGGTCGACCACAAGCGCGGCGCTGCCGTGCTCTGGCAGCCCGCGTACCACGCGTCGTGGCGCACGCGCATGGACGAGGTGGCGGCGCTCGCGGGCTGGCGCGAGCGGCTCGACTACGGAGCACGCCGCGGCCTCGCGATGGTGGTCGGGCGTTGCGACGAGCTGCCGGCCGGCATGGCGCCCGACGTGCGTGCGGGGCCCCTGTGCGCCGTGCGCCCGGGTGTCGCCACTGGGCCTGCCGTGCCGGCGGCGCAAGGGTGACGCGAGGGGCGCTCGCGATGCTGCCGCCTTCCGCTGCCTCGGCGACAGCCGCTGCCGCTGCGCCGCCGTTGGGCGCCCGCGCTGGCGCGGGCGTCGGCTCGGGCGCGGCACCCGCTGCAGTCATCGCGTCCACCGCCCCGGGCCGCTGCGTGGCGGCGTGGCTCGTTGCCGTCCTCGTCGCGGCGGCGCTGCTTGCGGCAGCGACGATGGCTGTTTCGCTGGCGCGCGGCGAAACGCTGAAGGAGGCGCTGCGCTCGACGTCGCTGCTGCAGGCGCACCGGCTTCGTCTGCCGGGCGGCATGGACTCGTGGGGCCCGATGTGGTCCGGGTTGGCAAGGTGGGAGTCGGCACGAGCGGAGAGTCGCGCCGCGGGCGAGCCCTCGGCAGGCGTTGGCGATGTGCCGACTTCGCCCTACGACGCCGCCCTCGTGCTCGACCGGTGCAAGTTCCAGTACCCGCCGTCGTCGTGGCTGCTGCTCGAGCTCTTGCCGCGTCCGGCGGGCCTGCCGCTCGCCTGCACGGCCGAGGGCCCGCCGGGCAACAACATCCCCTCCATCCACTCGGCCGCCTGGTCCGCCAAGCCCTGGCTCGCGCTGGCGTCGAGCCTGGCCTGCCTGGTGCTCGTCGGCATCGGCGTGTGGCTGGTCGCGAAGCGGCCCGCGGGCGGGGTGCCGGGCGGGGTGCCGGGCGGGGCACCGGGCGTGGGGCTCACTGCGCCGACGGCGCGGCGCTCGGGCACCGCCAGGCTCGTGCTCGCGGCTGCCGCGGCCGGGCTCGCCTTCTATCCGATCGTCAAGGGCCACACGCTCGGGCAGCTGCAGGTCTTCCTCAACGTGGCGCTCGCGCTGGCCCTCGTGATGCTGCCGCGCCGGCCCGGCGCGAGCGGCGCGCTGGTCGGCCTGGCCTGCCTCGTGAAGCCGCAGTACGCGCTCTTCCTGCCGTGGGGCCTGTGGCGCCGGCATTGGGCGTTCGTCGGCGGGGCCGGCGCCGTGGCGCTGGCTGGCCACGCGCTGGCGCTGGCGCGCTACGGGCTCGACGTGCACGTGCAGTACCTGCAGCTGCTGCAGGAACTGGCGCGCGTGGGCGAGGCGTTCTGGGCCAACCAGAGCCTGAACGGCGTGCTCAACCGCTGGTGGCAGACGGCCGACGCGGCCACGTGGGCGCCCGCGGCCTTCCCGCCCTACGACGCCCGCGTGCGCTGGGGCACGTTGCTCGGTTCGGTGGCGCTGCTCGGGGCGGCGTTGTGGCTGCCGCGCCATGCGCAACTTCGGGACGCCGGGTCCTGGCCGCCGGCCGCGTCGCAGCTCGACTTCGCGGCCATGGGGGCCGCGCTGACGATGGCTTCGCCCATCGCCTGGGAACACCACTACGGTGGTTTCTGGCCGATGTTCACGCTGCTGCTCGCCGTCTTCGCCGCCGCGCCGCGCTGGCCGGCGCGCAGCGCGACGATGCTGGCGGTGGCCTTCGTGCTGATGGCCCACGCGGTGCTGCGGCCCGAGTGGATCTTCGCCGCACCCGCGCAGCCGTGGCTCGGCCTCGCCGGCTCGCACCTGTGGTTCGGCGCGCTCGTGCTGTTCGCACTGCTGCTGCACTGGCGGGCGCGGCTGCTGGCTGCATCGGCACCGGCCCCGGGCTTGGAGGCCCCGCGGTGAACCTGCGCCGGCTCGCCGGCCTGCGGCCGCTCGCCGAGCTGGCGCTCGCGCACGCCGCGACGTTCGCCTTCCCGCTCGTCTTCGCCGTCGTCTGCGGGCGCGCGCTCGGGCTCGAAGGCTACGGCGAGATCGCCTTCTACACGGCACTCGGCGGCTTCCTCGGCGTCATCGTCGAGTTCGGCTTCGACTGGCTCGGCATCCGCGAGGTGACGCAGAACGCCGCCGATGTCGAACATTGCCGGCAGACGCTCGTGCACATCACGCTGGCGCGGCTGCTGCTGGCGGTGCTCATCGGCGCGGCGATGAGCGCGGCGCTGTGGGCCTGGAAGGGTGCGGCGCACGGCCTGCTCATCGCCGGGACCTGGGCCTACCTGCTCGGCTTCGCGTTCGACGTCGGCTGGTTCCTGCGCGCGCAGGAGCTGACGCGGCTGTTGCTGGCCATCACCGTCGTCGCGCGCGCCGCGGGCATCGCGCTGCTCGTCGGCCTCGTCAACGGCCCGGCCGACCAGGCGGTGGCGATCTGGATCTACGCGTTCGTCGTTTCCGCCACCAGCGTGCTGGCCTGGTCGGCGTTGTGGCGGCTGCAGATGCTGCGCGGGCCGCTGACGCTGGCGCGCGCGCGGCTCGCCGGCCTGATGCGCAACGCCTTCGCCATCCTGCTGGGCAACCTGAACGGCGCGATGCTCGGGCACGGCGGCGTGGCGCTGCTCGGCCTCGTCAGCGAGCCGGCCACGGTGGGCGCAGCGAGCCTGGCGCTGCGCGTGAAGATGGCGGCGCTGGCGGTGCTGCTGCCGATCCAGCAATGGAGCTTCGTGCGGCTGTCGCGGCACGCGCGCAACGCGCCGGCGCTGATGCGTCGCGACGGCCGGCACACGCTGGTGGCATTGATGGTGCTGGGCGCCGGGCTCGCGCTGGCCGCGGCGGCGGCGGCGCCGAAGATCAGCGAGATCGTCTTCCACGAAGCGGTGCCGGCGGCCATCGCGCTCATCGGCCTGCTGGCGCTGACGATCCCGCTGCACTCGGCCGGCAACCTGTTCGGCGTGCAGAGCCTCGTCGCGCTCGGCCGCGAGCGCAGCTTCGCCGTCATCCTCAGCGCGGCGTCGCTGCTGTTCTGCGCGCTGATGCTGGTGGCGCTGAGTGGGCCGCTTGCCTACGGCTGGGCGCTGCTCGCCTCGGAAGGGCTGATCGTGCTGGCCTGCGGCCTCACGGTGCGCCAGGCGCTGCTCGGGCTGGAGGCGCAGGCATGAACGCGACGGCGCCCGAGCCGATGCATCCGCTGCCGTGGTGGACCTCGCCCGTCGGCCTGGCGCTCGGCTTTCAGCTGCCGGTGCTGCTGCTCGTCAGCTGGGCCGGCACGGTGTCCGGCGACTCGCAGGTCATCACCGTGCGCGCCGTGCGCTTCCTGTCCTGGCCGAGCCTGGCGCTGGCCTTCGGGCTCATTGCCGCCGGCGTCGTCGGCGCGGTGATCGGGCGACAGTTGCAGCTCGTCGCGCCGACGGGCTCGAGGCCGCGCAGCAACGCGGGGCCGGCCGCCGCGGCGGGCGCGTCGCAAGGCGTGTCCGCCAGCGTTTCGCTCGGGGCACCGTCGCGCGCCGCTGAACCGTGGCACGACGCCGCGACCACGCGCGCCTGGGATCGCGCCGCGGCGATGGCCGGCGCCATCGCGCTCTTCGCCTACGTCGTCTGGTTCCGCGACTACCTGCTGAACCCGGCGCTGATGTTCGACATCCTGCGCGGCGCCTTCGTGCCCAGCCGCACCGACATCACGCTGACGCCCGGCCTCACGTCGCTCGTCAACGTGGCGCCGGTGTTCTTCACGCTCTTTGCCTACAACCGGCTGGTCGCCGGGCGGCCGGCGCCGTGGCCCCTGGCGCTGCTCGCAGCCATGCTGGCGGCGCTGACGTTGTTTCGCGTCTATGCGTGGTCGGAACGGCTGGCGCTGATCGAGGCCGTCGTGCCGGCCGCACTGGCGGTGGCGGTGCCGCTGATGCGGCGCGAAGGCGGCCGCCTGCGCGACGTGCTGCGCGGGCTCTGCCGCGCCGGACCGTATGCCGCGCTGCCGATCGTCGTGCTGTTCTTCGGCATCGCCGAGTCGGCGCGCTCGTGGACCTCGGACACCTACCACGGCAAGTACGACTTCTGGAGCTGGGTGCTCGGGCGGCTGGCCACCTACTACTACACGGCGCTGAACAACGGCGCCGGCCTGCTGGCCACGGTGGACTGGCCGACGCTGAAGTTCGAGTTCATCGGCGGCTGGATGCACAACCTGCCGGGCATCGGCCGGCACTTCTCCGACTGGGTGGGCCCGCGCGGCAACGTGCTGCCCGAGTTCTTCGCCCGCTTCGCCGACCCGGAGTTCAACAGCCCGTCGGGCCTGTTCGGCGCCGTCGTCGACGTCGGCCTCGTCGGGGCGCTGGCGTATTTCGCGCTGCTCGGCTTCGTCGGCGGCGTGCTGCACCGCGCCTATGCCGAGGGGCGGCTCGCCGGCGTGCTCGGCTACCCGCTGCTCTTCATCGCCGCGCTCGAGGTCTTCCGCTACCCGTACCTCGGCGAGCCGCGCGCCTTCACGTGGTTCGTCGGCATCGGCCTGGCGCTGTTCGTCGCGCGCACCTCGGCGCGCCCGGCCGGGCGGCCTGCCGGAGCGCCGGCATGAAGATCAGCATCGTCATCAACTGCTTCCACTACGCCGAGTACGTTGGGCAGGCGGTGCGTTCGGCGCTGGTGCAGACCTGGCCCGACACCGAAGTGATCGTCGTCGACGACGGTTCCACCGACGGCTCGCGCGAGGCCATCGCCGCCTTCGGCCCGCGCGTGCGCGCGATCTTCAAGGCCAACGGCGGCCAGGGCTCGGCCTACAACGCCGGCTTCGCCGCGACCTCCGGCGACCTCGTGCTGTTCCTCGACGCCGACGACTGGCTGTACCCCGAGGCCTGCGAGCGCATCGCCGCGGCGTGGCAGCCGGGCACGAGCAAGGTGCAGTTCCGGCTCGAGGTGGTGGGCGCCGACGGCCGCTCGAAGGGCCGCCAGCTGCCCACCGAGATGCACGACCGCGAGGCGCTGGCGCTCGTCGCGCGCTTCGGCAGCTACGGCACGCCGCCGGGCTCCGGCAACGCCTACAGCGCCGCCTTCCTGCGCCAGGTGCTGCCGATGGACGAGGCCGGCTGGCGCATCGGCGCCGACTCGGTGCCGATCCTGCTGGCACCGGCGTACGGGCAGGTGGTGTCGCTGCGCGAGGCACTCGGCGCCTACCGCGTGCACCGGCCTGACGACGACGGCTCGCTGCTCTTCAACAACGCGCCCAAGGGCCTGTGGGCCGAGTTCGAGCGCGTGCAGCGGTGCCAGGCGCTGGTGACGGCGCACCTGAAGCGCCTCGGCCGCGGGGCGCGCCGGCCGATGCTGCTGGCGCCGTGGGACGTGCGCCTGGTGGCGCTGTGCCTGCGCTTCGGTGGGCCACCTTCGTTGCCTCTGCCAAGCGGCGCGAGTGCTGCCTCCGCGCCGCCGCCCACGCGCTGGTGGCTGGCGCGGTGGGCGCTGATGTCGCTGTGGCAGTGGCCGCGGCTCGGGCCGGTGATGAAGCTGCTGCAGAGCCTGTGGATGGTCAGCCTGTGGCTGCTGCCTTTGCCGCTGGCGCGGCCGGTAGGGCGGCTGGATCGGCTGTTCAGGGGGGCACCGAGCGGGGGCTAGGACCATGAGCCACAGTTTCGTCCTCAACGGCCGCTTCCTCACGCGCCAGGCCACCGGCGTGGACCGCTTTGCCTTCGAGCTGATGCGCGCCGTGCATGTCACGAACGGCGTCGCGCCGCTGGCGATGACGCCGCCGAATGCCGGCGCCGTGCCCGTCGGCTGGCCCTGGCCTGCCGAGCGCGTGGGCCACAGGCAAGGGCACGCCTGGGAACAGCTCGACCTGCCGCGTGCCGCCGGCGCCCGAGCGCTCGTGAACCTGTGCAACACGGCGCCGGCCCTGCGCGAGCAGCAGCTGGTCGTCATCCACGACGCCGCCAGCGCCGCCAACCCAACCAACTACACCTTCACCTTCCGCACGTGGTACCGCGTGCTGCTGGGCGCGCTGATGCGCGGAAGCCGCGTCGTCGCCACCGTGTCGAAGTTCAGCGCCGACGAGCTGCAGCGCCACTTCGGGCCGCGCCCGGCGGGGCGCGCGGCGATCGAGGTCATCGGCGAAGGCGGCGAGCACATCCTGCGCACGCCGGCCGATGCCGACATCGTGCCGCGCCTCGGCCTCGCCGGCCGGCGCTACGTGCTGGCCGTGGGCAGCCGCTCGCCGAACAAGAACTTCGAAGGTGTCCTGAAGGCGCTGCAGCGGCTGCCCGACCCCGAGCTGCTGCTCGTGGCCACCGGTGGCCAGGCCCATGCGATCTTCGGCAAGACCGGCTCGCTCGCCGACCCGCGGGTCGTCAGCACCGGCTATGTCAGCGACGCCGAGCTGCGGGCGCTGTACGAGCACGCCGAGTGCTTCGTCTTCCCGTCGTTCTACGAAGGCTTCGGGCTGCCGCCGCTGGAGGCGATGTGCTGCGGCTGCCCGGTGGTGGTGTCGCGCCGCGCCTCGCTGCCCGAGGTGTGCGGCGACGCGGCGCTGTACTGCGACCCCGACGACCCGGCGACGCTGGCGGCGGCGCTGTCGCGTGTGCTCGCCTCGCGCACGCTGCGCGACGAGCTCGCCGCCGCCGGCCGCGCGCGCGCCGCGTCGTGGACCTGGGCCGCGGCGGCGCGCCAGTTCGCCGAGCTCGTGCGCACGCACTTCTGAAGAAGACAAGCGGCCGCCAACGCCACACCCAGGAGTTCCGCCGATGAGCCCTGCCCTCGAACGCTGCCGCATCGCCGTCGTGCACGAATGGCTCGTCAACTGCGCCGGCAGCGAGAAGGTGCTCGAGCAGATCCTGCGGATGTACCCGCAGGCCGACCTGTACTCGGTGGTCGACTTCCTGCCCGAAGGCGAACGCGGCTTCCTGCACGGGCGCACGCCGCGCACCAGCTTCATCCAGCGCCTGCCCGGCGCGCGCAAGCGCTTCCGCGGCTACCTGCCGCTGATGCCGCTGGCCATGGAGCAGTTCGATCTCTCCGCCTACGACATCGTGCTCTCGTCGAACCACGCGGTGGCGAAGTCCGTGTTGAGCGGCCCCGACCAGCTGCACCTGAGCTACGTGCACTCGCCGATGCGCTACGCGTGGGACCTGCAGCACCAGTACCTGCGCGAAGCCGGGCTCGTGCGAGGCGTGAAGGGCGCCGTGGCGCGCGGCCTGCTGCACTACCTGCGCCAGTGCGACCTGGCGAGCGCGCACCGCGTCGACCGCTTCGTCGCCAACTCGGCCTTCATCGCGCGGCGCATCGCCAAGGTCTATCGGCGCGAGGCCGAGGTCGTGCACCCGCCGGTGGACGTGCGCCGCTTTGCGCTGCACGAGGCCAAGGAGGGGCACTACCTCGCCGCCTCGCGCCTGGTGCCGTACAAGTGCATGCCGCTGATCGTGCGCGCGTTCGCGAGCATGCCCTCGCGCCGCCTCGTCGTCATCGGTGACGGGCCGGAGATGCCGCGTGTGCGCGCCGAGGCCGCCGGCCACGCGAACATCGAGCTGCTCGGTTATGCGCCGGACGCTTCGCTCGTCGAACACATGCAGCGTGCGCGTGCGCTCGTCTTCGCCGCCGAGGAGGACTTCGGCATCGCGCCGGTGGAGTCGCAGGCCTGCGGCACGCCGGTCATCGCCTTCGGCCGCGGTGGCTCGCTCGAGACGGTGCGCGGCCTCGGCCACCATGCCGAGCCGACGGGCCTGTGGTTCGGCGAGCAGAGCGAGGCGGCGATCGTCGATGCCGTCGAGCGCTTCGAAGCTGCCGAGGCCGCCGGCGCCTTCTCGCCGCAGGCCTGCCGTGCGCACGCCGAACGGTTCGCGCCCGAGCTCTTCCGGCAGCGTCTCGGCGCGCTCGTCGAAGGTGCGTGGGAGCGCTTTCGCGGCGAGCGGCGCGGCTTGCCGGCCCTTTCGGTGGCGCCCGCCGTGCCGCCGGCCGAGGTCGTCGGTGCCGCTGGCGCTGCCGTCGCCGCTCCGGCGGCGGCGCCCTACTGGGGCAGCGCTGCGCAGTCGAGCGCCGCGCCGGAGACCGGCGGCGCGCTGCGCAGCGGGCAGGTCTCCAGCGCCGCGCCGCCGTCGAGCGTGTTGCCCGAGCAGAACAGGCTCGACGTGTCGCCGAGCCTGCGCAGCGCCAGCCCCGCCACCTGAACGAAGCGGTTGTCCACCAGCGCCACCTCGCTCACCAGGCCGGGCAGCGTGTCGATGCCGATGCGCACGCCGTCGGTGGCCACGCCCTGCACGACGTTGCGTTCGATGCGCACGCCGCGCAGCGCCAGCGCCTGGGCGAGCGCGGGGTCGCCGGCATCGAGCGCGCGGTTCTGGATGGCGTGGACTTCCACCGCCGCGTGGCCGGTGCGCGGCCCGAGCGCCACCCACAGCGCGCGCAGCCAGCCGAACGACTCGGCGGCCGGCACATAGCCGGGCGCCGTGTTCTGCACGTGCGTGACGGTGTTGCCTTCGATCAGCACGTTGCGCGGGCCGGGTGTCGCGTAGCCACCTTCCTGCGCCACCAGCAGCGCGGCGCCGTAGGTGGTGCGCGCGATCTGGTTGTCGCGGATCGTCACGTTGCGGGCGCCCACCACCGTGATGCCGCGGCCCCAGTAGTTGTCGCCGATGTCGTTGCCCTGCACCACGACGTCGCTGACCTGCACCTCGCCGGCTTCCACCGCGGCGGCCCACGCGGGGTCGCTCTTCAGCCGCGCCTGCCAGCCTTCGCCGAGGTAGGAGACCATCGCGATGAGGTCGTCGCCGACCTCGCGCACGCGGTTGTTCACGACGCGCCCTTCGCGGCTGCCGCCGGTGACGTGGATGCCGTCGGCGAGCGTGCGCATCACCAGGTTCTCGGCGACGGTGAACTGGCGCGCGCCGTAGACGAGGATGCCCACCGAGCCGGCGGCGTTCGCCGTCTCGGGCGTTTCGCCGTGCGTGACGACGTTGCCGCGAATGACGTTGCCCAACTGCAGCGGCACCGCGTCGGGCCCGCCCGCCTCGCGATACAGGCTGATGCGTGCCTGCTCGGCTTCGCTGCGGCGGATGTCCGTCACCGCGGTGAGCGTGAAGCCGTACAAGCGTGCGCCATCGGCGCGCAGCGACACCGAGTGGTCGGCCGGGTTGGTGGCGTGCAGCCGTGCGCCGAAGCCCCACAGCGTGACGCCGGGCTGCGTGACGACGATGCTGCGCTGCTGCAGGTAGGTGCCGGGCGGGAAGACGAGCCACTCGCCCGGCGCGAGCGCGCCCAGCGCCGCGGCGATGGCCTCGTCGTCGGGCACGTCGTCGTCGGGCATCGCGCCGAACTCGGTGACCTGGCGGGCTTCGTCGGGCACGGCGGGCAGCGGGTCGAGTGCGGCGCAGCTGGGTGCTGCCGGCTGCGCCGCAGATGGTGGTGGCGGCGTAGGTACCGTGGGCGGTGAGGGCTGTGGCGCCGGCGCGGGATGCACCGGAGCGGGTGCCGGCTCCGTTGCCACCGCCGGCACCGGTGTGGGCGCCACCGGCACCGTCGCGGGGGCCGAGACCGGTGCGGTGAGGCTCGCCGTGTGGGCCGTGGCCGTGTCCGTTGTCGGGCCACTGCCCCCGCAGGCCGTGAGGCAGGTCAGCGTGAACGAAACACGCAGCAAACGGGAACGTGGCTTCATGGCTGCCTCCCGGGCGCCACCGGCAAGCACATCGCGTTCCACCGGCCGATGCGGCCGTTGCGCCCAACGCGGGTGCAGCGCCTGCGTCAGGGCGGGTCAGGGCGGGTCTGGGCGGGTCGCCTTGCGCGCTACACTGCCCGGCCTCGCGGGCGTCGTATAACGGCATTACCTTGGCTTCCCAAGCCAAAGACGAGGGTTCGACTCCCTTCGCCCGCTCCAGCCTCCGGCCGGGCTTGCCACCTCGTGACGCTGCGGCATCATCCGCGCATGGCCGCGCCGACCCTGCCGCTGAACGTGCTCGCCGTGCAAGCCGGCGAGGCCGACGCCTGGCTGCGGGCGCTGGCGGCGCTGCCCGGGCTGCGGGTCGTCGTCGGCGAGGCCGCGCGGGCGCCCGATGTGGACGCCGTGCTGCTGCGCGCCCCCGATCGTGCCGCACTCGCCGAGCTGCTCGCACGGCCGGGCCTTCCGGAGCTCGCGTACGACCTGGCGGTCGTCGTCGCGCTGCACGAAGGCGACGAAGGCACCGAGGCCGAACTGCTGCGCCTGGGCGTCGAGGGTCTCGTCGCCGATCGCGACCCCGCCGAGGTGGCGCGCGCGCTGCGTCACGCGCATGTGCGCAAGCAGGTCGAGCGCACGGCGCGCACCGCCTACGCCACCGACCTGGCCACGGGGCTGCCGCACCAGGCGCAACTGCTCGAGCATGTGTCCCAGCTGATCGCGCTGCGCGAACGCGAGCCGGCGCCATTCGTGCTGATCGCGCTGCGCATCGACGGCGTGCAGCAGGCCGCGGCGCGCCTGGGCGGCGAGGCGGCCAACGTGCTGCGCCGCAAGGTCGCCGTGCGGCTGCGCGGCGGCCTGCGCGCCAGCGACGTCGTCGCCGCGCTCGGGCCGGACCACTACGCCGTGATGCTCGGCCGCGTCGACGTGGTGAGCGACGGCGACGGCGTTGCCGCGAAGCTGCTGCGCGCGCTCGAGCAGCCGTTCATCCTGGCCGGCCAGCCGTGCCACGTGAAGGCCTCGTTCGGCATCGCCAGCTACCCGGCGCACGGCAAGGACGCAGCCGCGCTGCTGCAGCGCGCCACGTCGCAGGCGGCGACACTCGCCACCCCCGGCGGCGAGGACACCGGGGGTGAGTTTCACAGCAGCTTCACCGTGCTGGGCGGCGGCGCCGCGAACGACGAGCCGGGCTGAGCCGCTGCGCCGGCCGCCGCAGCGCCGGCTCGAGCCCGCGATCGCCCGTGATCGCCCGTCACGCCGCTGTCGTGCCGGCGTCGCGGGCCCCTGCACAATGCGGCGCATGCCCGACTCTCCGCCGCGTGTGCTGCCGCTGGCCGGCGCCACGAACTTCCGCGACCTCGGCGGCTACCGCGGCCGCGACGACCGCCCGGTGCGCTGGCGGCGCCTCTTCCGCAGCGACCACCTCGGCGCGCTGACCGCCGCCGACCATGCCCTGCTCGCCGACATCGGGCTCGGTGCCGCGTTCGACTTCCGCGGCATCGACGAGCGGGCCGCCGCGCCGTACGAGGTGCCCGGGCTGGCCCAGCACGCGCTGCCGATCGAGCCGACGGTGGCGCAGCGCATGCAGGAGATGGTCGACGATGGCCGGGAGCTCACCGTGCCGGCGGTCGAGGGGCTGATGCGCGATCTCTACCGCAGCCTCGTCGGCGAGCGCGCCCCGCGCTTCGCCGAGTTCTTCGTGCACCTGCTGCGGGCCGATGCGCCGATCGTCTTCCACTGCACGGCGGGCAAGGACCGCACCGGCGTCGCCGCCGCGCTGGTGCTGCTGGCGCTGGGTGTGCCGCACGACGTGGTGATGCAGGACTACCTGCTCACCAACGACGTGTTCAAGCCGCCGTGGGCGCCGCGCCCCGGTCTCGCGCCAGGGGTGACGCAGGCGCTGTGGGGCGTGCAGCCTTCCTATCTGCAGGCGGCGCTGGACGTCGTGGACCGCGAGTTCGGCGGCCCGCAGACCTATCTGCGCGAGGTCATCGGCCTGGACACCGAGCGGATGCGCGCGCTCGAGCAGCGCTACCTGCAGCCAGGCTGAACGCGCCGGGCGGGCGCGACACCCCCTGCGCGCTGCGGCCGGCGCTACTCGCCCCGTGCGGCGGCCTCCACGCCGAACAACTCGCGCACGGCGACGCGGTACTGCTCGAGCCCGACCCAGTTCGTGCTGTGGTGCGAGCCGCCCTGCACGAGCAGGAAGCGCTTGGGCTCGCGCGCGCTGTCGTAGAGCGCGCGGCCGATCTCGGGCGGCACGAGGCGGTCCTCGCTGCCGTGCACGACGAGCACCGGCGCGCGCACGCGCGGCATGCGCTCGGCCGCCTCGAAGCGCTGCGTGAGCAGCGGCCCGAGGGGGAGCCAGCCCCACTTGAAGGTGGCCAGCAGGTCGCGCAGCGAGGTGAACGAGCCTTCGACGATGAGGCCGGCAGCCTCGTCCTGCACCTGCGCGGCCAGGTCGGTGGCGATGGCACCGCCGAGCGAGTGCCCGAAGACGAAGCGGCGCGCGCGCGGGGCGCCTTCGCGCTTCAGCCAGTCCCAGGCGGCCCGTGCGTCCTCATAGGCCAGGTCCTCGCCCGGCAGCTCGCTGCCCAGGCTGCGGCCGAAGCCGCGGTAGTCCACGCCCAGCACCGCGAAGCCGAGCTCGTGCAGCCGGCGCATGCGCGGCGCACTGCCGCGCACGTCCCAGCGTGCGCCGTGCAGATACAGCAGCACCGGCGCGTCGGCACGCACCTGCGGCAGCCACAGCGCGTGCAGCCTGGCGCGCTCGCCGGTGATGCGTGAATCGAACTCGATCCACACGTCCTGCATGCCTTCGGCCGCGGCGAGCCCGGCGCTCCACGTGCGCTGGCTCGGCTGGAACACCCACTCGCGCTGCTTGGCGTCGAGCAGCGCGCAACCCGAAGCCGCGAGGGCTGCGCCGGCCACGACCACGGCCGTGAGCTGGTGCCGCCAGCGCCGCCACGTGTGGCGCGTGCGCGGCGCGTCGGCGCGCGCATGTGCGGGCGATGCGTCGTCGGCGGGCGAGGGAGGCGCAGGCATCGAACGCATGCTAGCGAAGGCCGCCTATCCTTGCGCCCCCGGGGTCGGGGCAGGGCGCGCGCGGCTCCGTGGCAGGTGGCACGCGGCTGGAGACTCCCGGCGCTTCGCATGCGGCCGCAGGGGGACGGGAAGCGGCGAGCGTGTGCGCACCCTGCATCCATCCCGGCACGGCGCAAGCCGGGCCAGCCGGGCCGGCGCGCGAGCACGTCTCAGCCCGCTCGACCGCGAAGTGAACGACATCCGGTACTTCTACGAGTCGCGGCTGCCCGGCGAAGCCGCGGCGGTGCCTGACCGCCACGTGCACCCGGCCGAGCCGCGCACGGCGCGCCACCACCTGCAAACGCGTGTCGCCGCGACGGCGCGAGCGCATGACCCGACTACTCCGGATGCCGCCACACCTGCGCCTGCCCGCCCATGAACTCGATCGTCTCCTCGTGCCGTGCGCCGAGGCGCTGCGCGAGCGCGATCGAGCGCCGGTTGTCGGCGCGAATGAGGCTGATCAGCCGGCCGCCGAGGCCCATCGCCTCGCGGCCGTGGCGGCGCGCAGCGAGCGCGGCCTCGTGCGCGTAGCCGCGCCCCCAGAACGGCCGCGCCAGCAGCCAGCCCAGCTCGTTGGCCGGCCAGCCTTCGGGGTTGAGGAAGCCGGCGCGGCCCACCAGCGCGCCGCTGGCCTTCTCCTGCACCGCCCACATGCCGTAGCCGCGCAGCGCCCAGTGGCCGGCGAAGAGGGCCATCTGCCGCCAGGCGATGTCGCGCCCCACCGGGCCGCCGTTGCCGATGAAGCGCATCACCTCCTCGTCGGCACACATCGCGGCGTAGGCGTCGAGGTCGGGCTCGGCGAAGGCGCGCAGCGTCAGGCGCTCGGTGTGCAGCACGGGGGGCGTGGTCACGGCTGGCGGACTCCCGGGGCAAGAGGGCAGGCGGGCGGGAAGGCAGCACGCCGGGCCGCCGGCGACTTGCCTGCACGCGATTCTCGCGCCGCGCGCACGGTGCCATGATCGCGTCCGCGGCGGCCGACACGCGTGCCGCGCGAGGAGAACACGATGAACCGCTTCGCCCAGCTGCTGCGCGCCCGGGGCTCCAAGCCGCCGGTGGGCACCTGGATCGTCTCGGCCAGCCCGCTCGTCGCCGAGGCGGTGGGCGAAGCCGGCTTCGACTGGGGTGTGCTCGACATGGAGCACGCGCCGCTGGACCTGATGCCGCTGGTGCACCTGCTGCAGGCGGTGGGCAACACGAAGATGGTGCCGGTGGTGCGCGTGCCGTCGAACGACGCGGTGACCGTGAAGCGCGTGCTCGACGCCGGCGCCGACACGCTGCTGTTCCCCTTCGTGCAGAACGCCGACGAAGCGGCCTGCGCCGTTGCCGCCACGCGCTACCCGCCCGAGGGCGTGCGCGGCCTGTCGGCGATGGGCCGCGCGTCGCGCTTCGGCAGCCAGCCCGACTACTACCGCACCGCCAACCGCACGATCGGCGTCGTCGTGCAGCTCGAGACGCCGCAGGCCATCGCGCAGCTCGAGCTCATCGCCGCCGTGCCGGGCGTCGATGCGCTCTTCGTCGCGCCGGGCGACCTCTCCGGCGCGCTCGGCCACCCCGGGGAGCTCACGCACCCGGCGGTGATGGCACTGATGGCCGACGCGGCGCAGCGCGCGCGCGAGATCGGCAGGCCGATCGGCACCGTGGGCAGCACGCCCGACGTGGTGACGCGCTACCGCGCCGCCGGCTACGACTACGTGGCCGTGGCCAGCGACCTGGCGTTGCTGATGCGCGGCGCCATGGCGGCGGTGCAGGCGCTGCGCCAGGGCGACAGCGCGGCGCACGTGCACACGCTGGCCGAGGGCACGCGCACCGCGACGGGGGCCTGAAGGGCGGGTTCGCGGGCGCGCGGCGTCGAGCCTACTTCTGCAGGTCTCCGAGGCAGAGGTACTTCACCTCGACGTACTCGTCGATGCCCTGGCGTGCACCTTCGCGCCCGAGGCCGCTGTGCTTGACGCCGCCGAAGGGCACCTCGGCCGTGCTGATGAGGCCGGTGTTGATGCCGACCATGCCGTACTCCAGCGCCTCGGCGACGCGGAAGATGCGGCCGACATCGCGGCTGTAGAAGTAGCTGGCGAGGCCGAATTCGGTGGCGTTGGCCAGCGCCACCGCCTCGTCCTCGGTCTTGAAGCGGAACACCGGCGCCACCGGGCCGAAGGTCTCCTCGCGCGCGCAGAGCATGTCGCCGGTGACGTCGGCGAGCACGGTGGGCGTGTAGAAACGTTCGCCGATCCCCTGGGCACGCTGCCCGCCGACGACGACCCGCGCCCCCTTGGCCAGCGCGTCGGCGACGTGCCGCTCGACCTTGGCCACGGCGGCGTCCTCGATCAACGGCCCCTGCGTCACGCCGGTCTCGAAGCCGTTGCCCACCTTCAGGCCGGCGGTCTTCGCGGCCAGCTTCGCGACGAAGGCGTCGTAGACACCGTCCTGGACGTACAGCCGGTTCGCGCAGACGCAGGTCTGCCCGGCGTTGCGGTACTTGCTGACCATCGCGCCTTCGACGGCGCTGTCGAGGTCGGCGTCGTCGAAGACGATGAAGGGCGCGTTGCCGCCGAGCTCGAGGCTGAGCTTCTTGACCGTCGGCGCGCATTGCGCGGCGAGGATGCGGCCGACCTCGGTGCTGCCGGTGAACGACAGGTGGCGCACGGTGTCGCTGGCGCACAGCACCTTGCCGATGGCGATGCTGCCGGCGGCGTCGGCCGGCAGCACGTTGAGCACGCCGGCGGGCATGCCGGCGCGCTGCGCCAGCTCCGCCACCGCCAGCGCCGACAGCGGCGTCTGCTCCGCCGGCTTGATCACCACCGGGCAGCCGGCCGCGATGGCCGGCGCCACCTTGCGCGTGATCATCGCGATGGGGAAGTTCCAAGGCGTGATCGCCGCGCACACGCCGATCGGCTGCCTGATCGCGAGGTAGCGCTTGTTGGGGTCGGTAGTGGGGATGGTCTCGCCGTAGACGCGCCGCGCTTCCTCGGCGAACCACTCGACGAAGCTCGCGCCGTACACCACCTCGCCCTTCGCCTCGGCCAGCGGCTTGCCCTGCTCGGCCGTCATGATGCGCGCCAGGTCGTCGGCATGCTGATGCATCAGCTGGAACCACCTCATCATGACCGCCGCGCGTTCCTTCGCCGTGCGCCTGCGCCAGGCCGGCCAGGCCTTGTCGGCGGCGAGCACGGCGCGTTCGGCCTCGCCGGGGCCGAGGTTGGCCACCTGTGCCAGCACCTGGCCGGTGGCCGGGTCGTGCACGTCGAAGCGGCCGCCGCCGGCCACCCATTCGCCGTTGACGAGCCCCTCGGTCTTCAGGAGGCTCGTGTCGGCCAGCGTCGAGAGGGGGGGGGTCTTCATGTCCATCGCGTGCGTCTCCTGCGGTCTCCTGGAACTGCGGCGCACGATACACAGGAGCCGGCGGGCCTGTGAACCCCGCTGCGATAATTCGCGGTTCACGCCGAGGCCAGACCGCGCCTGAGCGAAAGCCACCGATGAAACTCGCCGACATCCGCTCCACGTTCCTGAAGTTCTTCGAGGGCAAGGGCCACGCCGTCGTGGCCAGCTCGCCCGTGGTGCCCGGCGACGACCCGACGCTGCTGTTCACCAACGCCGGGATGAACCAGTTCAAGGACGTCTTCCTCGGCTTCGACAAGCGGCCGTACTCGCGCGCGGCCACCAGCCAGAAGTGCATCCGTGCCGGCGGCAAGCACAACGACCTCGAGAACGTGGGCTACACGGCGCGCCACCACACGTTCTTCGAGATGCTCGGCAACTTCAGCTTCGGCGACTACTTCAAGCGCGACGCGCTGGTGTACGCGTGGGAGCTGCTCACCGTGCACTTCAAGCTGCCGAAGGACAAGCTCTGGGCCACCGTCTACGCCGAGGACGACGAGGCCTACGCCATCTGGAAGGACGTGATCGGGCTGCCACCCGAGCGCATCGTGCGCATCGGCGACAACAAGGGCGCGCGCTACATGTCCGACAACTTCTGGATGATGGGCGACACCGGTCCGTGCGGCCCGTGCAGCGAGATCTTCTACGACCACGGGCCCGAGGTGGCGGGCGGCCCGCCGGGTTCGCCGGAGGCCGACGGCGACCGGTACATCGAGATCTGGAACAACGTCTTCATGCAGTTCAACCGCACCGAAGACGGCGTGATGCACCCGCTGCCGAAGCCCAGCGTGGACACCGGCATGGGCCTGGAGCGGCTGGCGGCGGTGCTGCAGCACGTGCACAGCAACTACGAGATCGACCTCTTCGTGCGCCTGCTGGCCGCGGCGAAGAACGCGGTGGAGCACGCGGGGGCGAAGAACGTCGATTTGGACTCACCCTCGCTGAAGGTGATCGCCGACCACATCCGCGCCACCGCGTTCACCATCACCGACGGCGTGATCCCGGGCAACGAGGGCCGCGGTTACGTGCTCAGGCGCATCACGCGCCGCGCCATCCGGCACGGCTACAAGCTCGGCGCGAGGAAACCTTTCTTCCACACGCTGGTGATGCCGCTCGCGGCCGAGATGGGCGAGGCCTACCCCGAGCTCGCCCGCGAAGCGGCGCGCACGACCGACGTGCTGAAGCAGGAGGAAGAGCGCTTCTTCCAGACGATCGCCAACGGCATGGAGATCCTGGAGGCCGCGCTCGTCACGGGCGCCAAGACGATCGACGGCGAAACCGCCTTCAAGCTGCACGACACCTTCGGCTTCCCGCTCGACCTGACGGCCGACGTCTGCCGCGAGCGTGGCGTCACGGTGGACGAAGCGGGCTTCAACGCCGCGATGGCGCGGCAGCGCGAGCAGGCACGCGCCAGCGCGAAGTTCAAGATGGCCGCGGGGCTCGCCTACACCGGCGCCGACACGGCCTTCCACGGTTACGAGCATCTCGTCTGCGAACACAGCAAGGTGCTGGCGATCTACGTCGACGGCACGCCGGTGGCGAAAGCCAAGGCCGGCGACGACGTCGTCATCGTGCTCGACCACACGCCGTTCTATGCCGAGAGCGGCGGCCAGGTCGGCGACACCGGCGAGCTGCGCAACCAGCGCGCGCGCGTGCTCGTCGAGGACACGGTGAAGGTGCAGGCGGCTGTGCACGGCCACCAGGGCCGCATCGTCGAAGGCGAAGTCGAGGTCGGCGACGGCGTCGTCGCGCGGGTGGACGCAGAGCAGCGCACGAAGACGATGCGCAACCACAGCGTCACGCACCTGATGCACAAGGCCCTGCGCGAGGTGCTCGGTGCCCACGTGCAGCAGAAGGGCAGCCTCGTCAACGCCGAGCACACGCGCTTCGACTTCAGCCATCACGCGCCGGTGACGGACGCGCAGATCGCGAAGATCGAGGCGCTCGTCAACGCCGAGATCCTGGCCAACGCCGCGACGCTGGCGCGCGTGGTGCCGATGGACGAGGCGCAGAAGCTCGGCGCGGTCATGCTCTTCGGCGAAAAGTACGGCGACACCGTGCGCGTGCTCGACATCGGCACCAGCCGGGAACTGTGCGGCGGCACGCACGTGCAGCGCACCGGCGACATCGGCTTGTTCAAGATCGTCTCCGAAGGCGGCATCGCCGCCGGCATCCGCCGCGTCGAGGCGATCACCGGCGACAACGCGCTGGCCTACCTGCAACAGCTCGAAGGCACCGTGGCCGGCGTCGCCGGCGCGCTGAAGGTCACGCCGGCCGAGGTGGGCGGGCGCGTGGCCGCAGTGCTGGAGCAGGTGCGCGCACTCGAGAAGGAAGTGGCGGCGCTGAAGGGCAGGCTCGCCAGCGCGCAGGGCGACGAGCTCGTCGCGCAGGCGGTGGACGTGAACGGCATCAAGGTGCTTGCGGCGACGTTGAACGGCGCCGACGCAAAGACGCTGCGCGAGACGATCGACCAGCTGAAGAACAAGCTGAAGAGCGCGGCCATCGTGCTGGCGGCGGTCGATCCGGCGGACAAGGGCGGCAAGGTGCAGCTGGCCGCCGGCGTCACCGCCGACGTGCTCGGCAATCCGGCCGCCAGGGTGAAGGCCGGCGAGCTCGTCAACTTCGTCGCGCAGCAGGTGGGCGGCAAGGGCGGCGGCAAGCCCGACCTGGCGATGGCGGGCGGCACCGACGCCACCGCGCTGCCGAAGGCGCTGGCGAGCGTGAAGGGCTACGTCGCCGAGCGCGTCTGACGGGGCCTCCTCGGACGCGCTCGCCGCGTCGCGCGCGGCAGTCGCTCGCGGGTGTCGGCGGGCGCTGACGGGCCTCGCGCGCCGCCATCGCGCCGCGTCAATCGGCGGCAGGCTCGAAGCGCTGCTCGATCAGGTCGACGTCGTCGAAGTGCCGCCGGCCGACGAAGGCGGTGGCATGGTGGCCCCATTGCCGCATCGCGCCGGCGCTGGCGATGCCCATCGGCCAGAAGAAGAAGCGCTCGCCGCGTTCGCTGCCGGCCACCAGGCCATCGGGCCCGTACAGGCTGCGCCGCCCGCCCGGCGCGGCCAGCGAGCGCAGGGTGTCTTCGACCTGCAGGCCGTAGGTGCCGTCGGCCGCGGTGCTGTCGGCGGCCTCGCCCGCCGCGCCGCGCGGCAGCGCGCCCAGGCCCGTCACGTAGTGCGTGGCCGAAGCGAGGCGCACCACCAGCCGGTGCGTCTGCGGCAGCGGCGGCAGCGGCGCGGGTGCGAACAGCCACTCCTCGCCCTGCGGCGCATCGGCGCGCGCCCGCAGCGCCGCCGAGGGGAAGAACAGGTGGTAGCAGCCGCAGGCGTGGATCGTGTCCATCAGCAGCGGCCGGCCGTGTTCGTCCAGCGTCAACCGCACGATCACGCCGTCCAGCGTGCCCGCCAGCAGGTCGGTGCTCGAGCGCGCCGGCCGCTCGGGGAACCACACCGTGTAGACGAGCTGCAGCAGCCAGCGGCCCTGCCATCGCGTGTGCGCAAGGCGCTGGTAGACGACGGGCGCACCCGTGTTCACGCGCGGCAGGCCGTCGGGGCCCCAGGCGGGCGCCCCGAACCGGTCGAAATCGCCGCGCACCTCCACCTCGAACACCGGTGCATGCCAGGCGAGCAGCCGCGCGGCCTCGGCCTCGCCGGGTTGCGGCAGCCCCAGGGTGTCCTGCGGCGCGGGCCAGCGTGGCGATGCGCCGGCCGTGGCAACGCCCGGGACGAAGCGCTGCAGCTCGGGGCGCTCGGCCGCCCAGCGCGCCATCGCGGCCCGCTGCTCGTCCTGCCAGCCCTGGACGCCGGCGAAGAAGGGCCAGCGCAGCAGTGGATACAGCCCCAGCGCGCGGCTCGCGGCGCTGTACCGCGCCGGCACGGTGGCGCGTTCGAACAGGGCATCGCGCAGCTCTGGCCCCGCAGGCGTTGCCGCCCCGGCGTCGCGGGCCAGCACCCGCCGCACGACCTGCCGTCGGCATTCGTCGGCGCGTGCGACAGCCTGCTCGCGCGTCGCCGCCGGCCCGCTGGCGAAGGTCGCGTCCGGCAGGTTGCCGATCTCTGCGTGGCGCGCCGCGCGATCCAGCGCCGCGGCGCGGGTGAGCCAGGCGGCGAGGGCGGCTTCGTCCGCGTTCGCGGCCGCGCGCAGCGCCTCGCCGACGCGGTCCACGCGCAGCCCGGGAAAGCCGTCGATGCGCTCGGCCTCCACATCGGCCACGCCGGCCGCGGCCACGGCCGCGTCGAGTTGCGCCGTCCAGGCATGGCAGCCGGCATCGTCGCGCAGCAGCGGCGGCAGGCCCGGCGGCGTGGTGCAGGCCGCGGCGGCCGCCGCGAGCAGGCCGCAGGCGAGCCGCAACGTGACCCGTTGCAGGGTGCGCGGGTGCGGTCGGTCGCCGGGCATGCCGTGGCGGGAGCGTCGGGCGAAGAGCGGCACGGCGCCGCAGTATGCGGCGCCCGCGGGAGACCGCGCCGGCGCCCCGCCGGGCAGGGGTTGACAGCGCCACGCCGCCACCGAACCATCGCCCGGCCGTGCCACCCTCGTCACAGCGCGGCGAACGGCAGGGACCATGACGCCGGCCAAGCGCATCGGAAAGTACCCGGTCATCCGTGAGATCGGCCAAGGCGCCGTGGGCAAGGTGTACGAAGGCTTCGACCCGGACACCGGCGAGAAGGTTGCGATCAAGATCCTGCGCGCCGAGCACCTCGCCGACAGCCGCGCCGACTCGGCCGGCGCGCGTTTCGAGCGCGAGGCGCAGGCCACCCGCCGCCTGCGCCACCCGAACATCGTCTCGGTCCACGAGTACGGCGAGCAGGGCCGCATCAAGTTCATCGCGATGGAGTTCCTGAACGGCCGCGAGCTACGCGAGCTGATGCGCGAGCGTGGCCGCTTCGAGCTCGACGACGCGGTCTCGGTCACGCTGCAACTGCTGGACGCGCTCGGCCACTCGCACCGGCACGGCGTCGTGCACCGCGACATCAAGCCGTCCAACGTGATGGTGATGGACGGCCTGCACGTGAAGGTGATGGACTTCGGCATCGCCCGCATCGAGCGCGCCGCCTTCACGCAGATCGGCACGCTGCTCGGCACCCCGGCGTACATGTCGCCCGAGCAGATGCGCGGCGAGCCCGCCGACGGCCGCGCCGACCTTTGGGCGGTGGGCGTGATGCTCTACGAGATGCTGGTCGGCCGCGGCCCGTTCGCCGGCGCCAGCGCCGTGGAGGTGATGCAGAAGGCGGCGATGCTGGAGCCGGCGCCGGTGTCGTCGCTGGTCGCCTCGCTGCCGCGCACGCTCGACGAGGTGCTGCGCCGGGCCCTGGCCAAGCGCCGCGACGACCGTTACCAGGAGGCGGCCGACTTCGCGCGCGAGCTCGTCAAGGCCGTGGCGGTTGCCGCCGAATCGGTCGACCTGGACCTCGCGGTCGATGCGCAGCCGACCGCACCGGCAGGGAGCGAGCGGCGGCCCGCACAGTAGGCTGCCGGCGCGAGGCGCCCGGGGTACGCGGCCAGCGATCTATCGCCGGCGTGAACGCCAGGCGACGCCCAGCCCCAGGGCCAGCAGCCAGAGGCTGGACGGCTCTGGGATCGTACCGGGTGAGGGTGGTCGCAACTCGGCCACCGGCGGCGGGCCGATGCCGGTCACTTCGTCGACGGGGATCGCGGGGCCGGTTGCCGGGACCGGCGGGCCTTGCGGCAGCTCCAGCGTGAAGGTGACCTCAGGCTCCGGCGCTTCGAGCCCCGACGTCAGCGGCATCGGCTCCGGGGCCGGTGATGTGGGCCGGGGAGCAAGTTGCGCAGGGTCAGGCTGCTGCTCGTGCGTCTGCGGCTCTGGCGCGCGCGGTACCAACGGCGGGGGCGGCGCAGGAGGCGCAGCGTTCGATGGCGAGGCCGCACTGCCCGGGGCGCCTGGAACCTGCGGCGTAGCGTCGGCTGTCGAGGCCGCTGGTGCGTTGCCCGGGCAAGACGCTTCGCGGGACCAGGTCAAGTCGAAGCGGATCCCGCCGCGGCTGCGGACTTCTTCCAACTCGAGGCACTGGCCGGCGACCGACAAGGCGGGTCGGCCCGATCCGGCGGCTGCGCCCCAGGGCGACATCGGCAGGGCGCCGGCCTGTGCCGCGTGTACGCTCCACAACACGGCGGCGAGGGCTGTGCGGCGGAATGCGCCGTTGGCAGCCTGAGACATCCTTCACTCCCTTTGCGGTGCATCCCAACTCGCACCGTCATGAAGGAGTTTGCCGATGTCGGCCTCGAAGCGGCATCACGCAACAGGGTGGCCGTGGCGCCCGCGCCGTGAACGTTCTCACCTTGTGCAGGCACGCTCCCCGCGGATACGGGGCAGCCAATCGGTGGGACGCGAAGCCGTCGCGCCGCGCGCGCCGGTCACGGCATGCCGCGCTCGCTCTTCTGCGCTTCGCTCAGGCCTTCGATCAGCGCGATGTCGGCCTGCGCCGCGTTCCAGCGCATCTCGCGCCACGGACGGTGAGCGGCCGAGTCGTACCAGGTGCGGAACGCCGCCGTCGAGGGCCAGCGCTGCAGCACCACGCGCCGCGGTTCCCACGGGCCCTCGATGACCTCGAAGTGCCCGTCGGCCGCGAGGATCGCCCCGCCGGCGGCGCGCAGGCCCGGCACATGGCCCTCGGCGTAACGCGCAAACGTGGCGGCATCGCGCACCGCCACATCGGCGACGACGAAGCCCGGCGGCTGCGTTGCCGCCGGCGCCGAGGCCGCGATCCCCTGCACCAGCACCATCTCGGTGGCGGCCGCGCGCTGGCGGATCAGCCGCCACGGCGCATAGGCCGAGCTCTCGTACCAGTGGAAGAACACCTCGGCGCCGGGCCACTGGTGGACGATCATGCGGCGCAGCGGCCAGTCGCCCTCCACCGGTTGCGGCAGCGCGCCGGCGGCGAGGAAGCGACCGCCAAAGGCGCCGATCGTCGGCAGGTGGCCGGCGAGGTAGTCGCCGAACGCACGCGCGTCGCGGATCTCCACGCGCACGAGCGAGTAGACAGGCCGGTCGGTCCAGCGCCGAGGCGGCGGCGGTGCCGGCGATGCCGGCACGGGCGACGTGACCGCCCCGGGGGCACCGGGCGGCGGCGACGGGCTCGCGGGCGGTGCGGGCACCGGTCCGGCCGTCGGTGCCGGGGCGGGCTCCGGCGGCAGCGCCGGTAGCGGCGCCGGCGGCACGGCCGGCACGGGTGTCGGAGGCGGGGCCGGTGGCAGGGGCGCGGGCGCCGGGCCCGGCGACGCGCAAGCCGACAGCAGGGCAGGCAGGCCGATCACGAACCGGCGGCGATCCTCGAACGGAACCAAGGCCTCTCCCGTGGGTGACGTGGCGCTGCGCGCGGTGAGGGACCCTGCCAGCGACGTGCGCTGCGGGGTCGGACAGCGGGGCATCGTAGCGCGCCGCGGCTGCCGCCCGACCGGGCTGCACACCCGACCTCCCGCTCACCGAAGGCCGCACGAGCTGCGGCAAGGGCGTGAGGGAGGACTTCGCGACCAACCGTCGCCTTCGGCCCGACGCCAGGCTGGCCGAGGCGAGCTGCCGCGCCGTCGTCGCCACGATGGGCGGCGGCAAGCTGCCCGACCCCTTTCGAAACACCGCGGACGCGGGCGGTTCGGGTGGCGGAAGAAGTGGCCGAAGGGGCTGTCGCGCGAGGCGCTCGGCGCGCTGCGTGCTCAACCGCCGCTGAGTGCCAGCACCACCGCCACGTCGTCGTCGGGCCGCAGCGCATGCGCGAGGTCGCGTACGCCCAGGCCGTTGACGAAGACGCGCATGTTCGGCCGCAGCAGGCCCCGCTCGTCGACGACGCGGAAGCGCAGCCCCGGGTAGCGCCGGTCGAGGTCGGCGAACAGCTCCGCGAGCGTGCCGCCGGCCGCCTCGACCCGCGCCTCGTGCGTGTACGAGTGCAGCGCCGCGGGGATCAGCACCTTCATCGGTGCGGTCCCTGCCAGATCACCCGGCGCGTGTTCAAGCGCACGCTGCCACCTCCACCGCGTAGATCTCCGGCAGGTGCCGCGCCAGCAGCGACCAGCGTGCGCCTTCGTCGCGCCCGATCCACAGCTCGCCGCTCGTCGTGCCGAGATAAAGCGCCGGCACCGGCTGCGTGTCCACCGTCATCGCCTGCCGCTTCACGGTCCACCAGGCCTGGCTCTCGGGCAGCCCCTGGTCGAGCCGGTGCCAGGTGCGCCCGCCGTTGCGCGTGACGTAGGCCGCCGGCCGCCCCTCGGGGCTGGTGCGCGGCCAGACGGTGTCGGCGTTCATCGGAAAGACCCACGCCGTGTCGGCGTCGCGCGGGTGCACCACCATCGGGAAGCCGGCGTCGCCCGTGCGCCTGGGCATCCTGCGGCCGATGCGCTGCCAGGTGTCGGCGGAGGCACCGCCGGTATCTGCCGACCGGTCGAGCCGGTAGATGCCGCAGTGGTTCTGCTGGTACAGCCGGTCGGGGCGGCTCGGGCACAGGCGCACGCAATGCGGGTCGTGGAAGGTGACGGTGGCGGCATCGAAGCCTTCCACGACCTCCAGGCCACGGATCAGCGTGTGCCAGCTGCGGCCGGCGTCGCGAGACTCATGCACACCGCCGCCCGACATGCCGAAGTACAGATGCGCCGGGTCGCGCGGGTCGACGATCACCGAGTGCAGCTTCGGGCCGTCGGGCGTGCCGTCCTGCACCGTGCCCATCCACTCGCGGAACTGCGGGTCGTCGTTGACCGATGGCAGCGGCGTCCAGCTCGCGCCGCCATCCTCGGAGCGGAACAGGCCTTGCGGCGACGTGCCGGCGTACCAGGTGCCGCGTTCGCTGGTGTGGCCCGGCGTCAGCCAGAAGGTGTGGTCGACCGAGCGCGCGGGAAGGGCGGGCCGGCCGTCGGGCTGTCCGTTCGCCGCCGGCTGCGCGAAGGCCGGCGGCTGCCGCGCCTCCTTCCAGGTGCGGCCGAAGTCGGTGGAACGGAAGATCGTGGGCCCCAGGTGGCCGGTCTTCGCCGCGGCCAGCAGCGTGCGGCCGTCGCGCGGGTCGAGCACCACGTGGCTCACGGTGTGGCCGAGGAAGTGCGGCCCGTCCATCCGCCAGGCCCGCCGCCGCCCGTCGCCGTGGAAGAGCCAGGCGCCCTTGCGCGTGGCGACGAGGACGACGAGCCGCGCGGGCGACGCCGGCGCGCCGCGCGCGGCGGCCTTGCCGGGCGAGCGGGTGGGCTTGGACGCGGGCTTGGCGGGCATGAGGGGCTCCTTGGCGGTGCCTGAACGGGTGGGGGGTTGGATCGGCGCGGTGGGCGGCGTCGTCACTCCCACGACGATCGGGCGTGCGCGGTTTCGACAGGCGGCCAGCGCGGTGCCGGTTGGCCCGTCGCCCGGGTACCGCGCGCCGCGCCGGTCACGCCTGCCACACCCCGTAGCCGCGCTCGCGCAGCGAGATCGCGAGCTCGACCTCCATCTCGCGCGCTGCCTCGTAGGGCATGGGGTTGAACACCGCGTAGAGCGCGGGCAGCAGGCGCACACCGTAGCGGTGCACGAACGGGTTGGCCTGCACGCCGGCCTTGTGCCGGTCGAAGCGCAGGTCGGGGTCCAGCCCGGTCATGCCGACGTAGACGAAGGGATTCCCGAGCGCGTAGCCCGGGTTGGCGCGGCGAAAGCGCGGCTCGTTCCACACGCGGTCGTCGAGCTCGACCACGTAGACGTGGTGGCGGTGCGGGCGGTGGGGGCGCGGCCGCGGCCCGCCGGCGGCGGCCCGCGGCGAAGCGCGCGCCGGGCTCACCCCTCCAGCATCTTGAACGCCTGCACGAGGCTGGCGCGCATGCGCGAGAACGAGGTCGCCAGCGTGCCGATCTCGTCGCGGCTCGTCACCTTGAAGTCCGGGGCGTCCATCTCGCCCAGGCTGATGCGGTCGGCCAGCGCCGAGATGCGCGTCACCGGCCGCACGAACATGAACCACAGCACCGCGTTCAGCACCACCGCCACCAGCACCGACACGCCCACCGCCAGAACCATGAAGACGCGGAAGGTGTGCTCGGCGCGCGCCTGCGCCACCGCCACCGGCACCTGCACCACCTGCGCCGCGACGATCTCGTCGAGCTTCCAGCCGAAGCCGTTGCCCGGGCCGTACATCGCCACCATCGTCTGCGGCGCCTTCTCGGGCGTGTCGTGGCAGAACAGGCAGCCCTGCGCGGCCTTCAGCGGCTTGGCCATGTAGAGCATGCGGCCGGCAGGCGTGTTGCGCTCGCCCGTGGCCGGCGCGGCGAGCGCGCCGTTGCGGAACTGGGTGATGAGGTCGGCTTCCCACTCGACGGCGCGGTTGGCCGGGTTAGTGGGGTTCAGCGCCGGCTCGCGGTAGAGGAACTGCTTGTACTCGGGCTCGGCGTTGCGCAGGATCTTCAGCATCTCGATGGCCGAGAACGCCGACACCATCTCGGGCCTGAACTCGTACTTCGACTGCGTCAGCAGCAGCGGGTAGATGCGCTCCAGCGTGTACTTGCGCACCGCCGAGGCGCTGTCGATCAGCAGCTTGGCGTTGTGCAGCACCTCCTCGCGCGCGTTGCGCTGCAGCAGGTCCCAGCCGATCGTCGAGATGGCGGCGATGGCGGCGGCCAGCAGCGCCAGCAGCACGAGGTTGATCTTGACCAGCAGCTTCATTGATCCGGCTCCTCCTGGGGCGCCCGACCGGCGGTGGGGCGCGGCGGGGACTGTATGCCGGTTGGCTGGCCGGCGGTAGCGTGCCGGGCGTGGGGGAGGGAGGAATGGCAGGTCACCGCGCGGCCGCGCGACTGCCCGGCGAGCATGCTTGCGGCGAAGGAGGTAGCCGACTTCGTCGAGCCGTTCCGCCCGATGTGGGAGACGAAGTTCAACCAGCTGGACAGGGTCCTGAGCGGGCTCAGGAGGAGAAGGACATGAATGCCGGCAAGACACGGGCCGTCAAGGACTTCGCGGGCCGATCGATCACCATCGCCATCGAGGACGCGTTCTGCGACGAGCACGGTGCGGTGAACCCCAGGCTGCCCGTGTCGAAGGGGGAGATCGTCTTCACGCCCACCGACGGCGGGACGCGGGTCGAGTTCGCGATGATCTACGAGGACGAGGATGCGCTGCGCAAGATCGTGCAGATGGGCTTCGAGCACGGCATCGCCACCTGCATGGACCAGCTCGAGTCGCTGCTGAGCCGGCGCGCGAGCTGAGCGTGTGGCGCGGCCGGGCGCTCGGGCCGCCGCCCGCAAGCGGCCGTGTGCACCGGCGCACAATGGCCGAAGTCCCGTGGCCCCAGGGCCCGAATGCCGGAGGTGAATGGCCATGCCCCTTGCTGCACAGGCGTCTGCCGCGATCGCGGGCTACCCCGTGGGGGTGGGCATCACCTGCCACCAGGCCGTGTGGTTCTGGGCGGCCGAGGAAGCGACGGCGCAGGGCCTCGTGCCCGCGCGGCCGCTGCTGGCGCGCATGGGCAACATCGCCAACATGCCGGGCTCGGCCCAGGGCGCGATGCTGCGCCTGCCGCGCGTGGGTGCCGTCGACTTCAACCACACCGCGGCGCTGCCGCCGCCCGGGACCGTGCTGCTGTGGCTGAACGCACCGACGCACAGCGCCGTGGTCACCGCGAACGGCATCTCCGGCTACAACCAGAGCTGTGTCTTCCCGCACCTGCCGGCGCTGGGGAACTACTCGAGCGGGCTGCGCACCCAGCTCGGTGCCGGCTCGCGCCTGTGCTACATGATCGCGGAGAACGACATCGTGCGCGCGGCGGGCGGGGTGTTCCACCTGTAGGCCGCGCCCGGCCTCACTTCACGTAGACCACCTGCCCGCCGCGCACCACGCACCACGCACTTCACCGCGGCGAAGCGCTTCACGTCCTGCGCGGGGTCGGCCTTCAGGACCACCAGGTCGGCGTCCAGTTCCATCGCGCGGCGGGCGCCGTGGTCAGCGATGCCAGGATCTGCATCGCGCTCATGCCGGCGCCCTCATGCGACTGACGCCGCGCCGGCCCTGCGGGGTGACGAGGAACAGCTTGGTCGCGTCGGCGCCCGCGTCGAGGTTCTGCCGCACGGTGGCGAGGGCCGACCCCACGGTGTCGGGCCGCGGCAGCTTGTCGCGGAAGGCTCTGCTGCACTCCGTGTGCGGGCGTCGGCGAAGTCGCCGCCGAGCAGGTGGACGTGGCTGTTCTGGAAAACCGGCGACGACCACGCCGCGATCGGGCCGAGGGAGAGGTCCCAGACCGTGGCGGGCAAGCAGCCGCACGGAAGAGCGCGAACCTGCTCGCGCTGCCGTGGCGCCCGCGGCCGCGGTCGACTCAATCGACGTCCGCGCCGGCGAACGCCACGGCGCCGGCCCGGGACACATCGAGGCTTCGCCCGGCCGCGGACCGGCGCTGGAACTCGGCTTCGCCGAGCACGGCGACCGCCAGATCCATGGCGCGGCGCGCGTGCATGGCTTCGCAGGGATGGGGCGTCGTGCGGCGCGCCGCGTAGTCGGCATCGGCGAAGCCGATGAGCATGGCCGCGGCGCGCATGCGGCCTTCGAGCGCGGCGAGCAAAGCGAGGTGCGGCGCCGTGGCGCCTTGCATCTCATGGCGGACGATCATCGCCCAGCCCGCCTGCGCCACCGAGCGTGCCCGCGCCGTGTCGCCGAGCGCCACCAGGGCCTCGGTCAGGTTCGCCCGGCCGCCCGCGATCGCGTACTCCTCGCGCGTGCCCTCCACGGCGGCCAGCAGCGCCTCGCCCTCGCGCACCGCCGCCTCGGCGTCGCCGGCCCCGACCAGCACGTCGATGAGGACGAAGCGCGCCTCCAGCCCGGCCGATCCCTGTGCCCGTTCGAGTTCGAGCTGGCGGCGCGTCATCTGCAGCGCGCGCGCCGCGTCGTGCGGCAGGCCCATTCGGGCGGCGTGCGTACGCGCCTCGGCGCCGCAGAGCAGGCGCTGCGGCGGCCAGTCCGGCCGCTCGAGCGCCTCCATCGCGGCCATCGCGGCCGCGGCGGTCTCGGCGTCGTCCGACCACATCGCCATCAGCGCGAGCTGGCTCTCGGCCAGATAGGCGGCAAACGGATCGACGCCGCCGGCGCGGGCGATCTCGACCGCGCGCCGTGCCGCGGCAAGGCCCCGACCCGCCCACCGTGTGCCCCAGGCGCGCGCGAGCATGTTCAACCCGCGCAGGCGAGCGCCGACATCCGGGCAGGCATCGACCATCGCCTCGACCTGGTCGGCCAGCGCCATCTGCTCGGAATAGACCGCCGATGGCAGCGCGCAGAGCAGCGTCGCGCCCAGGCTCAGCGCCGTGGCGGCCGCACCGTGTTCGCGCGCCCACGCGAAGGCGTCGCGCGCGTTGTCCAGGTCGGGCGCGAGCCGGCTCAACCAGGCGTCCCAGCCCACGCTGCCGTCGAAAGCGTGCTCGAACTCGGCGTCGAACCGGGCCGCCATCGCGCGGGCGTGGCGCTGCTGCAGGGCGGGGAGTTCGCCGCTGGCCCGCAGCAGCTCGCCCGCCAGGGCCTTGGCGGAGTCGAGCAGCCGATAGCGTGGGGCGCCATCCGGGCCGGTGGTGCTGGTCGTGCCGTCCGCGCCGTCCAGCACCGCGACCAGCGAGTGGTCCACGAGCTCGCCCAGCGCGTCGAGCGTGGCCCAGTCGTCACGTTCGGGGCGGCCATCGGCGCGGCCATCGGCGCCCCCACCGACCACGTCCTGGATCAGCGCGAGATCAGCGCTGCCGGAGAACACGGCCAGCTGCCGGAACACCGCCTGGGTGCGCTCACCGAGCAGGCCATGGCTCCACTCGAGTGCGGCGCGCAGGGTCTGCTGCCGCGCCGGCGCGTCACGGTCGCGGTTGGACGTGAGCAGGCGCAGCCGGTCGTCCAGCGCGGCGGCCAGCCGCTTCAGGCCCATGAGCGGCGTGCGCGCCGCCGCCAGCTCGATCGCGAGAGCCAGGCCGTCGAGGCGGCGACAGATCTCCACCGCATCGGCGACCCCCGCGTCGTCGAGCGCGAATCTCGGGTTCACCGCCTGGGCTCGCTCGACGAACAGGGCCAGCGCCCCGAACTCCATGGCGCGCGCGGCGGATACGGGCCCGGTGGGCAACGCGAGCGGCCCGATGCGGTAGACGTGCTCGATCATCAGCCGCAGCGGGACCTGGCTGGTGACCAGCAGCCGCAGCCCGGGTGCGGCTGCGAGCAGCGTCTTGGCGGCGGTGGCCACGGCATCGGCCAGGTGTTCGGCGTTGTCCAGGCCGACCAGCAGGTCCAGCGGCGCGAGGGCTGCGGTCAGCCCCTGCAATCGATCGCCCTCGCCGATGCGCACACCCAGGGCGGCTGCGATCGCCTCGGGCAGCGCACCGCCGTCCGCGACATCGGCCAGCTCGACCCAGCACACCCCGTGCGCGTGGCTGCCGGCGCGCTGCTGCAGCAGGCGCTGCGCGAGCGCCGTCTTGCCGATGCCGCCGGCGCCGACGATGCTGACGAGCCGGCGCGTGCCGAGCAACGCGCCGAGCGCGTGCAGGTCGTCGTCGCGGCCATGCAGCACGCGCGGGCTGGTTGGCAGGTTGGTGCGCAGCACCGGCGCGGCCACGGTGGGGGCGGCAGAGGCGGCCGAGGCGGCGGGGGCGGGCGGTCCGCCGGAAGCCGCCGGTTCGGCGTGCACCGGCAGCACGGCGTCGTCCGCAACGACCGCCGTGAAGCGGTAGCCGCGGCCGGGGATCGTCGAGATGGTGCCGTTGCCCAGCAGCTTGCGCAGCGCGCTCACCTGCACCTGAAGGTTGTTCTCCTCGACGACCACGCCCGGCCACACCCGGTCCAGCAGCTCGGACTTGGAGAGCATGCGGTGGCGGTTCTCGGCCAGCGTCACGAGCAGGTCGAAGGCCCGGCCGCCGAGATGCGCCGGGCGGCCGTCGACAAGGAGCTCTCGCGTGGCCGGGTCGAGGCGGCAGCGGCCGAAGCGCAACGGGGAGGAGGCCGTGGGCTGTTGCACGGGGCATGTGCACGAGGCACCGGGCGGTGGCAGGGCGCTGCGGAGCGTATCAGCCGAGGGCGTGCGCGCGGCCCGGATTCAGGAATATTCAGCGGCGGCTCAGGACGGGCGCGGAGCGGCCCTTCACAGTTGCGCCGTCGCGGTGGTGAATGCACCGAACCCGAGGCACCCCAACCCGAGGAGACGAAGATGTCAGTGGCCGATGTCGAGAGCAAGCTGGTGGAGTGGACCGTCGGCGCCGGCGCGCTGGAGCTGCTGCGCGTGGCCTGCCGTGCCGGCTTGCCGGGATGGCTGGCCGATCCGCGCTCGCCCGAGGAGTTCGCCTCCGTCGCCGGCATCGACGCGCAGCAGGCCGGCCGCATCTGCCACGCGCTGCTGGCGCTGGGCGTGGTGACGCACACGGAGGGCCGCTTCTGCCTGCACCCGGACTGGGTCGAGGCCCTCGGCGCGCAGCGTCCGCTGCCGATGGACGCCCGCCTGGAGTTCGTGGCCGCGTGGCGCAACGGGCTCGCCCATGCCCTCGACCCGGCGCCGGGATTCGCTGGTGTGGACCCGGCCGAGGCCGTCGCCCTGGCGTGCGGCGTGTGGGGTGTCGCGACATCGCCGGCGGCCCTGCAATCCTGGGCAGCCCTGGACGACGCGATGCCCGAGGTGCGCGAGGTGTGGCGAAACGGCGGCCGCCATGCCGAGTTCGGCTGTGGCGCGGGCCGCGACCTGGTGCGCGTGGCAGCGATGTATCCCGGCGTGCAGTGCGTCGGCTACGAGCTGCTGCCGCCGGTGATGGAAGCGGCACGCGAGCTGGCGCGCGCGGCGGGTGTCGAAGGCCGCGTGGAGCTGCGACGCGCCGACGTGCGCGAGGTCGATGTGAATGCGGAGTTCGACACCCTCGTGTGGAGCCAGATGTTCTTCCCGGAGCCCACGCGCGAAGCGGCCATCGGCGCCGTGCGCCGTGCGTTGCGCCCCGGCGGCTACGTGGTGATTCCGCTGATGGCCGATCGGCCCGGGCCGGAAGCGATCACGCCGAGCACGCCCCACCAGCTCGTCACGCTGGTGGCCGTGTCCTTCGTGCGCTGGGGGATCCTGTGGCCGACGGCGGATGCGCTGCGCGCCGAGATGGAGGCGCAGGGCTTCACGCACCGGTACACGCTGCCGCATCCGCGCACGGCCTTCATGGTGATGCGCTCGCCGTCGTAGGCAGCAGCCGCTCCGGGTGCCGCGCCTCTACTTGCACTCCGCAGGCTCCGGCGCCGGGAACGCCGGGCAGGTCTTGCGATAGGGCACCTCGGGGCCCACATGCTGGCGCCATTCCAGGCAGGTGAGGTTGCGGCCCGCGGTTTCGCAGGCTTGCTCCACCAAGGGCTGCGAGTCAAGGTCCCACAGGCTCACCCTGTCAGCGCTCGTCGAGGCCAAGCGCTTGCCGTCCGGGCTGAACGCGACTCGTTTGACGGCATGCCAGTGTCCCTTCAGCGTCGCGATCGGCTTGCGGCTTTCGATATCCCACAGGACGACGCTCTGGTCCATCCTTCCCCCCGAGGCCAGGCGCTTACCGTCCGGGCTGAACGCGACGCTACCGACCCACCCCGTGTGCCCGGCAAGCGTGGTGATCAACTTGCCGCTTTCCACCTCCCACAGGACCACGTTCGCGTCGTCGCCCGTCGTGGCCAGACGCTTGCCGTCCGGGCTGAACGCGACGCCGTTGACCCTCCTCCCCTTGTGCCCGGCAAGCGTGGTGATCAACTTGCCGCTTTCCACCTCCCACAGGACCACGTTCGCGTCGTCGCCCGTCGTGGCCAGACGCTTGCCGTCCGGGCTGAACGCGACGCTACCGACCCTCCCCTTGTGCCCGGCAAGCGTGGTGATCAACTTGCCGCTCTCTACATCCCACAGGAGTGCCCGGTCCGCACTCGCCGAGGCCAGACGCTTGCCGTCCGGGCTGAACGCGGCGTCGGCGGCCCACTCTTGATGACCAGCGAGCGTGGCGATCGGCCGGCCGCTCGCGACGTCCCACAAGACCAAGCCACGCGCCTCGATCGAGGCCAGGCGCCTTCCGTCTTGACTGAAGACGACATCGCTGACGGCGCCTTGGCCCTGGAGCGTCTCGATGGTTCGGCGGCTTGCAGCGTCCAACAAGATGGACTTGTTGTCGGCTGCCATGGCCAAGTGCTTGAAGTCCGGGCTAAGGGCGAAGTTGCGAGCCTCCTCCTTCAGCTCGTGACTTTCGAGGATGGAGACCAGCCTGCGGCTCCCAAGACCCCACAGAAGCACCCGGTCCATGCTTGCCGAGGCCAGGTGCTTGCCGTCAGGGCTGAATGCAAGTCCGAGGATTTCGCCCGTGTGGCCCTCAAGAGTGGCGGCATGGATTCGATTGGCAGCCCACAGGATGACTCGCCTGTCCTCACCCGCCGACGCGAGCCACCGGCCGTCGGGGCTGAAGACAACGGCGCTGGGCCGCCCATGGTGCCCTTCGAGCTTGGCGACATCCCTGCCATCGTCTTTGCCGTTCCATAGGACCACGCTGTCCTTGAAGGTCGAAGCCACGCTCTTGCCACTGGGGCTGACTGCGACACCTCTGACGCTGCTCCAAGTCCGCGTTTCCGGTCGAGCCCCCACCCTGCCCGCCGGAGATGCCTCCTGCACACTCTCTTCGAGCTGCGACGCACGAAGCGTTGCGATGGGCTGACGGTTGCCAACACCCCACAAGGTGATTCTCCCGTCTTCGCCGATCGCGGCGACGCGGTCGTCCCGGCTGAAGGCAACGCCCGTTGCCGGACCCTCGAGCTTGCCGATGGCAACCCGGCTCTTGACATCCCACAGGATCACAGCCCCGGTGTCCTTGACTACGTTCATTGAGGCCGGCGCGGCCGTCCTCGACACAGGGCTGCCACTCAAGGATGCCGCAGAAGCGCTGGCCGAGGCCGATGGCGCGTAGGCGGTGGGGACCGATGCGGCCAGAAGCGTGCCGTCCGGGCCAAAGGCAACGCCATAGACCGCTCCCGCGTGCGCCAGGCGCGTGGCAGCGGGCGCCCGACCGTCGAGGCCCCACAGAATCACGTTGTGGTCCTCACCCGCCGAGGCCAGGGCCCTGCCATCCGGGCTGAAGGCAACACTTCTGACCCGGCCCTGGTGCTCGTTCAACTTGGCGATCGCCTGGCGACTGGCCGTGTTCCACAGGACGACGCCGTTGTTCTCGCTCGCCGCAGCCAGACGCTTGCCGTCCGGGCTGAAGGCGACGCTGAAGATGGCGCCCTCGGGCCCGCGAAAGTAGCCGACCGGTCGTTCGTGGTCCGTCAGCCGCGATAACAGGCCACCTTGCGCTTCAAGCGTCGGAGAGGTGCGCAGGGCCTCGACGTTGACGAGCAGGGACGCATCGAATGCGCCAGCCGGCAGCCGGTCAGCCGCAGCCATCAGGCGAGTGCTGGCCGCCTCCGCAGCCTGTCCACTCGCCACCCTGTACTGCCAGGCAACCAGCCCGGCCATCACGGCGACGACGACCACGCCGCACCCCACCAGCAGCGCATTGCGCCGGTTGCGCCGCTGCACTCGCGCCGCTTCGCGCTCGCGCTCGGCCAGTGCCATCTCGGCCTCGCGCGCGCGGCGGCGGTCGCGGCTGTCCATCACCACCCTCGTCAGCACGTCGTGCGTCAGCTCGATGCGCCGCCGCCCGTGCCGCTCTTCGGCGCGCAGCAGGCGGCGCGAGATCAGCGTCTCGAGTTCGCCACCCGTCACGCCCGGCGCGGCCAGCGCGTCGTCCCAGTCGTGGCTGTCGCGGTAGCCGCGGTCGGTGAGCAGCTCGTCTTCGACGAAGGCGCGCAGGCGCGCATCGAGCCCGGCCAGGCAGCGCTCGTAGAAGCCGGCGAGGATCTCGCGGTCGGCGCCGGCCAGCAGGTCTGCCGTGATGGCCGGCCGCGGCGGCGTGCAGGCGCGGCGCTTGTGGTTGAGCTCGCTGCACACCACGCTCAGCAGCGCGGGGTCGATCTCGATGCGCGCGAACTGCTCGGGCGCCACCGGCGGTGCCGGCTCGTTCTTCCACGCCAGGCGCAGGATGCGGCGCGCGACGTCGTCGTTCACCAAGGCGCCGCCCGCTTCGGTGACCACGGCGTAGGCCTGGGCGCCGTCCATCGGCAGCAGGCGCTGGCGGTTGCCCATCACCGAGGGCATCGCGGCCGCCAGGCCCTCCATCTCGGCGAGGAAGTCTTCGCGAAAGCTCAGAACCACCTTGACCACCGCGCGGCGGAACACCCATTGCCCGGCCGCCGTGGGGTCGCGCTCCAGCGCGTCCTTCACCGCCTGCGGCGGCCGGTGCTCCACGAGGTCGGCCAGTTCGCCGAGGAAGGCCTGTGCGCGCGCGTGCGCGGTCTCGTCCTGCTGGCCGAGGGTGAAGATCTCCTCGAACTGGTCGAACACGAGCACCGGCGTCACCGGGCGGTTGAGGCGGCTCCAGAACTCGGCGTCGCGGTGGTGGAAGAAGCGCCAGAGGTCGAGTTCGCCCGTGCCATCGGAAGTCGGACGCAGCACGCCATGCGCCTGGCACTCGGCTTCGAGCCGCGCCAGCACCTGCGCGCGCAGCGGCGGCGCGCTGGCGGCGTGGTCCAGCCGCACCGCCACCGGCAGCAGGTCCTCTGCGCGCAGCGCCGGGAAGAGCCCGGCCTGCAGCAGCGAGGTCTTGCCCAGGCCCGAGCGGCCGAACAGCACCGTCAGCGGCTCGCGCAGCACGCGCCGGCGCAGCGCGGCAGCCTCGGCGCCGCGGCCGCGGAAGAAGGCCTGGTCGGCTTCCTGGAACGAATCCAGCCCGGGCCAGGGTTCCTCGGCGCTCAGCGCCGGGCGCGCGTGCTCGCTCACGACAGCGCGCGCCGGCGGCGATGGAAGTTCTGCACGATGGTGGTGAAGCGCTGCGCCACCTCGCTCGTCGGCTCGCCGCCCGGCAGCGCGCACCCCTGCTTGCGCAGGAAGCCCGGCGGCAGCGGCAACTCGCCGAGGCGGGAACCGTCGATGACCACCGGCACGATGTACTCCTCGTCCGGTGCCATGCCGCGGCTGCGGTCCTCGGCGGCGTTCCACTCGCGCCAGAAGTAGCGGCGGCGGTTCGCCTCGGCCAGCGCGGCCCGCGAGATCACCGGCACGAAGAGCGCGCAGCGCGCGATGCCGCGCTCGATGGCAGCCGACCAGTCGTCGGCAACCTGCAGCTCGCGCTGGTCGAACCAGACATCGAGCCGCGCGCCGCGCAGGCCCTCGGCCAGGCGCTGCGCCGCGGCGCGGTCTTCGCTCGCGTAGCTGATGAACACGGCGCCGTCGCGCGGGCCGCGTTCACCGCGTGCGCCGTCGCCGCGGCCGGCATCGCCAGGCGCCGATGCTGGCGACGATGCCGGCTGGGCGGCCGCATGCAGCGCATGCCAGCGCTGCGCCAGCTCGGCGACGAAATCGGTCGGCGCCATCGGCAGCATGCGCGTCTCGGCGCTGTAGCTGGCGAGGAACACCGTCAGCGCCGCGTCCTGGCCGGAGCGGGTGTCGGCCAGCACGTCCCAGCGCTTGCGCTTCTGCGAAAGCTCCAGCCCGCGCGCCGTGCGCAGGAAGAAGCGCGCCAGCCAGTCGCCGAAGCCGCAGCCCAGGATCAGCAGGTGATTGGCACGCAGCGCATCGAACAGGCGCGCCGGGCGGCGCGGGCCGTCCTGCAGCGCGTGCAGGAACTCGAGCAGGTCGTCGTCGCAGATCGCGAAGTCGGGCGTGGACGACGCGCGGCCGAGCAGGTGGTAGACGAGCGGCTGGCGCAGCTCGTCGTGCGGCACCGGGAGGTCGCGCAGCGCGTTGGGCGCGTAGGCCACCACCTGCGCCGGCGTGCCCGGGCGCTGCCGGCTCAGCGCCGCCTCGAGCTGCGAATCGAAGCACATCGAGACGAAGAGCTTCAGCGGCGCGATGCCGGCCAGCGCGGCCAGAGCCGGCGCCGGCGCCGCGGGTGCCTTGCGCAGCAGCTGCAGCAGCCGCGCGTAGAGCATGTCGCGCTCGCCGCCGCGCCGCACGTGCAGCGCCACCACGTCGTTGAGGTCGAACGCGGCGGGCAGGTCGGCTGCGGGCAGCTCCAGCACCCGGGCGAGCCCGCGCGCCAGCCACTGCACAAGCGGCAGCGAGGTGTCGCCATCGGCCACGGTGACAAGCTCCGGCCCGATGACCGGAATCACCCGGCCGTCCTCGATGAACAGCAGCAGGTCGTCCCAGAACTGCGAGGTGGGGTGGACCACGTCTCCCCTTCTTCTTCGGTCGCGCTGCCGCTTGCCGAGCAGCGCGTGACGCGAGGAGTGTATGGCCACAAATGGGCCGCGGAGACGGTGAATGTGCGGACCGTCGGACATCCGGCGCGGGCAAGACCTCGGGGCCGCCGCGCCGCTGCGCCACCTGCGGCGGTGCCCCGAGGTACCGCCTTGACACCTCGCGCCACTCGGCGGTGTCGGTGATGCGCAAGATCTCGCGCCCGACGGGCTCGCGCCGCGCACAGCCCGTGGCCACCGCAAACGCGTAGGCCTGGTTCTCGAACGTGCCGGGCAGCAGCCGCAGGCCACCGTCCCTCAGCGCGTTGTCGGGTGGATCAGCTCTCGAACGGCAAACCGACATACTGCTCGGCCAGCGACGCCTGCGCGTGCGGCGAGCACCGCAGGTACTCGAGCTGATCTTCCTTCATCCGCTCGTCGAACTCGGATTCGTCCGGAAACCTGTGCAGCAGGTTGGTCAGCCACCACGACAGGCGCTCCGCACCCCAGACGCGGCGCAACGCCATCTCCGAATAGCTGTCGAGATAGTGCGTCTCGCCGCGCTCGTACCTGGCGGCGAACGCGCGTGCCAGGTACCAGACGTCGGACACCGCCAGGTTGAGCCCCTTGGCCCCGGTTGGCGGCACGATATGCGCCGCGTCGCCTGCCAGGAACAGGTTGCCGTGCCGCATCGGTTCGGCGACGAAGCTGCGAAGTGGCGCGATCGACTTCTCGATCGACGGCCCGGTGACGATGCTCTGCGCCATCTCCTGCGGGCAGCGGGCCTTGAACTCGCTCCAGAAACGGTCGTCCGGCCACTGGTCGACCGTGTCCGAGAGGTCGCACTGCACGTAGTAGCGGCTGAGGTTCGGGCCGCGCTGCGAGGCAAGTGCAAAGCCGCGGCGGTGGTGGACGTAGCAGATGTCGGGATAGGGCGGCGTTTCGGACATGATGCCGAGCCAGCCAAAGGGATACGACTTCTCGAAGGTCCGCAGCACGGCAGCGGGGATCGTCTGCCGGCTGACGCCATGGAACCCGTCGCATCCGGCGATGAAGTCGCAATCGATGCGGTGCGGTGCGCCCTCCTTGTCGAAGGTGATGAAGGGCGCGCCCGTCACGCGGTGCAGCGCGACGCCTTCGGCCTCGTCGATGATGTGCCCCCCGGCCGCGTCGCGCGCGGCGAAGAGGTCTTCGGTGATGGCCGTCTGGCCATAGGCCATCATCTCCTTGCCGGTGAACCTGCGGGTGTCGATCAGGAAGCGGCCCCGTCCGGCCCAGGCGATGGCAACGCCCTCGTGCGGCTTTCCCTCGCGATCCATGCGATCACCCAGCCCGGCTTCGCGCAGGACGGCCACGGTGCCGGCTTCGAGCACCCCGGCGCGAATGCGCGCCAGCACGTGCGCCCGGGACGTGCGCTCGACCACGATGCTCTCGACCCCGCGCAGATGCAGAAGGTGGGAAAGCAAGAGCCCGGCCGGCCCGGCCCCGACGATGCCGACTTGGGTGCGCCACTGCATGTGGGTTTGCCTCCGAGGTGTCTCGTGGATCAGAGACCAAGGCTCACGGATCCTACGCCCGGGCCCTTCGCGGACCGGCGTCAGTCGACTTCCGCACCGCGAGCCCGCCACGCCGCGTCGACGCGTGCCAGCAGCGCCGCGCGGTCCAGGCGCTGGCCGGGGCTGGTGGCGGCGTCGATCAGCCGCTCCGTGAGCGCGTCCAGCACGCGTTCCCCTTCCCAGCGCGTGCCGACGAGATAACGCGCCCGCGGCGCGGCGCAGCCGAGTGCCTCGACGACGACGGCCGCCACGCTCTCGGGCGAGGCCGGGCGGCGGTTGTTGGCCGACTCGGGCGCGTCGGGCTGCGCCTGGGGCGGCGCGTCCAGGCTCTGCAGCGCACGCCGCGCGTCGGCATCGAACGGCGCCGGCGTCGCGGCGAGCCGTGCGCGCGTGCCTGCCGCCGCGCTCTGGCCGATGCGCGTGGCCACCGCGCCCGGCTGCACGATGCTGACCGCCAGGCCGTGCGGCGCGCCTTCCAGGCGCAGGCATTCGCTGTACGCCTCCAGCGCGAACTTGCTCATCGTGTACGGCCCGTACAGCGGCTGCGTGATGCTGCCGCCCATCGAGCCGATGTTTACCACCCGCCCGCGTGCTGCCAGCAGCATGGGCAGCAACGCCTGCGTCAGGCGCATCAGGCCGAACACGTTGGTCTCGAACAGGCGCCGCACGTCGTCGTCGCGCCAGGCGGCCAGGTGGCCGAGCTCGCCGATGCCGGCGCTGTTCACGAGGCCGTCGAGGCGGCCGCCGTTGGCCGCGATCGCGTCGCGTGCCGCGGTGACTGACGCCGGCGAGAGCAGGTCCAGCGGCAGGGCCTCGACGTTGGGGATGGCGGCCAGGTGCGCCAGGTCTTCGTCGCGCCGCGCGCCGGCCCAGACGCGGTGGCCGGTGGTTGCAAGCGCCTGCACGACGGCGAGGCCGATGCCGCTGCCGGCGCCGGTGACGAGGTACTGGCGTGAAGGGGGTGCAGAGGGTTCGGCGCTCATGCCCGTCATGGTATGGGGGACCGGCGTATTCCCACGGTCGTGGCGGCTGAGCCTCGGTCGGGCAAGCCGCTGTCGCGCTGTCTCAGGTGACAATAATGCTTCATCGTTCCGCTTGCTTGGTCGAAAGATGAAACTGCGAAAAATAGTTCTTGAGAACGTCCGAAGCTTTCTGGATCACCAGGAGTTTGACCTCTCCAGCGAGATATCAATCATCGTCGGTCCAAACGGCGGAGGGAAGACAAACCTGCTAGACGCCGCCGTCTTAGCCCTCCGCGTACACCTTCTGAAGTCGTGGATTCCTCGCCACAATCCAACGAATGACTGGCAAGAGCGATACGAGTGGGCGAGCAACGATGCACTTAATGCTGGCCTGCTCGAGAAGCACAGCGCTGGGTCTGCCGTAGATCAGCGCATCGAGTTGCACCTCGAGATCACGGCATCCGACGTCGAGAGCATTCGAAGAACGAAGACGGAGGCCGAGCAACTCGAGCAGCGATCGAAGACCCGCTACGTGAACTTCCCGGTCGCTTCCGCCTCTTCTTGGGACGTGGGTGCTGTTCAGGCGGGCACGATCATCCCTTACTCCATCGTGAACGGAAAACTGCAGGGCGTGGACGGCCCCGCAGCGTCAACGTTCCGGCAGTACCTTGAGACCTACGAGGTCAACAGCCGCGTACGTGAGGAGTACGAGCAGCGACCGTTGTCGATGCCGATGATTTCGCTTCCAGTCAATAGGTCTGCCGGTGACATGTCGGCGGCTGTCACGCTCTCCACTTTCAACGAGTATGACCACAAGAGGGCTGTTGATGCTGCATCCTCTCGAACGGCCGGTTCAATAGCTGCACTGGCAATCGGCCGCCTTGCCGAACGCTACAGGGCGCTCTTGGAGAAGGCGGACGGGCGTACGAAACAGGACTTTCTCAGTGACTCAGGAGTCCAAGCTCTCACTCGAACGCTACGGTCGCTCGGATACGAGTGGAACCTACAGTGCACAGATAAGAACCGCAACCGATATGAGATGCAACTCACGAAGCAGGGGTCGACGTTTCGGGTCAGTGCGGCGTCGTCGGGAGAACGCGAACTGCTGACTTACCTGTTTGCGATTTATGCCCTGAACGTTCGCGATGCGCTCATCGTCATAGATGAGCCGGAGTTGCACCTCCATCCGCGCTGGCAGCGCACCCTCTTGGGGCTCTTCGAAGCCCTCTCGGCCGATACAGGGAACCAGTTCTTGATGGCGACTCACTCGCCTGTCTTTGTGTCCCCGGCGACCATTCAATACGTTTCGCGCGTCTACTCGGATGGTCAGTGTAGTCGAGTAGTGCGACTTAGCGACAGCGGATTGCCGGAGCCGAAGCATCTCTTCAGCATTGTCAACAGCCAGAACAACGAGCGCATCTTCTTCTCAGACCTCGTCGTTCTCGTGGAGGGAATCTCCGATCGCCTCTTTTTTGAGGCCGTGTTTCGACACTTCGGCAACGGAACCAGCACAGCGCGCGTGTTCGAAGTCGTCAGTGTTGGCGGCAAGACGCTGTTCGAGCAGTACCGGAAGCTCCTGACCGTGTGCAAGGTTCCGTTCGTAGTAATCGCTGATCAGGACTACCTCAGGGAGATCGGTAACGAGTCGATCAAGAAGCTATTTGCGATCTCGGGGAAGAACCTGAAGGAGAAGGTGATTGACGATCCAACCAGCTTGGATGCGGCAAGCCTTCTTGCCCGTATGGATGAGGCGATTGGTGGCGGCAACCTGAGTGATTTGCGCGAACTCTGGGAATACATCAAAGCAAGACAGACACGGCTCCGAGCAGATCTAACGCCGCTCGAGCAGGAGACCCTTCGAGACTTCATTGCGGCCCAGCGTCGGTCAGGCACATACGTGTTGGCACGTGGAGCGTTGGAGTCGTACCTCCCAGAGGGGTACAGAAGCAAGGACCTTGAGAAGCTCATTCGGCTAACAGCTGAGCCGTCGATGTGGGATCGACTGGTCCCTGAGGGGAAGGCAGAACTGGAGGAGATCATCAAGGCAGTCCTGTCTGATCCCAGCCTGGCGGGCGAGGCAGCGCGAGGCGCTCTGGCAGCGTAATGGCATCGCCTTGAAGGCGTGTTGTGGTCGTTGCCGGGAAGCGTCCCTGCTCTGAAGCCATAGGCCGAATCCCCTCAGCCGCAGCCGGGTGGGCCGGCGACGCGCACCTGCGGTGCCGAGTAACGCAGCCGGGCAGGGTCGGCGGCGTGAGCGGCTCCGCGGAGCAAGCTTGCCTAGCGGAGCGGCCCTGCTCGGCGAGAAGTGCAGGGGAGCCCTCGCCCAGCGAGGGCCGCCGCAGCTAAGCGGCGCCGGCGTGCCCGGCTGCGGCTGAGCTGCGCCGACGGTGGAAGTGAGATGGCCACGTCCCGAACCGGGACGACGCCGGATCGCCACTCTGAAGTGCGATCAGCACTGTCGCCCCACAATCCCCACCAATGTTCGCCTTCTTCGAATCCCGCATCCGCCCCACCGCGCGCACCGGCAGCGCGCCGCCGCAGAGCCTGCTCGGGTTCTACTGGCACTTCGTCAGCCAGACGCGCGGCCTGTTCGGGCTGATGTTCCTCACGGGGCTCGCGGTTGCGCTGGTCGACACGCTCATCCCCATCTTCATCGGCCGCCTCGTGCGGCTGATGGAAGCGAGCGACCGCGCCGCCGCGTTCGAGCAGGCGCTGCCGATGCTGCTCGGCATGGCCGCCGTGGTGCTGGTGCTGCGGCCGCTGGCGCTGATGACCGACAGCCTGGTGCGCAACAACGCCGTGGTGCCCGGCGTCACCAGCCTCATCCGCTGGCAGAGCCACTGGCACGTGGTGCGCCAGAGCTGGCCATTCTTCCAGAACGACTTCGCCGGCCGCATCGCCAACCGCGTGATGCAGACGAGCAACGCCGTGCGCGAAAGCGTCGTCAGCGCCATCCGCGGCGTCTGGTACATCGCGGTGTACGGCATGTCCGCACTCGTGCTGATGGGCACCTCGGACTGGCGGCTGGCGCTGCCCACGGCGCTGTGGTTCGGCGGCTATGTGTACTTCCTGCGCCGCTTCGTGCCGCCGATGCGCGACCTGGCCAAGGCGAGCAGCGAGCTGCGCAGCCTGGTGATGGGCCGCGTGGTGGACAGCTACACCAACATCCTCACCGTCAAGCTCTTCGCGCGTGCCCGCGACGAAGACGCGCACGTGCGCGAGGTGATCGACGAGCACACCGGCGCCATCCAGCGGCACATGCGCCTCATCACGCGCTTCATGACGACGCTGTCGGCGCTGAACGCGATGCTGCTCGTCAGCACGGCGGGCATCGGCGTGTGGCTGTGGAGCCGCGGCGCGGTGGACGCGGGCACGGTGGCCACCGCGCTGCCGCTCGCGTGGACCATCGCCAACGTCGCCGGCTGGGTGAGCTGGGAAGTGACCGGCATCTTCGAGAACATCGGCGTCGTGCAGGAAGGCATGGAGACGATCGCCGTGCCGCTTTCGCTCACCGACAAGCCCGGCGCGCGCGAGCTCGAGGTGCCGCACGGCGAGGTGCGCTTCGACCACGTCACCTTCACCTACGGCCGCAAGGACGGCAAGAAGGTACTCGACTCGCTGACGCTCACGGTGAAGCCCGGCGAACGCGTGGGCATCGTCGGCCGCTCGGGTGCGGGCAAGAGCACGCTCGTCAACCTGCTGCTGCGCTTCTTCGAGCTCGAAGGCGTCGAGCAGGGCAGCATCCGCATCGACGGCCACGACATCCGCGAGGTCACGCAGGAAAGCCTGCGCGCCGCCATCGGCATGGTCACGCAGGACACGTCGCTGCTGCACCGCTCGATCGCCGCCAACATCGGCTACGGCCGCCCGGGCGCGAGCGCCGAAGCCATCGAGGCCGCGGCGAAGCGCGCACAGGCGCACGAGTTCATCCTGGGCCTGTCGGACTGGAAGGGGCGCACCGGCTACGAAGCGCATGTCGGCGAGCGCGGCGTCAAGCTCTCGGGCGGGCAGCGCCAGCGCATCGCCATCGCGCGCGTCATCCTCAAGGACGCGCCGATCCTCGTGCTCGACGAGGCGACCTCGGCGCTCGACAGCGAGGTGGAGCTCGCCATCCAGGAGCAGCTGCTCGGGCTGATGGAAGGCAAGACGGTGATCGCCATCGCGCACCGCCTCTCCACCATCGCGCGCATGGACCGGCTCATCGTGCTCGACGAAGGGCGCATCGTCGAAGAGGGCACGCACGCGCAGCTCATCGCGCTGGGCGGGCACTACGCGGCGCTGTGGGCGCACCAGAGCGGCGGCTTCCTGGCCGAGGACGTGGCGGCGCCGGCGGCGCCTGGGGCCGCCGCCGGTGTCTCACCCGACGCGCCGCTACCCGCCGTGCCGGGCGGCATGGTGGTTGCACCGGCAGAGGTGCCGCCACAGGCGCTGCTCGACCCCGGCCCGGTGGACGAGATGCGCGCTGCCGAGCGGCCCGAGCCCGACGTGGACGCGGAGCCGGCGCCGGTGCGTACCTGATTCGAGCCCGTCGAACGCCACCCAGGGTTGTCTGCAAAGGGCCGTGCGGGCCCGGTGTGGCGCGGCACTTGCGGCGCCGAGCAGCGCAGTGTCTTGTGGCCCGCGCGCGTACTCGCGCGCTTCCATATCTGACTCGCGCAGCTGTCCGAGTGGCACGAGCGAAGCGAGTGCAACGAGTTCTGCGCGTGGGCCACAAGACCGAGCAGCGCAGGGGAGTCGGCCGGCGCAGCCGGCCGACCGCCGCATATGCCGCGCCACACCGGGCCCGCACGGCCCTTTGCCACCACCACCTTCGGAGGTGGCGCCCGAGCGAGGCTCGCTCCGCACAGCGAGCCAACCGCGCGCTCGGGCTGGCCAGCGCGTCAGCGCCTCACGCCGCCCGCTCGGGTTCGGGCACCCAGTCCGCCACCAGCCGGTTGTGCAGCCGCCCCAGGCCCTCCACCTCGCACACCACCTCGTCGCCAGGCTGCACGTCCACCGAGCCCTTCGGCGTGCCGGTGAGGATCACGTCGCCCGGGCTCAGCGTCATGAAGCCGCTCAGGTACTCGATCAGCGACGCCACGTCGTGGATCATGTCGCGCGTGTGGCCTTCCTGCACCAGCCGGCCGTTGACGTGCGTGCTCAGGTGCAGCGCCATCGGGTCGGGCACCTCGTCGCGCGGCACGAGCCAGGGCCCCAGCGCCGTGCAGCCGTCGCGGCTCTTCACGCGCAGGTTGGGGCGGTAGTAGGGCTCGAGGAAGTTGCGGATCGCGTAGTCGTTGGCCACCGTGTAGCCGGCCACGTGGTCGATGGCGCGTTCACGCTTGATGCGCTTGCCCTGGCGGCCGATGACCACGGCCAGCTCGCACTCGTAGTGCATGAATTCGCCGTCGGCCGGCCGCCGCGTCAGCCCGCGGTGCCCGACCAGCGTGTTGGCGGCCTTGATGAAGACGATCGGCTCGGCCCGCTGCGCCTGCAGGAAACCCGCCTGCTCGGCGGACGACTTCGCCGCCAGCTCGGCGGCGTGGTCGCCGTAGTTCAGCGCCAGCGCGAAGATCGTGCGCGCCTCGAAGGGCGGCAGCCACAACGGCTCGCCCTCGTCGACGACGCGGCCGTCGGCCAGGCGCACGCGGCCTTCGGCGGCCGGCGTCGCCTCGTGCAGGGCGCCGCCGTAGCCCACGCGTGCCGTCCTCATGCCGCGGCTCCTGCTTCTTCGACTTCCTCTTCGCGCTCGACCGCGTTCTCCAGCCGCCCGAGGCCGTCGATCTCGATCGCCATACGGTCGCCCACGCGCACGCGCGGCGCGTTGCCGGGCACGCCGACGAGCAGCATGTCGCCGGCCGCGAGCGTCATGAACTCGCTCACCTCGGCCAGCAGGCGCGCCGCGCTGCGCCGCAGCTGGCTCGTGTGGGCGCTCAGCCGCAGCTCGCCGTTGACGAACACGCGCAAGCCCAGCGCGCCGGGGTCGGGCACGCGCGCCGCCGGCACCACGGGGCCGATGGGGCAGAACGTGTCGCGGCACTTCTGCTTCATCGGCGGGCGCAGCACGGCGGCGTGCGGCACCGTCACGTCGTTGACGATGGCGTAGCCGCCCACGTACGAAAGGGCCTCGGCCTCGCGCACCCGCGCCGCGGCGCGGCCCAGCACCAGGCCGAGCGTGGCGCCCACCTCGACCTCGGGCACGTCGTCGGGCAGAAGCACCGGTTGCCCGCCGCCGATCCACGTGTTGGCGGGCTTCAGGTACAGCACCGGGTGCACCGGCGGGCGGTGGTGCGGCGGCTCGCGCATCGCGCTTTCCATGGCGGCCCAGGCGTCCTGGAAGTTCAGCAACGCGCCGACGACGGTCTTCATCGTGTTCTCGCTCCTCGCGCCCGGCGACGGCCTAGCGCTCGTAGCCGAACAGCGTGCTCGGGTTGTCCACCAGGATGCGCTGCAGCTCCTGCTCGCTGCGCGCATAGCGGTATAGCAGCTCCAGCAGCTCGGCGTCGTTCGGCGGCGGACTCCTCGAGACGGGATGCGGCCAGTCCGAGCCCCACACACAGCGTTCGGGCGCTGCGTCGATCAGCGCGCGGGCCAGCGGCACCACGTCATCGTAAGGCGCACCGGCCTTGGAGATCTTCTCTCCGAGCGACAGCATGACCCAGAAGTTGCCGCGTGCCAGCCATTGGCGCAGCCTGGCGATGTTCGGGTCGCGCTCGGGGCCGAGCGCCGCGTCGGGGCGGCCCATGTGGTCGATGAGGATCGGCAGGTCCAGGTGCTCGAACCAGTGCGCGCTCTCGACGATGCCGTTCTGCTCGGGCTGGATCTTCATGTACCAGCCGAGCTCGCGCAGCTTGGCCACCGCGCGGTCGAAGGCCTCGCGGCCGAGCACCGCGCCCAGCGCCTGGCGGAACGAGAAACGCGCGCCGCGCACGCCGGCGTCGTGCAGCCGCTGCAGCTCGGCGTCGGTGGCCCGCTCGAACACGAGCGCGTTGGCGCAGCCCTTGTAGCCGGGGCCGAGTGCGGCCAGGCCGTCCTGCACCACGCGGTGGTCGGCGCCGTAGGTCGTCGTCTGCACGACGATGCCGCGGCGGAAACCCAGCGCCTCGTGCATGCGGCGCGCCGCTTCCCAGGTGGCGCTCGGCATCTCGTAGGCGGCGCCCGGGCGCACCGGATAACGGTCGGCCGGGCCGAGCACGTGGAACTGGCTGTCGATGGCGCCGGCCGGTGGCGGCCGGGAAGGGGCGCGCGGGTGCGGGTGGAAGGGGTGGTAGTCGGCCATGGGCTGGTTGTCGCTCTCGCTCGCGTTCAGGCCCGCGCCGCGATGTACGCGGTGACCTCGCACTGCACGAGGATGCCGCCGGTGAGGTCCGCCGCCTGCACCGACAGCCGCGCCGGCCGGTCGTGCGGGTCGGGGAACATCGCCAGCCATTGTTCGTTCAGCGGCTCGCGCTGCGAGCGGTCCTTCAGCCACACGCCCATGCGCACGATGTCGTCGGTGCGGCCGCCGCCGGCTTCGACGATGCGGCGCACCTGGGTGAACATGTGCCGGCACTGGTCGGCCAGCGTCTCGGCCAGCTTGCCGGTCGCGGGGTCGGTGCCGTTGACAAGGCCGGTCATCAACAGCGGGCCGACGCGGCACGCGGCGGGGATCGGGTTCGCGTGGCCGAAGCCTTCGAGGTAGATCGACTGCCGCTTGCTCGATGGCCGCTCGCCGCGTGGGGCTGCCGCGTCCATGGCGCTCACTGCACCTTGATGTCGAGCGCCTTGATGATCGGCAGCCACGTCGACTCTTCCTTCTGCAGGTAGGCGCTGAAGTCCTCGGGCGACAGCCAGCGCGCCTCCGAGCCGGAGGCGAAGAACTTCGCCACCACGGCCGGGTCGGCCAGCGCCTGGCGCACGGCGTCGCTCACCTTGGCGACGACGGCTGGCGGCGTGCCCGCCGGCGCGAGCAGGCCGGTGAAGGTCTGGCCGTCGATGCCCTTGATGCCCTGTTCCTCGAGCGTGGGCACGTCGGGCAGCCACTTCACGCGCTGCGGCGCGGCCACCGCGATCGCGCGCGTGCGGCCGTCCTTGATGAAGCCCTGGGCCACCGACACCTGGTCGAAGTTGAACTGCACCTGGCCGCCCAGCAGGTCGTTGGTGGCCGGTGCGTTGCCCTTGTAGTGCACGGTGAGCCACTTGGCGCCGCTCACCCGCTGCAGCATCTCGCTCAGCAGGTGATTCGTGGTGCCGGCGCCGGGCGAGGCCATCGTCACCGCGTCGGGCCTGGACTTGGCCAGCGCGATGAGCTCGGGCGCCGTCTTTGCCGGCACCGACGGATGCACCTGCAGCACGAGCGGCGTGAAGGTGACGGAGGTGATCGGCACGAAGCTCTTCTGCCAGTGGTACAGCGGCCGGTTGAAGATGGTGGGCGAATAGAGCAGCGGGCCGTTGGCCGTCATGAACAGCGTGTAGCCGTCGGGGTCGGACTTGGCCACCGCCTCGCCGGCGAGCAGCCCGCCGGCGCCGGCCTTGTTCTCCACCAGCACCGTCTGCTTGAGCGTCTTCTGCATCTCCGCGGCGACGATGCGCGCCGCGGTGTCGACGTTGCCGCCGGGCGGGTAGGGCACCACCAGGCGCAGCGGCTTGGCGGGCCACTCCTGCGCCACGGCGGCAGGGGCGGCGGCGAACGCGGCCAGCAGCAGGACCAGGGTGGGCTTCATCGGGGTCTCCTTCGGCGGGTCGTGGTGCATCTGCCTGCCCTGCCGCGAGGGGCGAGGGGGCCGGTGCCGGGGCTGCGTGTCGTTCGCGCACTGTAGGAACGCCGCGCCGCATGGGCAAACGGAATCTCGCGCGAAGTTCCAGCATGTGGACGCTCGAGCCGCCGCGGCGGGCCCGGCAGCTAGCATCACCGTCCACTGCCATCCGTCGCCATCCATCACTGCGGCGCCGCCGTCATCGACGCCGCCTGCCGCTGCCGATTCCATCCTGTAGACAAGGGCAAACCGTGCGCATCCTCGCCGCCGAGCTGAACCCGCAGCAGACCTACAAGCTGATCACCGGCATCGTCGTGCCGCGGCCGATCGCCTGGGTGTGCACGCGTTCGCCGGAAGGCGTGCTCAACGTCGCGCCGTTCAGCGCCTTCACGTTCGTCTCGAACAAGCCGCCGATGCTCGGCGTGAACGTCGGGCGCAAGGCCGGCGTGCTGAAGGACACCGGCCGCAACATCCACGCCACCGGCGAGTACGTCGTGCACATCGCCGACGAGTCGCTGGTGCAGCCGCTGCACGAAAGCGCGGTGGAGCACCCGCCCGAGGTGAGCGAGGTGGACCTGCTGGGCCTGGCCACCGTGCCCAGCGAGCGCATCGGCGTGCCGCGCCTGGTCGCGCCGCCCGTGGCCATGGAGTGCCGGCTGCACCGCGCCATCGGTTTCGGCGACACCGGCTCGGAGTTCATCGTCGGCGAGGTGCTCGTTTTCCACGTGCGCGACGGCCTGCTGGCCGACGGCAAGATCGACAGCACGCGCCTGAACCCGCTGTGCCGGCTGGCCGGGCCGAACTACGCGACGCTCGGGCGCGTGATGACGATGCGGCGGATCGCGCAGACCGACAAGAGCGTGATGGCGCGCATCGACCCGGAAGCCGGAGATGGGGGCGATGGTGGCGATGGCGGCGGCTGAACCGGGCGCCGGCGAGGTGCCGGGCGCGCAGACCGTGCGCCGCGCCATGGCCGTGCTGCGCCTGGTGGCCATGGGCCAGGAAGAGGGTGTGCGGCTCAGCGACATCGCCACGATGTCGGGGCTCAGCCGTCCCACGGTGCACCGGCTGCTGAAGGTGCTGATCGACGAGACCGCCGTCGAGCAGGACCCGGCCACCCGCCGCTACCGCGTGGGCGACGAGCTCTCGCTGCTCGGCCTGGCGCGCGCCGGCCGCCTGCCGCTGCGCGCGCTGGCCGAGCCCTACCTGCAGGCGCTGGCCGCCGAGGTGGGCGACACCGTCTTCCTCAGCCTGCGCCACGGGGCCGACTCGGTGTGCATCGCGCGCCACCTCGGCAGCCAGCCGATCCAGGTGCTGTCCATCAACGTCGGCGTGCGGCGCCCGCTCGGCGCCAGCGTGTCGGGCATCGTGCTGCTGGCCGGCCTGCCGCCGACCGAAGCCGAGCGGCTGACGCGCGGCAACGCCCCGCGGCTGGCGCTGCAGCAGCGCGAGGCCGACGAGGTGCTGCGCCAGGTGCGCGCGGCGCGCCGCGCCGGGCACGCCTTCGCGCCGCAGGGCGTGATGCCGGGCACCGCGGCGGTGGCGGTGCCGGTGTGCGACGCGGGCGGGCAGGTGCTGGCGGCCATCAGCATCGCGGCGCTGCGCGACCGGCTCGACCGCAAGCGGCTGCCGGGGGTGCTGGCGGCGATGCACGAGCAGGCGGCGCTGATCGCGCGCCGGCACGCCGAAGTGCAGGCGGCGCGCCGCCGCACCACGCGGCGCGAGCCGCGCTCCAGCACCACGCGGCGCGAGCCGCGCCGCCAGCCCCCGGCCTGAGGGCGCGGTGTCCGCGAGCCGCGGCGAGAATGCGGCCATGCCCGATACGATCACGTCGCAGGGCGAGCTGCGCCGCCTCTACGCCATGCCCACCGAGCGCGCCGTGCGCAAGCAGATCGCCCGGCTCGATGCGCACTGCCGCGCCTTCATCGCCTTGTCGCCGTTCGTGCTGCTGGCCACCGGCAGTGCCGCGCACGAGCTCGACGCCTCGCCGCGCGGCGGCGAGCCGGGGTTCGTCAAGGTCACCGACGACGGCGAGCTGCTGATCCCGGACGCGCCAGGCAACAACCGGCTCGACTCGTTCGAGAACATCGTCGCCACCGGCCGCGTCGGCCTGCTGTTCCTGATTCCCGGCTTCGACGAGACGCTGCGCGTCAACGGCCGCGCCGTGCTGTCGCGCGCCGAGGCCGACCTGCTGGCCTGCCGCAACGAGCGGCGCACGCCCGGGCTCGTGATCCGCGTCGCCGTCGAGGCAGCGTACCTGCATTGCGCCAAGGCCTTCATGCGCTCGCGCCTGTGGGACCCGGCCGCGCGCGTGCCGCGCGGCACGCTGCCGAGCGCCGGCCGCATGATCAGCGAGCAGACCGGCATCGCCGTCCCGGCCGAGACGCCCGAGGAGATGGCGCGGCGCTACGCGCCGGACCTGTGAGCCGCGGGCCGGCCTCGCCTCCCACGAACACGTGATGCGCGTGCCGCCTTCGGGTGATGCGCGCTGCAGCGAGTGCGGTGGACACTGGCCGCGTGCAGGGTGGCCCTGCCCGAGGAGCGCCCGATGAGCCAGGTCAACACCGCGTCGATCACCGGCCAGCTGCAGGCGCTCGGCTTCTCGGTGGCCGGCGCGCAGCAGCTCGTCAGCGCGCAGGTGCTGGGCGACGTCCGCGATCGCCGGCGGCTGGCGCTCTTCCTGGCCGGGCTGTTCGAGGCGGGGGCGGTGAACGCCGCGCCGCCCGCAAGCGGCGGGCGCACGACGATGCGCACGGCCAGCGGTGTCGTCATCGAGCTGCACGACGATGCAGGCGGCACGGCAGCCGCAACGGCGGGCGGCATGCGGTCCGCCGCGGCGGCCGCGGCACCGGCCCGGCCGCCCACCGCCACACGCACCAGCAGCGGTGTCGTCGTCAGCTTCGACGACGACGCGTAGTTGCCGCGCGGCCGCCGACGCGGCCTCACCGTTGCGTGGTGGCCGGACTGATCTCGCTCAAGGCCGACGGCGTGCGTGCGCGGCAGACTTTGCCGCATGAAGCATTCAGCACGAGGGACGGTGCAGCGCGGCGCCACGAAGGGCCAGGGTGGGGTCGTCAAGCGCCTGAGTCGCCGCGGGGCGGCGCGCGTGATTGCGGAACAGCGTGCGCCGGCCGACGCCTCCGAAGGGTTCGTCGAGCACCCGGACGGGTGGTACTGGCTGTCGCCCGACGGGCACCAGCAGTTCGGGCCGTTCGAGACGTGCTCGCTGGCGCGCGCCGACCGCGACCGCGCAAGCGAGGAGGCGGTGAACGAGGCCGAGGCGGAGCGCCAGGCCGAGCAGGCGCTGGGCGTCGAGCAGGCCGTGCACGAGCAGGCCGCAGCACCGATCGACGGCGACGACATGCCCGACGAGGTCGAGGGGCATCAGCGATGAAGGTCCTGGTCGTCTACTACTCGCGCACCGGGCACACGCGCCGCCTCGCCGAGCGGCTGGCGCAGGCGTTCGGCGACCGGCCGCGTGCCATCCGCGAGCGCGGCTCCCGCCGCGGACCGTTCGGCTACTTGCGATCGCTCGTCGAGGCGGTGGGCGGGCGCGAAGCCGCCATCGACGTGACGCACCCGAGCCCGGCAGGCTACGACCTCGTGCTGATCGGCACGCCCATCTGGGGCTGGCACCTGTCCTCGCCGGTGCGGGCATTCGCCCGCTGCCACGCGAAGCAGATCCGGCGCGCCGCCTTCTTCTGCACGATGGGCGGTGCCGGCGACCGGCAGGCCTTCGCCGAGCTCGAACAGCTGCTCGGGCGCCGGGCCGAAGCCACGCTGGCCTTGACCGAGCAGGACGTCGCGGACATCGACGGTGAAGGCCCGAGCGGGCGCATCGCGGCGTTCCTTGCCGGCCTGAAGCGGCCCGGCGAGCCGGCCGCGGAGCACCGGCGGGCGGCCTGAAGCGCGCGGGTCGCGGGCCCCGGCCGCCGCCGGAGCCGCTGCCGCCGCGTGCACGGCAGTTGCCACCGATCAAGACCGCTGCCGGCCGGGCATGCTCAGATCGCCATCACCAATGCAGCGAAGAAGGAGCTGAACATGAAGCGCACCTGGATCGCGGCCGCCGCAGTGAGCGCGCTGGTCGCCGGCATCGCGTGGGCCCAGCCGTATGGCATGGGCTACGGCATGGGCTACGGCATGGGGCCGGGCATGATGGGCGGAGGTGGCCCATGGGCCCAGGGCGCCGGCCCGGGCATGATGGGCGGCGGCATGATGGGCGGCGGCCGCGGCTGGGGCATGGGCCCCGGCATGATGGGCGGCTTCGCCGACGACGCCTACGCCGGCCTGGAGTTCAGCGCCGAGCAGCGCAAGCAGATCACCGAGATCCGCCAGCAGGCCGCGCAGGCGCACTGGCAGCTGATGGGCACGATGCACGGGCGCGACCGCCGCATGCACGATGTGTTCACGCCCGGCGCGCTCGACGAGAAGGCCGCGCGCGACGCCTTCCAGCAGATGCAGGACGCGCACAAGGCGATGTTCGAGCTGCAGCTGGACGTGCGCAGGAAGATCGACGCGGTGCTCACGCCGGCACAGCGCGAGCAGCTCAAGCGCTACTGGGGCGGCACGCGCTGAACGCCGGCCCGGTGCGCGCGCAGCGAGGAAGCGTGTCGCGCGGCCCCGGGGCGTGTGCACCGGCGCGCGGCAGGCGCAACGGAATCGCGCCGGCGCTTGCCGGGCCTGCAACTCCACACAAGGCGGCGGTCGCGGACCGCGCGCGGGCCTGTGAGCATCCCAGGCCCTTGGCTGTGCCCGGCGATGGCGAAGGTGCTGT
>JAHCKS010000121.1 GCA_026125665.1 Rubrivivax sp.
GCCGCCGAGGCCCCCGGCGCCGGCAGCACGACGCCCGGCCCGAGCGGGATCTCCTCGGCCAGCGTGACGCCGGTGATGAAGTGCCGCGTCTCGCCGAAGCACGTGGTCGGCAGGCCGACCTTCTCCTCGTAGTGCAGCGCGACGCGCTTGCCGATGTGGCGCGTGATCTGCCGCGCCACCGCATCGTCGTGCACCGTGAAGAAGAACTTCTCGGCCGTCGAGCCGGGCAGCGACACGAGCGCCAGCTCGCCTTCCCACGTCTTGCAGACCCAGCCCTTCTTGGAGAGCTTCTGCACCCAGCCGGCGCGCTCGCCGGAGGAGTAGCTCCACGTCATGGCGGCCCAGAAGTAGAGCGCCGCCAGCGCGGCGAGGACGGCGAGGGTGGCGATGAAGCGGAGGATCATTGGCAAGCCCGTGCGGGAGCTGCGGCGCATTATCCGGGCGCGCTGCCCGCGCGCACCCTGCGCCCGCGCATCTCGCTACGATGCGGCCCGCCGCATGGCAGGCAGGTGCGCCGGGCACCGGCGGCAACAGGAGAACGAATCATGGTCTGGCTGGTGCTCGGCCTCGTGCTGTTCCTCGGCGTGCACTCGGTGCGCATCTTCGCCGAGGGCTGGCGCTCGGCCATGGTGGCGCGGCTGGGCGCCGGCGGCTGGAAGGGCGTGTACTCGCTCGCCTCGCTCGCCGGCCTCGCCCTCATCGTCGTCGGCTTCGGCGTGGCGCGTGCGCAGCCGGTGCTGCTGTGGGTGCCGCCGGTGTGGATGCGCCATGTCGCCGCGCTGCTCAACCTCGTGGCCCTCGTGCTGCTGGTCGCTGCCTACGTGCCCAACAACCTGGTGAAGGCGAAGCTGCGCCACCCGATGGTCCTTGGCGTGAAGGTCTGGGCGCTGGCGCACCTGGCGAGCAACCAGATGCTCGCCGAGATGGTGCTGTTCGGTGCCTTCCTGGCATGGGCGGTGCTCGACTTCCGCGCCGCCCGCGCGCGCGACCGTGCGGCCGGCGCGCCGGCGCCGGGCGGGGCGGCGGGACCGACGGCGGTCGTGCTCGTCGTCGGGGTGGCCGCGTGGGCGCTGATCGCCTTCTGGGCGCACGGAGCCCTGTTCGGCGTGAAGCCGTTCGGCGGCTGAGAGCCGGCTGAGCGCCGCAGGGCAGCGCCCGCTGGCGCGCCTCAGGCCGGCGCCGGCAGCGGCCGGGCGAGCTCGGGCCCTTCGCTGGCGCTGCGGCTGACGGCGCGCGACACGGGCCAGGCCAGCAGCCCCTCGGCCGGCGGCGGCGCGAGCAGCGGCGCGATCGCCGCCGGGTCCTGCTCGCGGCGCGACAGCCAGGTCGCCCAGTCGGCGCGCGCCACGAGCACCGGCATGCGCTCGTGGATCGGCGCCATCAGCGGGTTGGCCTCGCAGGTGAGCACGCAGCAGGTGAGCAGCCACGGCGCGCCAGGCGCACTGCGCCAGGCCTCGAAGAGCCCGGCCATGGCCAGCGGCTCGCCGCTCGCGGCCGAGATGAACCAAGGCTGCTTGACCGGCTTGCCGGGCTTGCCCTCGTTGGCGCCGGGGCCCGGCAGCGCCTGCCACTCGTAGAAGCCGCTGGCGGGCAGCAGGCAGCGGCGGCGCCGCACCGCCTGCTTGAACGCCGGCTTGTCGAACACCCCCTCGGCTCGCGCGTTGTTCAGCTTGTGGCCGAGGGAGGGGTCCGGCGCCCACGAAGGCACGAGACCCCAGCGCATCAGCTCGACGACGCGCTCGCCCTGGCGCGTCTCGTAGATCACCGGCACGTCCGATTGCGGCGCCACGTTCCAGCGCTTCGGGAACACCGGCACGCGCAGCACCGAGAAACCCGAGACCAGCGTCTCCGGGTCGTAGGCCACGACGTACCGCCCGCACACGAAGGCGATGTTGGCACGCGCGGTGCGGGCAAGCCCCCGCACGGGGGACCGCGTGGGGGACACGTGCCCGGGGGGACCGCGGGCCCGCCGCGCGCCGCCCTCGGGGCGATGGGCGCGAGGCGGCGGCCGGCCGAGCATGGCGCGATTCGCCTCTGGCCCGTAGTGCGCAAGGAGCATCGCCATGACGACCTCGACCGGACCTTCCTCGAATGCGACGCGCCGCCCTTCGGCGCCGACGCGTGGCCGCCTGCCGGGCTGGCTGAAGCGGGGCCTGCGCGCCTGGGCGCGCTGGTCGCGGGGAGGCCGGGCCCGGGGCCGACGCGCGCGGCTGCAGTTCGCTGCCACGGCACTGGCCGTGGAGGTGCTTCAGCCCGAGGATGGCGGGACGCCGCCGGACGAGCGCCGCTGCGGCTGGTTCGACTCCAGCCAGGACCTGCGCGAGGGCCTGTGCGTGAGCGAACACGACAGCGGCGACGCCGTCTGCGCGCAGCTGCCGGTGATGGCGTGGGTGCAACTGCAGCTCAGCGGCTGGCGGCCGCAGCTGGCCGCGGCCGCACAGTGACGCAGTCACGGCCGCCACGTCCCGCGCCCCGCCGTCGTGCGACACCGGCCGCTGCACGGGCGGCGGCGCCCGCCGCCCGGCGGCCTGGGGCGGATACACGCCGCGCCCGGCGTGCCGCCAGAATGCGGTGCCATGAAGGTCACCCATGCCACCGCGGGCCTGCGTGCCCTGGCCCGGTCCGTCCGGCCCGTCGGCCACTGTCTCGCGCTCGTCGTGGCGCTGGCGCTCGGCGCCTGCGGCGGCGGCGTCGACCGCACGAAGGCGCAGGTGCGCCTCGTCAACGCCAGCGACGGTTATCCGGCGCTGGACTTCATCGTCGAGGGTTCGCTGCGACAGGGCGGCGTCGCCTATGGCGGCAGCGCCGGCTACGCCGAGGTCGACACGGAAGACAACGACACGACGATCGCCGCCACCGGCTCGCCGACGGCCTTGCTGAGCTTCACGCCGAGCCTCGCCCGCAACCGCCACTACTCCGTGCTGGCCTTCGGCGGCACCGGGGCGCTGCGGCAACTGGTGGTCGAGGAGAACGCCGCCGAGCCGAGCAACAACCGCACGGCGCTGCGTGTCGTCAACGCGGCGCCGGACGCCGGCAGCCTGGACGTCTACGTCACCGCCGACGGCGACGCGCTCGCCAGCGCGGTGCCGGCGCGTGCCGCCGCCGCCTACGGCGAGCTGAGCCCGGTGATCGACGTGGCCAGCGGCACCTGGCGAGTGCGTGTCGCCGCGGCCAACAGCAAGACCGACCTGCGGCTGGACGTGCGCGACGTCGCCTTCGGCAACCGCGCCGCGGTGACGCTCGTGCTGACGCCGTCGCGCGGCGGTGCGCTCGTCAACGCGTTGCTGCTGGTGCAGGAGGGCGGCATCACGCGGCTCGACTCGACGCAGGCGCGCGTGCGCGTCGTCGCCGGCGTCGCCGACAGCGGCGCCGTCACGGCCACGCTCGGCGGCACGCCGCTGATGTCGGGCATCGGCTCGCCGGCCGTCGGCGGCTACGCGCTCGTCTCGGCCGGCACGCCGCCGCTGGCCATCTCGGTGAACGGCAACTCGGTCGGTGCGCCGGCCACCGTGCTGCAGCCGGGCGGCGACTACACGCTGCTCGTCTTCGGCGCGCTGGCCGCGCCGCAGGCGGCGTGGGTGGAAGACAACAACCGGCTGCCGACGGTCGCCGGCACCGCCAACATCCGGCTCGTCAACGCCGCCAGCGCGCTGCCCGGCGTGCTGTCGATGACGGTGGACGCGCTGCCGGTGGCCGGCAACGTCGCCGCCGGCGCCGCCTCGACGCCCTACGTCGCCGTCGACGCCACCGAGGTCGGCGCGATCTCCGTCACCGCCGTCGGCGCGGCGACGCCGGTGTTCAGCGCCACCGGGCAGCGGTTGCTCGACGCCGGCGTGTACAGCGTGTTCGTCGTCGGCACGTCGGGCGCGACGTCGGGGATCCTGCGCAGGGACCGATAGCGGGCGACGGCGCGGCCCGCCGCCCGCCCTCTCCCGGAGCGAAGGCGCGCAGGCGAGGCTGCGCCTGCCGCCCGACGGGGCTATGCCAGCCGCCCGGCGCGGAAGTCCTCCACCGCCTGGAAGATCTCCTGGTGCGTGTTCATCACGAACGGACCGTACTGCGCGATGGGTTCGTTCAGCGGTCGCCCGGCGACCAGGATGGCGCGTGCGCCTTCGGCGCCGGCGACGAGGCGCACGCCGTCGGCGCCGGCCTCGTTGGCGAGGATGGCCATGCGGCCGCGGCGCACCTCCCCCTCGCCTGCTTCGCCCGCCTCGCCCACGTGCAGCGCGCCGCGGTAGACGTAGACGAAGGCGTTGTGCTCGGCCGGCAACGGCTGCTCGAACACGGCCCCCGGGTCGAGGTGCAGGTCGAGGTAGAGCGGCTCGGTGTGCTCGCGCTGCATCGCGCCGGCCACGCCGTGCGTGGCGCCGGCGATGACGTGCGCGAGGGCGCCCTGCTCGGCGCCTTTGCCGCGCCACACCGGGATCTCCTCGGGCCGGATGTCGCGGTACCAGGGGTCGCGCATCTTGTCCTTGGCGGGCAGGTTCAGCCACAGCTGGAAACCTTCCATGCGGCCTTGCTCCTGCTCGGGCATCTCGCTGTGGATGACGCCGCGCCCGGCCGTCATCCACTGCACCGCGCCGGGTGTCAGCAGGCCCTCGTGGCCGGCGCTGTCCTTGTGGCGCATGCGGCCGGCGAGCATGTAGGTCACGGTCTCGAAGCCGCGGTGCGGGTGGTCGGGGAAGCCGCCGATGTAGTCGGCCGCGTCGTCGGTGCCGAAGGCGTCGAGCATCAGGAACGGGTCGAGCCGGCGCTGCAGGTTCTGCGTCAGCACGCGCGTCAGCTTGACGCCGGCGCCGTCGCTGGTGGCCTGGCCCTGCACGAGGCGCTCAACGCCGCGCGGCCGGGACAGGAGGTGGGTGGGGCGGGTGATCGTGCTCATGCCGCTCAATGTAGTGGCGCCTCGCCGGCCGCGGGAGCGGGGGGCTTTGCACTCAGCGTTCACTTGCGCTCACCGGTGCGATGCCCGATGCCGGTGGTAACCTGCGGTGCCTTCCCGCCCCTGCCGCCACCCAAGGAGCGCAAGCCCGATGAAGGCCATCTGGAAAGGCACCGTCCTGGCCGAGAGCGACGACACCGTGCTCGTCGAAGGCAACCACTACTTCCCCGCCGCCGCGGTGAAGCAGCAGTACCTGCTGCCGAGCAACACCAAGACGACCTGCTCCTGGAAGGGGCAGGCCAGCTACTACACCGTCTTCGTCGATGGCGACGCCAACCCGGACGCCGCCTGGTTCTACGCCGACCCCAAGGAAGCCGCGGCGGAGATCCGCGGGCGCATCGCGTTCTGGAAAGGCGTGCAGGTCGTTCAATGAGACGGCGGTCGCCGCCGCGCCTGCCTTGTCCACGCCCCTTGCCCTGCCGGCCGCCGAGGTGCGGTCGCTGCCGCCCGCGCACCGGCGGCGGCTGCGCGACGTGTGGCGTTCGGCCGGCTGGCCTTGCCGCGACACGGTGGAGGTGGAACTGCTCGCCGCCGGCCTGCTCGAGCGCCGTTTCGACGCGGCGCAGCGCGAGACGCTGCACCTCACCGACGCCGGCCTGCAGGCGCTGGCCGCGGTGCTGGCGAGGAACCGCGCCGCGTTCGACGCGCACGAGGCGCTGGTGGCGCGCGTGGCCGAGGCGATGCAGCGCGACGGCCGCATCGTCTGGCGCCGGCTGGCGCTGCGCGCACCGCTGACGGCCGTGGCCGCAGACGCGGGCGTGGCGGGTGGGCTTGGCGTGGCGCAGGCCGCAGCGGCGCCGGCCGGCCCGGCGCTGCCATCGCCGGCCGCCGCGGGCGCAACACGCTGGGTGATCGCGATGCCCGACGTCTACTCCATCCGCCACACCACCGTCGAGGCCTACACCGAGCCGACCGTGCACGAGGTCAAGGTGCGCCGCGCCGACCTGCTGGCCGACCTGAAGCGGCCGGACAAGGGCGCGGCCTACCGCGCGCTGAGCAGCCAGTGCTGGTACGTGCTCGGCCCCGGCGTGGGCCATGCCGACGACGTGCCGCCCGACTACGGCGTGCTCGTCGACACCGGCGCCGGCGGGCTCGAGGTGGCGCGGCCGGCGCCGCGCCGCGCGGTGACGCCGGGCTTCGCGGTGTGGATGGCGCTGGCGCGCGCCACCGCCGAGCCGCCGCCGGAAGACGCGGCGCAGGCGCCGCTGGCAGCGGCGCGGCCTGCCGGGCCGGCCGCGGATGGCTGAGCTCGACCCGGTGCCGGGCGCGGTGCCTCACCGTGAGCGCGCCCTGCCCCGAGTCGTGGAGCCCGGCAGCGCATGAGCGAAGACCTCGTCGTGTTGCGACCCGAGGGGCTGTACTGCCCGGCCGGGCGCTTCCACATCGATCCGTGGCGGCCGGTCGAGCGCGCCGTCATCACGCACGCGCACGCCGACCATGCCCGGCGCGGCCACGGCGCCTACCTGGCCACCGCGGTGAGCGAAGGCGTGCTGCGCGCGAGGCTGGGCGACATCAGGCTGCAGGGGCTGGCGTACGGCGAGGCGGTGCAGCTGGACGGCGTGCGCGTCAGCCTGCACCCGGCCGGCCACGTGCTCGGCTCGGCGCAGGTGCGCATCGAGCACCGCGGCCAGGTCTGGGTGGCCAGCGGCGACTACTTCGCCAGCGGCGAGGACGAGGCGCACGACGCGCGCGGCGCGACCTGCACGCCGTTCGAGCCGCAGCGCTGCCACTGCTTCATCACCGAGAGCACGTTCGGGCTGCCGATCTACCGCTGGCGCGCGCAGCGCGACGTGCTGGCCGAGGTGGACGACTGGTGGCGCGCCAACGCGGCGGCCGGCCGCGCCAGCCTGCTGCTGGCCTACAGCTTCGGCAAGGCGCAACGGCTGCTGGCCGGCGTCGACGCGTCGATCGGCCCGATCGTCGTGCACGGCGCGGTGCAGCCGCTGAACGACGCCTACCGCGCCGCCGGCGTGGCGCTGCCGCCGACGATGACGCCGGCGCAGCTGCACGAGACGGCGGGGGGGCGGGCGGCCGCGCAGCGCGCGCTCGGCCGCGCGCTCGTCATCGCGCCGCCGGCGGTGCAGGGCAGCGCCTGGGCGCGTTCGCTCGGCGAGCGTGCCGATGCCTTCGCCAGCGGCTGGATGCAGTTGCGCGGCGCGCGCCGCCGTCAGGGCGTGGACCGCGGCTTCGTGCTCTCCGACCACGCCGACTGGCCCGGGCTGCAGCGCGCCATCGCCGCCACCGGCGCGGCGCGGGTCATCGTCACGCACGGCTACGAAGCGGTGATGGTGCGCTGGCTCGCGCAGCACGGGCTGGAGGCGGGCAGCTTCCGTACCGAGTACGGCGACGAGGCGGTGGAGGCCGCTGCCGCGGGGGAGCTGGCCGCCACGGAGGCCGCGGCCGGTGAAGCCGCGCCGGACGGCGCCGCCTTGCACGCGGTGAATGCAACGAAGAAAGGCAGCGGTGCGCCGCTTCGCGGCCCTGTACCAGCAACTTGACGCCGGCACCGCCACGAGCGGCAAGCTGGCGGCGCTGCGCGAATACTTCGCCGCGGCGCCGGCGGCCGATGCCGCCTGGGCCGTCTACTTCCTCGCCGGCGGCAAGCCGCGGCAGGTGGTGCCGACCGCGGTGCTGCGCAGCACGGCCATGCGCCTGGCCGGCATCGACGCCTGGTTGTTCGAGGAGTGCTACCAGGCGGTGGGGGACCTGGCCGAGACCATCGCGCTGGTGCTGCCGGCGCCCCAGGCGGAGGGCGGCGACGCCGGCGCGCGCGAACCGGCCGCGGCCCCCGGGGCGCCCGGAGCCCCCGGAGCGGCCGACCCCCCCGAGACGCCCGGGGCCGGCGGGACGCCCGGACGGGCCGAGCGCGAGCAGACGCCGACGTCGCCGACAGCGCAGGGCGGCCTCGGCCACTGGGTCGAGGAGCGCCTGCTTCCGCTGCGTGGCCTGGCGCCCGAGGAGCAGGCGCAGCGGCTGGCGCAGGCCTTCGCCGTGCTCGACACGCCGGGGCGCTTCCTGCTCGTCAAGCTCATCGGCGGCGGCTTCCGGGTCGGCGTGAGCAAGCTGCTCGTGCAGCGCGCGCTGGCCGAGGTGGCCGGGCTCGATGCGAAGCTCGTCGCGCAGCGCATGATGGGCTACGCGGAGGCGAGGGCGACGCCGAGCGCGGCGCGCTACGCCGCGCTGCTGGCGCCGGTGCAAGCCGCCGCGGACGAGGGCGGCGGCGCGCCGGGCCTCGCCGGTACGGCCGGCCCGGCCCCGGCCGAGTCCGGCCAGCCCTACCCCTTCTTCCTCGCGCATGCGCTGCAGGCGGACGTGGCGGCGCTGGACGAGACGATCGGCCCCGTCGCCGACTGGCTGCTCGAGTGGAAGTTCGATGGCATCCGCGCCCAGCTGGTGCGGCGCGCCGGGGGCACCTGGATCTGGTCGCGCGGCGAGGAGCTCGTGACCGACCGCTTCCCCGAGGTCGTGCAGGCGGCGCGCGCGCTGCCCGACGGCACCGTGCTCGACGGCGAGCTGCTCGTCTGGCCCGAGGGCGCGCCGGTGCCCCGGCCGTTCCAGCTGCTGCAGCAGCGCATCGGCCGCAAGACGCTGACGAGGAAGGTGCTGGCCGAGGCGCCGGTCGCCTTCGTCGCCTACGACCTGCTGGAAAGCGACGGGGTGGACCGGCGCGGCGAGCCGCAGCACGCGCGCCGGGCGCGCCTGCAGGCCCTGGCCGGCGTGCGGCCCGACACGGGGGGCCAGGGGGTCGCCGGCGCGGCGGCGGTGTCGATCTCGCCGCGGCTCGCGGCCGCCAGCTGGGCCGAGGCGGCGGCGCAGCGCACCACGGCGCGCGAGCGCGGCGTCGAGGGGCTGATGCTCAAGCACCTGCAGTCGCGCTACGGCAGCGGCCGCACGAAGAGCGAGGGCACGTGGTGGAAGTGGAAGGTCGAGCCGCTGGCGGTGGACGCCGTGCTCGTCTACGCGCAGGCCGGGCACGGGCGCCGCGCCAGCGTCTACACCGACTACACCTTCGCGGTCTGGAACCGCCCGCCGCGCGACGCCGCCGAGGCCCAGGCAGTGCTGGAGGCCATCGCGCGCCGCGAGCCGGCCCCGCGCGAAGCGGACGCGGCCGACTCGGCGCTGCAGCTGCTGCCGTTCGCCAAGGCCTACTCCGGCCTCACCGACGAGGAGTTCCAGGCCGTGGACCGCGAGATCCGCCGCCACACGCTGGACAGGTTCGGCCCCGTGCGCAGCGTGCGCCCGACGCTGGTGTTCGAGATCGGCTTCGAAGGCATCCAGGCGAGCCCGCGCCACAAGAGCGGCATCGCGGTGCGGTTTCCGCGCATGCTGCGCATCCGGCGCGACAAGCCGCTGCACGAGGCCGACTCGCTGCAGACCCTGCGCGCGCTGCTGCCCGGTTAGGGGGGCACAATGCGCCCCTCGCGCCGCCGCCTCCGGCCGTCCGGCTGCGCCACCCGAAGAGGGTCTCGATGAACCACTTCCCGCCCGCCCTGCCCTGGGGCCCTGCGCTGCGCGCCGTCGCGCTGGCCGTGCTGCTGCCGCTGGCGGCGCCGGCGCTGCCGGCCACCAAACCCCCGTCGGACAACGTGGCCTGGCTCGCCGCCGCGGCCGACCCCGACATCGAACGCGCCTTCGCGCGCGCCCGCGCCGAGGGCAAGCCGATGCTGCTGTACTGGGGCGCGACCTGGTGCCCGCCGTGCAACCAGCTGAAGGCGACGCTGTTCAACCGCCAGGAGTTCGCGGCGCTGTCGAAGAGCTTCGTCGCCGTGCATGTCGACGGCGACCTGCCCGGCGCGCAGAAGCTCGGTTCGCGCTTCAAGGTCAGCGGCTACCCGACGACGGTGCTCTTCACCGCCGAAGGCCAGGAGATCACGCGCCTGCCGGGCGAGGTGGACGCACCGCAGATGCTGGCCGTGCTGCAGCTCGCGCTGGCCGGCGGCCGCCCGGCCAAGGCGGTGCTGGCCGACGCGCTGGCGGGCAAGCCGCTCGCGGCCAACGAGTGGCGCCTGCTTGCCTTCTACTCGTGGGAGACGGACGAGCAGCAGCTCGTGCCGCGCGCCGACGTGCCGGCGACGCTGGCCCGCCTGGCCGTGGCGAGCACGTCGAGCGCGGCCGGCGGCGGCAACGGCGAGTCCGACATCACCACGCGCCTGTGGCTGAAGGCGCTCGCCGCCAGCGACGACGGCAAGGGCCTGAAGGCCGACGACGCGCTGCGCCAGCGCGTGCTGCGCGTGCTGGCCGACGCGGCCCAGGCGCGCGCGCAGATGGACGTGCTGACGAACGGCGCCGCCGACATCGTGCGCACGCTGGAGGACGACGACTCGCCGCGCCGCGCGCCGCTCGTCGCTGCCTTCGACACGGCGCTGCAGAAGCTGCAGCGCGACGCGACGCTGTCGCGTGCTGACCGGCTGGGCGCGCTGATCGCCCGCGTCGACCTGGCGCGGCTGAAGGAGGAGAAGGGCAGCGTGCACCCGAAGCTCGCGCCGCCGCTGCTGGCCGACCTGCGCGAGCACGTGGCACGCGCCGACCGCGAGATCACCGACGGCTACGAGCGCCAGGCCGTGATCACCGCCGCCGCCTACGCGCTGGGCCGCGCCGGGCTGTGGGCCGATAGCGAGGCGCTGCTGAAGGCCAACCTGGCGAGGAGCCACTCCCCTTACTACCTGATGAGCCAGCTCGGCAGCAACGCGCGCAAGCTCGGCAGGAAGGACGAGGCGTTGCGCTGGTACGCCGATGCGTTCGAGAAGTCCACCGGCCCGGCGACGCGGCTGCAATGGGGCTCGGGCTACCTCTCGGCGCTGATCGAGCTGGCGCCGCAGGACGCGGTGCGCATCGAGAAGGTGGCCGCGCAGCTGCTGCGCGAGGCGGCGGCCGATGCCGGCGCGCTCGAGGGCCGCAGCGTGCGTTCGCTGCAGCGCGTCGGCAGCAAGCTCGTGGCCTGGAGCGGCGAGGGCAAGCACACCGCGGTGATGACGCGGCTGCAAGGCCAGCTCGACACGCTGTGCGGCGGCCTGGCGAAGGCGGGGGCGGCCGAGGCGCAGCGCGCGGCGTGCGAGCGGCTGCTGAAGCCGGCACCGCCGAAGGCCGCATCACTGCTGCATTGGCTGTTCTCGCAGAAGGCGGCGTGAGCGTCCCCGACCCCGACCCCGACCGCGAGCTCGACGCGGCCCGGCGCCGCCTGGCCGCGCTGCTGGTCGGCGGCCCATGGGTGGCCGCGGCGTGGGCACAACAGGGCCAGGCCGGGCAGACGGGCGGTGCCAACGGCGCCTCCGCCAGTGCCTCGGGGGGTGCCGCGGCCGACCCCGACGCCGCGCACACCGGCCGCTGGGTGCACGCGTTCGCCGCCTACGGGCCGCCGAAGTACGGCCCCGACTTCAAGCATTTCGAGTACGTCAACCCCGAGGCGCCCAAGGGCGGCACGCTGCGGCTGCGATTCCCCGACCGGCGCTCGAGCATCGACAAGTTCAACCCCTGGACGACGCGCGGCAACGCGCCGGCCGGCGTGCTGATCTGGATGGTCGAGGGCCTCGCCCACCTGGCGCAGGACGAGCCGAGCACGATGTACGGGCTGCTCGCCGAGAGCCTGAACGTGGCGGCCGACTTCGCCTCGGTGAGCTTCCGGCTGCGGCCCGAGGCGCGCTTCTCGAACGGCGACCCGGTGCTGGCCGCCGACGTCGTGCACAGCCACGCGATGCTGGCGGGCAAGGGCGCCTCGCCGGCGTACCAGAACGTCGTCGCGGCGATCGAGCGCGTCGTTGCGCTCGACGAGCGCAGCGTGCGATTCGACTTCAAGGAAAAGAGCCGCGACCAGGTGTTCGTCGCCGGGCTGATGCCGGTGTTCAGCCGCAAGTGGGGCGCCGGCAAGCCGTTCGACCAGGTGACGCAGGAGTACCCCATCACCACCGGCGCCTACGTCATCGACAAGGTCGAGCTGCCGCGGCGCATCGAGTACAGGCTGAACCCCGACTACTGGGGACGCGACCTGCCGGTGCGAAAGGGCCATTTCAACTTCACGCGCATCGTCTACCGCGCCTACCAGGACCACGCCGTGGCGCGCGAGGCGTTCAAGGCCGGCGAGTTCGACCTGATGAAGGAGTACGGCGCACGGTCGTGGGTGCGCCTGCACGCCGGCCCGAAGTGGGACGACAAGCGCATCGTCAAGCGGCCGATGCAGACCTCGTTCGGCCAGGGCCTGCAGAGCTACCAGCTCAACCTGCGCCGGCCGATCTTCGCCGACATCCGCGTGCGCGAGGCGCTCGGCTGGACCTACGACTTCGATACGCTGAACCGCACGGGCCTGTTCAAGCGCGCCGAGAGCGTGTTCAACAACTCCGAGTTCGCTGCCGCCGGCGAGCCCTCGGCGGGCGAGCTGAGGCTGCTGGAACCGTTCCGTGCCGAGCTGCCCGCGGCGGTGTTCGGTCCCGCCTACCGCGCGCCGACCACCGGCCGCGACCCGCGCCGCCTGCGCCAGAACCTGCTGCGCGCCCGCGCGCTGCTCGAGCAGGCCGGCTGGAAGCTCGACGCCGCCGGCACGCTGCGCAACGCCAAGGGCGAGCCCTTCGTCTTCGAGTACCTGGCGCCGCGCGACGGCGGCATCGAGGACTGGCAGCACAACCTGAAGAAGCTCGGCATCGAGCTGAAGGAGCGCGTGGTCGACTTCGCGCTCTACCGCCGGCGGCTGGAGAAGTTCGACTTCGACATGGTGACCATCGTCGAAGGGGACTTCACGCTGCCCTCGGCGGCCGACCTGAAGGTCATCTACGGCTCCAAGTCTGCCGGCGAGGAAGGCAACAACAACTTCCGCGGCGTCAGGAGCCGCGCCGTGGACGCGATGATCGAGGCGATCGGCAGCGCGCGCACGCTCGCCGAGCTGCGCGACGCGTCGCGCTCGCTCGACCGCATCGTGATGTGGAGCCACTTCCAGGTGCCCGACCTGTACTTCAACGTCGAGCCGGTGTCGCTGTGGAACCACTTCGGCATCCCGAAGGTGCAGGCGAAGTACTTCAGCGCCGACTTCCTGATCAGCGGCTTCGTCGAGTTCGGACCCTGGCCGCTGTGGTGCTGGTGGGACGCGCGGCTGGAGGCCAACCCGGCGGCCACGCCGGGCAAGCCGGCGCCGCGCGCCTGACGCACGGGAAGGCACCGGCGCCCGCATGCTCGCCTACATCGTCAAGCGGCTGCTGCTGATGATCCCCACGCTGCTGGGGGCGCTCACCATCACCTTCGTCGTCATGCAGTTCGTGCCCGGCGGGCCGATCGAGCAGATCATGGCCGAGGCGCGCGCCGGGGCGGGCGGCGAGGGCAGCGCGTACAAGGCCGGGCGCGACCTCGACAAGAAGCAGCTCGAGGACCTGAAGAAGATGTACGGCTTCGACAAGCCGGTGCACGTGCGCTACCTCGAGATGCTGGCCAGCTACGCCCGCTTCGACCTCGGCAGGAGCTTCCTGCAGAACAAGGGCGTGTGGGAGCTCATCAAGGAGAAGCTGCCGGTGTCGATCTCGCTCGGCCTGTGGACCTTCCTCGTCAGCTACCTGGTCAGCGTGCCGCTCGGCATCGCCAAGGCGGTGCGCGAGGGCAGCCGCTTCGACACGCTGACCACCGCCGTGGTGCTGCTCGGCTACGCCATCCCCGGCTTCGTGCTCGGCCTGCTGCTCATCGTGCTCTTTGCCGGCGGCACCTTCTACGACTGGTTCCCGCTGCGCGGGCTCACGTCCGACAACTGGGAGGAGCTGTCGTGGCCGGCGCGCATCGCCGACTACTTCTGGCACCTGGCGCTGCCGCTGACCTGCCTGGTGATCGGCAGCTTCGCCACCATCACGATGCTGACCAAGAACACCTTCGTCGAGGAGATCCGCAAGCAGTACGTGCTGGTGGCGCGTGCCAAGGGGCTGCCGCAGAAGCACGTGCTCTGGAAGCACATCTTCCGCAACGCGCTGATCCCGCTCGTCACCGGGTTCCCGGCCGCGTTCATCGGCGCCTTCTTCGCCGGCGCCGTGCTGATCGAGACGCTGTTCTCGCTCGACGGGCTGGGGCTCCTGGCCTACGAGAGCGTGGTCCGCCGCGACTACCCGGTGGTGCTGGGCTCGCTGTACCTGTTCACGCTGATCGCGCTGGTGACCAAGCTCGTCACCGACCTGCTGTACGTGTGGGTGGACCCGCGCGTGCAGTTCGGCGCGGCGGCGCGCTGAGGCGGAGCACGGGCGATGGCCGCGGGCGGTGCCAACCCCTTCGAGGTGACGATCGCGCCGGGCAGCGGCGACTCGGTCATGCCCGACGACGCGCTGCCGAAGCCGGCCGGGCCCTGGCGGCGCGCCTGGGGGCGTTTCCGCCGCCACCGGCTCGGCTTCGTCTCGTTGTGGCTGCTGGCGGCGATGCTGCTGGTATCCACCTTCGCCGAGCTGCTGAGCAACGAGCGGCCGCTCGTGGCGCGCATCGGCGGGCAGACCTGGTTCCCGGTGTTCGCCAACCCGAGCGAGAAGGCGCTCGGCGGCGACTTCGGCACGCCGGCGGACTGGAAGGACCCGCTGGTGCAGGGCATCCTGGCCCGGCCGGGCAACTGGGCCGTGTTCGCGCCGAACCCGCACGGCGCGAACTCGCGCGACGACTTCTTCGGCGACATGCCCCCGGCCGCGCCGAACGCGGCGAACTGGCTCGGCACCGACCCGAAGGGCCGCGACATGCTGGCGCGGCTGCTGTACGGCTTTCGCGTCAGCATCTGGTTCGCGATCGCGCTGACCATCGTCGGCACCGCGGCCGGCGTGCTGATGGGCGCGCTGCAGGGCTACTTCGGCGGCCGCACCGACCTGTTCCTGCAGCGCTTCACCGAGATCTGGGGCGCGATCCCCGAGCTGCTGCTGCTGATCCTGTTCGCGTCGATCTTCGAGCCGAGCTTCCTGCTGCTGCTGATCCTGCTGTCGCTGTTCGGCTGGATGGGCCTGGCGGACTACGTGCGCGCCGAGTTCCTGCGCAACCGCGGGCTGGAGTTCGTGAAGGCGGCGCGCGCGCTGGGCCTTTCCAGCGGCCAGATCATCTGGCGCCACGTGCTGCCCAACTCGATGACGCCGGTCATCACCTTCCTGCCGTTCCGCATGAGTGCCGGCATCCTCGGGCTGACGGCGCTGGACTTCCTCGGCCTCGGCGTGCCTTCCACCGTGCCCTCGCTCGGCGAGCTGCTCAAGCTCGGCAAGGACAACCTCTATGCCTGGTGGGTGATCGTGCCCACGTTCGCGGTGCTCGTGCTGACGATGATGCTGCTGACCTTCATCGGCGACGCGCTGCGCGACGCCTTCGACACCCGCAAGTCGTGAGCCGGCCGATGTCGAGCGTGCCGCCGCTGCTGCAGATCGACCACCTGACGGTGCGCTTCGGCGGCACCGCCGCGGTGGACGGCGTGTCCTTCGCCATCGCCGCGGGCGAGAAGTTCGCGCTGGTGGGCGAGTCGGGCTCGGGCAAGTCGATCACGGCGCTGTCGGTGCTGCGGCTCGTCGACGCCGCGGTGACCAGCGGGCGCATCACCTTCGCCGGCGAGGAGCTCACGGCGAAGGACGAGGAGGCGATGCAGGCCGTGCGCGGGCGGCGCATCGGCATGATCTTCCAGGAACCGATGACGGCGCTGAACCCGCTGTTCACGGTGGGCAACCAGATCGGCGAGGTGCTCGAGCGGCATCTCGGGATGGCGCCAGCCCAGGCGCGTGCGCGCGGCATCGAGCTGCTGACGCGCACCGGCATCCCCGAGCCCGAGCGGCGCATCGACAGCTACCCGCACGAGCTCTCCGGCGGCCAGCGCCAGCGCGCGATGATCGCGATGGCGCTGGCGTGCAGGCCCGAGCTGCTGATCTGCGACGAGCCGACGACGGCGCTGGACGTGACGATCCAGGCG
>JAHCKS010000122.1 GCA_026125665.1 Rubrivivax sp.
GCGGCCGATGCCGGCGCCTCCGCGGCGCAAGGCCGCCTGTCACCGGCCCTGCGTGCGCGCGTCGAACGCGCCGTCGCGCTCTACGAGTCGGGCCGGCTGCGCGAAGCCGGGCGCGAGTTCGGCGCGCTGGCGCGCCGCGGCGTGGCGGCGGCGCAGTTCAACCTCGGCGTCATGCACCTGCGCGGCGAGATCGAAGGCGCCAGCGCCGCCGAGGCCGAGCGCTGGCTGGCGCTGGCGGCGCGTGGCGGCTTCGTCACCGCGATGTTCGCGCTCGGGCGCGCGTTCGAGGGCGGCGAGCTCGGGCGCCGCGACCTCGAGCTCGCGCACGAGTGGTACGAACAAGCCGCAGAGCGCGGCAGCGTCGAGGCGATGGTGGCGATGGGCACGGCGCACTTCCTCGGCCGCGGCCGCCCGCGCGACGCCGCCGCCGCGGCTCGCTGGTACCGCGAGGCCGCCAGGGGCGGTGACATCGGCGCGCAGTACCTGATCGCGTCGATGTACGAGAAAGGCGACGGCGTGGCGCAGGACCTGCGCCTGGCGCGCTACTGGTACGCCGAGGCGGCACGCCGGGGCGACGAAGCGGCGCCGGCGAAGCTGCGCGACCTCGAGCGCCGCCTGGCCGAGGCGGAAGGCCCACCGGCCGCGGCGGCATCGGCGGCCACGCCGGGGCAACCGGCGGCTCCAGCCGCGGCGGCCGCATCCGCCGGCCGCTGATCGCCCGCGGGCTCGCCGGCTACAGCACCACCTTCACCATCGGGTGCGAGGTGAGCGCGCGATACAGGTCGTCGAGCTGCTCGCGGCTCGTCGCCGTGACGGTGAGCGTCAGGCCGAGGTAGTTGCCGCCCTTGCTCGGCCGGCGTTCCACCGTGGCGGGTTCGAAGCCCGGGTCGAAGCGCAACGCCACGGCGACCATCTCGGCCTCGAAGCCTTCGACCGCCGCGCCCATCACCTTGATCGGGAAGGCGCTCGGGTACTCGATCAGGCTCTTCCCCGCAGCCGAGGCGTCGCCGCCGTCCTTGCTCATCGCACGGGCGCCGATCAGAGGCTCATCGTGCGCTTGGCGCGCTCGTAGGCCTCGTGCAGCCGCCCGTACACCGGGCCCGGCTTGCCGCGCAGCGCGCCGTGGCCCACCGGCTCGTTGTCGAGTAGCGTCACCGGCAGGATCTCCTTCGTCGCCGAGCTCAACATCACCTCGTCGGCGGCCAGCACGTCGGCCTCGGGGATCGGGCGCAGGTTGTACGCGATGCCGCACTCCTCGCACAGCTCGCGCAGCAGCTCGACGCGGATGCCCTCGAGCACGTGCTCGCTCTTCGGCGGCCCGAGCAGCGCGCCCTCGTGCACGATCCACACGTTGCTGGCGGCTGCCTCGGTGAGGAAGCCGTCGCGGAACATGATCGTCTCCAGCGCGCCGCGGTCGGCGGAGATCTGGCGCGCCAGCACGTTGCCGAGCAGGCTCGTGCTCTTGATGTCGCCGCGCTCCCAGCGGAAGTCGCGCGCGGTGACGCAGGCCACGCCCTTGTGCCGCATCTCGGCGCTCGGCGGCTTCATCGGGTTGACCATCATGAACACCGTGGGCGTGATGCCTTCGGGCATGACGTGGTCGCGCGGCGCCACGCCGCGTGTCACCTGGATGTAGATCACCTGGTCCTCGGCGCCGGTGTGCTCGGCGAGCGCGGCGACGAGCCGGCGGCAGCGCTCGAGCCACTGGTCGCGCGTCGCCGGGCGTGGAATGCGCAGCTTGTCCAGGCTGCGGTTCAGGCGCGCGATGTGCTCGTCGAAGCGGAACAGCCGCCGGCCGTACACCGGCGCCACGTCGTAGCAGCCGTCACCGAAGATGAAGCCGCGGTCGAGCACGCTGACACGCGCCTGCGCGAGCGGCAGGTACTCGCCGTTCAGGAAGCAGAGTTGGTCGACCATGGCGCGAGATGGCGTGGGCAGGCCGCGGCATTCTGGCACGGGCCCGCGCCGCCACCTCTTCAGCGGATCCACAGCCGCAGCGCGTCCCAGGTGCGGCCGAACCAGCCCGCCAGCGGCACCTCCTGCAGCGCCACCAGCGGCACCTCGGCCACCGCGGCACCGCCGGCGGTGGCGACCTTGACGCGACCCACCGCCTGGCCGGCGGCGAGTGGTGCGACGAGCGGGTCGGTGCGTGTCAGCGACGACTGCAGCCGCGCGCCCTCGCCGCGCGGCACGCTGACGACGAGGCCTGCGGCGACGCCCAGGCGCGCCTCGGGCAACGCGCCCTTCCACACCGGCACCGTCGCCAGCGCCTGGTCGGGCTCGAACAGGCGCACCGCATCCCACGCCGAGAAGCCCCAGTTCAGCAGCTTGTGGCTCTCGGCGGCGCGCGCCTCGTCGCCGGCGGCACCGAGCACCACGCTCAGCAGCCGCCGCTTGCCGGCCGGCGTGTCGCGCTGCGCCGTGGCCACCAGGCACCAGCCGGCCGCGTCGGTGCGGCCGGTCTTCATGCCGTCCACCGTGGGGTCGCGCGCCAGCAGGCGGTTGCGGTTGTCCTGGCGGATGCCGTTGAAGGTGTAGCTCTTGACGCGGTAGATCGGGAACATCGCCGGGTGGTCGGCGATGATCTTCGCGGCCACGAAGGCGACGTCGCGGGCGCTGCTGTGGTGCCCCGGCTCGGTCAGGCCGGTGACGTTGCGGAACTGCGTGTTCTTCAAGCCCCAGGCCTCAGCCTGCCGGTTCATCGCCTGCACGAAGGCCTCCACCGAGCCGGCCACGGCCTCGGCCAGCGCCACCGCGGCGTCGTTGCCGCTGTGCACGACGAGGCCGTGCAGCAGCTCGTCGACATGCGGCTTCATGCGCGGGTCGATGAACATCACCGAGGCGCCGCCCTTGCGTTCGTTCCACGCGCGTTCGCTCACCGGCAGCGCCTGGTCGGGCTTCAGCCGGCCGTCGCGGATGGCGTTGAAGACGAGATAGGCGGTCATCAGCTTGGTCAGCGAGGCCGGCTCGGCGCGCTGGTCGGCGCCGGACTCGGCCAGCACCTGCTGGCTCGCCAGGTCGACGAGGATGTACTGGCGGGCCGCGATCTCGGGCGGCTGCGGGTGCGGCTGGGCGGCGGCGGGTGCGGCGGCGGCCGCGCAGAGCGCGGCCAGGCCCAGGAGGAAACCTCTCATCGGCATCGATACAGGACAGCAGGTGGGTTCAGGCGAAGGCCGGGCCGACGATCTGCTTGAGCAGCGTGAGCTGGCCGTGGAAGAAGTGCCCGCCGCCGGGCACGAGCGTGATCGGCAGCGACTGCGGGCGGGCCCAGTCGAGCACCGCTGCGAGCGGCACGACGTCGTCGGCCTCGGCGTGCACGACGAGCGTGTCGGCCGGCACCGGCGCGAGCGTGAAGTTGCCCGCCGCCGGCGCGACGAGCACGAGCCGGCTCGCGGCCTCGCCCGGCCCGGCCGCGGCCAGGCGCGCCGCGGCCTGCGTGGCGACGTAGCCGCCGAACGAGAAGCCGCCGAGCACGAGCGGTTCGCCGGTCGCGCGCGTGGCAGCGATCACGGCCAGCGCGTCGTCCACCTCGCCGCGGCCGGCGTCCCAGGTGCCCTCGGAGCGGCCGACGCCGCGGAAGTTGAAGCGCACGGCGCGCCAGCCGGCCTGCACGGCCACACGGGCCAGCGTGATGACGACCTTGTTGTCCATCGTGCCGCCGTGCAGCGGGTGCGGGTGGCACAGCACCGCGACGCCGCGCGACGGCCGGTCGGTGGACGGTGTGTCGATGGCGCACTCGAGCGCGCCGGCGGGACCGGCGACGATGCGGCGTTCGTTGGCGACTTGCATGGTTGGCGCGGCAGCGGAGGCGACGAAGCGCGGCGGCACGCCGGTGGGCGGAAGTTGCAGGGCCCGGCGCGCGAAGGCGCTAGCGGCCGACGTTCGGCGGCAGCAGCAGCCGCTGGACCACGCGGCCTTCCTTCAGGTGCGACTCGACGATCTCGTCGATGTCACTGCGGTCGACGTACGTGTACCAGGTCTCTTCGGGGTAGACGACGGCCACCGGGCCGCCGGCGCAACGGTCGAGGCAGCCGGCCTTGTTCACGCGCACGCCGCCGGGGCCGGCGAGGCCGAGCGACTTCACGCGCGCCTTGCAGTGGTCGAGCGCCGCCTGCGAATCGTGGTCGGCGCAGCAGGCTTCGCCGTTGTCGCGTCGGTTCAGGCAGAAGAAGAGGTGATGCTTGTAGTAGCTCATTGCGCTCGATTGTAGGGAGCGGTGCCTCCTCTCCCGGCCGCAGGGCACGGCGCTCAGCCCCGGTGCCGCAGGCGCGACAGCATCCAGGCGATGGCGGCGTAGGGCCACAGCCAGCCGATCCACTGCGCCAGGCCGTGGAAACGCACGAAGCGCCCCTGCTCCCAGGACTGCAGGTTGTGCGCGAAGTAGGGGTCACCGGGCGCCTGCGCGACGCCGACGACGAGGCCCGTGAGCACCATCAGCCCGATGCCGAGCACGACGCCGCGGGCCATCGGCGCGAGCAGCAGCACGGCCAGCGTCGCCAGCGCCACTGCCGGCCCGGCCCAGGGCGTGATCCACGCCAGCGCGTGGCGCGGCCCGAAGTTCAGCAGCGTCGACAGCGTCATGCCCGCGACGGCCAGCACGAGCGCGCCGAAGGCCATGGCCAGCCGCCGCCAGCCGGGCGCGACGATGGCGAAGGCGACGACGCACGGCGCGAGCAGGCCGAGTGCGGTGATGAGCACGCCGCCGAGCGGGGAAAGGCCCACGGCCGTGGCAGCCGGCGCGGTGGCGGCCGCAGCTGCCGCGGCCGCAGCGGCGGACGCGGCGCCCGCCGCCTCGCGCACCGCGTCCTGGGTCGTGAGGGCAGCCAGCCACCCGGACACCGCCTCCAGCGCCTGCGCGCCGCCCACCTGTCCGAGCCCGAGCGGTGCCGGCGCCGGGAACAGCAGCCCCACCGGCCACAGCGCCAGCAGCACGAGGCCCACCTCGCTGTCGCGCTCGAACCAGCGCTGGCGCAGCGCGTGCCAGCCGTCGACGAACCCGGCGCGATGCGCCAGCAGTGCCACCGCGGCGCCGATGGCCGCGCCGCCGGCGTTGAGCGCGAAGTCTTTCAGCGAAGGGTGGCGCGTCGGCAGCATCGCCTGCATGACCTCGAGCACGTAGGAGGACAGCGCCGGCACGAACACCGCCACGGCCAGCGCGGCGCGCAGCGACGAGCCCGAACGCAGCCGGCCGATGGCCAACAGCAGGCCGAACGGCACGTAGCCGAGCAGGTTCGACCACAGGTCGAAGCCGTCGCCGCCCGGCCCCCACGGGAGGGTGACGAGGTCGGCGGTGGTCGCGGCAACGGGCCAGCGCCAGGCATCGAACGGGTAGAGGCTGGCGTACACGACGAGCGCGGCGTAGGCCAGCGCCAGCACGCTGGCGGCGGAGCGGCGGCGACCGTTCATGCGTTCGAAGGCCTCGTCGCGTGCAGCGGCGCGGCGGCGCTCAGAACGGCTTGACGACGACGAGCACGACGGTGGCCGCGAACAGCAGCACCGTCGCCTCGTTGAACACGCGGTACCAGCGCGCGCTGCGCCGTGGGCGCATCTGCTCGAAGCCATGCAGCAACCGGCCGCAGGCGTGGTGGTAGCCGACGGCGCCCAGCACGAGCACCAGCTTGGCATGCATCCAGCCGCTGCCCGGGCCGCGGCCGACGCCGTAGCCGAGCCACAGCACGAGCCCGAGCACGAGCGCCGGAACCATCAGCAGCCCGGCGAAGCGGTACAGGCGGCGCGCCATCACCAGCAGCCGCTCGCGTTCGGCGTGGCTGTCGACCTGCACGTCGGCGAGGTTGACGAAGAAGCGCGGCAGGTAGAACAGGCCCGCGAACCAGCTCGCGACAAAGACGATGTGGAACGCCTTGACCCACAGGTACGCCGAAGAAGCCATCACGGCATTATGGGTGGGCAAAAAAAGAGGCCCCAGCGCGAAGCTGGGGCCGGCAAGCCTTATCGCTGTCATCACGCTAAGGCACCTGCTCAGGGAGGAAAAGCAGGGAACGGCAACCTCGCAGCCACCGTTCGACAATCAGTTTAGCAGTAGCATTTCCCGGGCGCCATCGGGTAACCCGCATCGCCGCACCCCGCGAATGCGGCCCGGTGTCCTCGATGCGACGCGCCGCGCCGACCCCCCGCGCCGATCCCGGAAAGCTGCCCTCGTGAATACCCTACCCCCCTTCCCGGCGAGCCGCCCGCGCCGCCTGCGCCGAGATGCCTTCACGCGCGCGCTGGTGCGCGAGCACCGGCTGGCGCCGGAAGACTTCATCCTGCCGGTCTTCCTCCTCGACGGCGAGCGCCAGCAGCAGGCGGTGGCCAGCATGCCGGGGGTCAGCCGGCGCAGCGTCGACGGCCTGTTCGAGGTGGCCGAGGAGTGTCTGGCGCTCGGCGTGCCGGTGATGGCCTTGTTCCCGGTGCTCGAGCCTTCGCTGAAGACGCCCGACGGCAAGGAGGCGCTGAATCCCGAGGGCCTGGTGCCGCGCGCCGTGCGCGAGCTGAAGAAGCGCTTCCCGTCGCTCGGCCTGCTGACCGACGTGGCGCTCGACCCCTACACCAGCCACGGCCAGGACGGCCTGCTCGACGCCACCGGCTACATCCTCAACGACGAGACGGTGGCCGTGCTCGTGCAGCAGGCGCAGGTGCAGGCCGAAGCCGGTGTGGACATCGTCGCGCCGAGCGACATGATGGACGGCCGCGTGGGCGCCATCCGCAACGCGCTCGAGGCACGCGGGGCCATCCACACGAAGATCATGGCCTACAGCGCCAAGTACGCGAGCGCCTTCTACGGCCCCTTCCGCGACGCCGTGGGCAGCCGGGGCAACCTCGGCAAGGCCGACAAGAAGGTCTACCAGATGGACCCGGGCAACAGCGACGAGGCGCTGCGCGAGGTGGCGCTCGACATCGCCGAGGGCGCCGACATGGTGATGGTCAAGCCCGGCATGCCGTACCTGGACATCGTGCGTCGCGTCAAGGACACGTTCCGCATGCCGACCTTCGCCTACCAGGTGAGCGGCGAGTACTCGATGCTGAAGGCGGCCGCCGCCAACGGCTGGCTCGAGCACGACGCGGTGATGATGGAGTCGCTGCTCGCGTTCAGGCGCGCCGGCGCCGACGGCGTGCTCAGCTACTTCGCGCTCGACGCGGCGCGGCTGCTGCGCCGCGGCTGACGGCGCGGCGCGAGAACCGGCCCGCCGCCGCGCATGCGCGTCTTCCACGTCGCCGCCGAGCGCTTCGAGGAGCTCGGCGCGCTGCCCGCGCAGCTGCCCGCGCAGGGCTTCCTGTGGGTCGGCAGCGCGCGGCGCGAGTTCGAGGTCGGCCACGCCGACGTGCAGGCGGCGCTCGAGCGCTGGGGCCAGGGCACGCTGGTCGAGCTGCACGTGTCGGACCTCGTCAACAACCAGCTGCCGAGCCACTACGACTACACGTCCTGGTACGACCTGATGGTCTTCCGCAGGCTGGCCACGGTGAATGCCGGTGCCGCCGTCGACCCGCTGGCGAGCACCGCGGCGCAGGCGCGGCGCGTGCTGCAGTCGATCGACACGAGCCCGGTGGGCTTCGCCGTGTTCGACCGCGTGCTGCTCACCGTGCACCCCACCGACTGCGCCGTGCGCGAGCATTTCGCGTCGCGTTACCTCGGCCTGGCGACCGCGGCGCCCGAGCAGCGCGGCACCACGAGCCGGCTGCCCACGAGCGCGGCCGACCTGATGCTGCGCATGGTCAACCACATGGTCGATGGCTACCTCGAGCTGCGCCGGCTGCTGACGCGCCAGCTCGGCACGCTGCAGCAGGAGCTGCTCGACCCGAAGAGCCGCTTCGCCGACTGGTCGCTGCTGCTCGACTCGCGCAACGCGCTGCACCTGCTGGAGGACATCTGCGAGGACCAGCGCGCCGCGGTGCAGGAGTGGATCGACGCGATGGACGAATGGCCCGCGGAGGACGACGCGGCGCGCCGGCGCGAGCGCGAGCTGCTGCGCGTCAGGAGCCGCGACGTGCTGGAGCACGTCGAGCGCGTGCTGCAGCACGTGCGGCGGCTCGAGGCCAGTGCCGAGAGCGCGGTGCAGATGCACTTCTCGGCGCTGTCGCACCGCACCAACGACATCATGCGCACGCTCACCGCGCTGACGGCGGTGTTCCTGCCGCTGAATCTGATCACCGGCTTCTTCGGCATGAACTTCGAGTTCATGCCGCTCATCCACACGCACCTGGGCTTCTGGCTCGCCGTGCTGATGATGGCGCTGCTCGGCGTGGGCCTGGCGTTCTACTTTCGCAGCCGGCACTACCTCGGGGCGGCGTCGCGGCGATGAGCGCCGGAGCGACGTCGGGTGTGCCGGGCAGCGGCGCGCCCCTGCCGGTGGCGCCGGCCGCCGGCGTGCAGCTCACGCGCCGTCAGCTCGTCGTGCTGGTGCTGCTCACGCTCACGTGGGGCATCAACTGGCCGATCATGAAGGTGGGCGTGAGCGGCCTGCCGGCCGAGCCGAGCCCCTACCCGCCGCTGACCTTTCGCGCGTTGTCGATGCTGCTCGGGCTGCCGGTGCTGTGGGTGGCGGTGCGCTCGCTGAAGGTGCCGCTGGCGATTCCGCGCGCGCACTGGCCCGAGGTGGCGCGCCTGCTCGGGCCGAACATGCTCGTCTGGCACGTCGTCATCATCTTCGGCGTGCAGGCGCTGAGCTCCGGGCGCTCGGCCATCCTCGGCTACACGATGCCGGTGTTCGTGGCGCTCGTCGGCGCGTTCTTCTACGGCGAGCGGCTGGCCGGGCGGCAATGGTCCGGCGTGGCGGCGGCGGCGCTCGGCGTGGTGCTGCTGCTGTGGGAGGAGTTCGCACGCATGGCCGGCGCGCCGTGGGCCGCTGCGGCCGTGGTGGGCGCGGCGGCGGTGTGGGCGCTGGGCACGCACATGCTCCGCCGCTCGACGATTCCCGTGCCGCTGCTGGCGGTGGTGTTCTGGATGACGGTGGCCTGCGCGGTGGTGCTGACGCTGCTGGCGGTGCTGTTCGAGCGGTCGCAGTGGCGCTGGCCGGAGCCGCACGTCACCGGCGCGGTGCTCTTCAACGCCGCCGTCGTGTTCGGCTTCTCGCAGGCGGCGTGGCTGTACCTCGCGCGCACGCTGCCGCCGGTGGCCTCGAGCATCAGCGTCATGATGATCCCGGTGCTCGGCGTGTTCAGCGGTGCGCTCTTCCTCGGCGAGGTGCTGCACTGGCAGGACTGGGCGGCGGTCGTGCTGATGGTGGCGGCGATCTGGCTCGTGCTGCGCGCGCGTTGAGGGGTCTCTTAAGGCAGGCCCGTCGCGAGGCTGTGGCGGGATCGGGCCGGCGGGGTGCCCCGCTCCGCGAATGTCCTCTTCTGGCGGCCCAGCTTCGCTGGTCCCCCAGATGCCCCCTTGATTTCGCGGAGCGGCGCACCCCACCGTCCCGATCCGGAACCGTCGGCGGTATCCGTCGAAGACAGACCACGGTGCCACGCCAAGGACGCCGGGTGGTCGGCGCAGCGAAATCAAGGGGGCATTGAGGGGACCAGCGAAGCTGGTCCGCTCAAAGAGGACATTCGCGGCGCCGACCACCCGGCGGCCTTGGCGCGCCACAACGTCGATCGACTCGCCCGGAGCCGGCGCGTGCGCGCGTTCAGCCCAGCTGCCGCGTCCTCGCCAGCGGCGGCCTCTTGGCGAAGTAGCGGCGGATGCCCGCGGCGATGGCGCCGGCGAGCTGGCGGCGAAAGGCCGGGTCGCGCAGCCGCTTTTCCTCCTGCGGGTTGGAGATGAACGCCGTCTCGACGAGGATGCTCGGGATGTCGGGCGCCTTCAGCACCGCGAAGCCGGCCTGCTCGACCTCGGCCTTGTGCAGCTCGCCGATGCGGTCCAGCCGCCCCAGCACCTCGCGGCCGAGCACGAGGCTGTCCTTGATCTGCGCCGTCGTGCTCATGTCGAGCATGGCGCGCACGATCTGGGGGTCGCGCACGCGCCGCATGTTCACGCCGCCCACGCGGTCGGCGGCGTTCTCGCGCTCGGCCATCCAGCGCGCCGCGGCGCTGGTGGCGCCGCCGGTGGACAGCGCGAAGACGCTGGCGCCGCGCGCCTCGCGGCGCATGAAGGCGTCGGCGTGCAGGCTGACGAAGAGGTCGGCCTGCACGCGCCGCGCCTTGCGCACGCGCTCGTGCAGCGGCACGAAGTGGTCGCCTTCGCGCGTCAGCATCGCGCGCATGCCGGCCACGGCGTTCAGCCGTTCGCGCAGCTCGAGCGCGATGGCCAGCACGACGTCCTTCTCGCGCAGGCCGGTGGGGCCGATGGCGCCCGGGTCCTCGCCGCCGTGGCCGGGGTCGATGGCGACGATGACGAGCCGCTGCACCGTCTCGCGTTCGGCTTCGGTGGGCGGTGCCGGTGGCGTGGGTGGCGCCGGCGTCATCGGCACCACCGCGGGCGCGGGGGCGCGCTGGGCCACGGGCGGCAGCGGCGCGGCCCCGGCGCCGTTGCGCCGCTCGATGCGCGCGATGAAGTCCGAGAGCGCGTCCTGCAGCGCACGCGCCGCGCGCTCGTTCGCCTGCTCGCGCTCGCGCACCAGCGTCAGCAGCGGGTCGATCTCCTCGGTCGGGTACAGGTCGAGGATCAACCGGTGCTTGTAGGGCTGCACCGGTGCCAGCGTGAACTGCTCGGGCCGCACCGGCTGCTTCAGGTCGAAGACGATGCGCACGACGCGCGGCTGGAACTGGCCCGCGCGCACGCCCTGGATGTAGGGGTCGTCGGGCTGCACCTGGCCGACGATCTCGCGCAGCGCGGCGTCGAGCTCGAGGCCGTCGATGTCCACCGTCAGGCGGTGCGGCGCCTCGATCAGGTTGTGGCGCGCATCGAGCGGTCGGTCCGACTCGATCGTCACGCGCGTGTAGTCGCGTGCCGGCCACACGCGCACGGCCACGATCACCGCCGGCGGCGGCGTGCCCGGCACCGCAGCGTCGGCCCGGCCGGCGGCGGTGAAGCTCAGCACCACCGGGCCGAGCGCGCTCATCACGCCGCCGGTCGCCGCCAAGAGCGAGCGGCGGCGCAGCGGCGGCGGGTCGGGCGGGGGCACCGGCCGCGTCACGCCGCGTGCTCCAGCAGCGCGGCGCCGCGCGGCGTCAGGGCCGTGACAAGCACGTCCCGCGCGTCCGGCCTTGCAGCGTCTGCATCGGGTTCGATCTCCAGCCGCAGGTCGGCCGGTGGCAGCCAGGCCGCGGCGCGCGCAGGCCACTCGACGAGCTTCAGGCCGGGCGCCGCGAGCACCTCGCGCAGCCCGGCGTCGGGCAGCTCGCGCGCATCGGCGAAGCGGTAGAAGTCGAAGTGCGAGATGTCCAGCGCGGCCGTCGCGGCGCGGTAGGGCTCGACCACCGTGTACGTGGGGCTCTTGATGCGCCCGGCGACACCCAGCGCACGCAGCAGGTGGCGCACGAAGGTCGTCTTGCCCGCGCCGAGCGGGCCGTGCAGCTCGACGAGCGCGTCGCCGAGCGCGGGCTCGGCGGTGATGCGCCGGGCCAGCACCGCGGCGCACGCGGCGCACGCGCGCTCGTCGCGCCAGTGCCAGTGTTGCTGCGCCACGAAGGCGGGGGCCGTGGTGGCGCCACCTTTGCCCGCGCCGCCGGGCTGCGCGCGGGAAGGAGGGCTCGATGCGGGCGGGGCGCCTACGGCGCCGGGGGCGCCGCTTCCTGCGATCATCGGCCGATGCACCGTGCCCCCTTCGCCGATCACGGAGGCGCTCGCGCGGCCGGCATCGATGTCGTCGGCCTGCGAGAGCGGTTGCGGGCTTGGGCGCACGAGTGCGGATTCTCGCAGATCGGCATCGCCGGCATCGACCTCGCGGGCGCCGAGCCCGGCCTGCGCGCGTGGCTGGCCGCCGGCTTCCACGGCGAGATGCACTACATGGCGCGCCACGGCATGAAGCGCGCGCGGCCGGCCGAGCTGGTGCCGGCCACCGCCAGCGTCGTCACGGTGCGCATGGACTACCTGCCGCGCGATGCGCCGCCGGACTGGATGGCCCGCGAGCGCTCGCGCCTGGCGGGCCTGGCCGACGGCGAAGCCGTGGTGTCCGTCTACGCGCGCGGCCGCGACTACCACAAGGTGTTGCGGCAGCGGCTGCAGCAGCTGGCCGACCGCGTGGCCGCCGAGGTGGGGCCGTTCGGCCACCGGGTCTTCACCGATTCGGCGCCGGTGCTCGAGGTGGAGCTGGCCACGCGCGCCGGCCTCGGCTGGCGGGGCAAGCACACGCTGGCGCTGTCGCGCGAGGCCGGTTCGATGTTCTTCCTGGGCGAGCTGTTCGTCGACCTCGCACTGCCGCCGGACCGGCCGGGCGCGGAGCCGGCCGCGTGGTCCGCGGGCGGCCATTGCGGCACCTGCACCGCATGCCTCGACGCCTGCCCCACCGGCGCCATCGTCGCGCCGGGGCGCCTGGACGCGCGCCGCTGCATCAGCTACCTGACGATCGAACTGCATGGACCGATCCCGCTCGAATGGCGCACGGCGATCGGCAACCGCGTCTTCGGCTGCGACGACTGCCAGCTCGCCTGCCCCTGGAACAAGTACGCGCAGCGCTCGCCGCTGCCCGACTTCGACGAGCGCCACGGCCTGGGCGCCGCCAAGCTGCTGGCTTTGTGGCAATGGGACGAGCCGGAGTTCCTTCGCCGTACCGAGGGCAGCGCGATCCGCCGCATCGGCTACGTGCGCTGGCGGCGCAACCTCGCCGTGGCGCTGGGCAACGCGCTGCGCGCCGGTGGCGATGGACGCATCGCACACGCGCTGTCGGCCGCGCGTGAGGATGCACTGCCGCTCGTACGCGAGCACATCGAGTGGGCACTGGCGCAGGAGGCACTCGCGTCGCAGGCCTCGCGCGATGCGGGTTCAGGTTCGGGCCCTTGACAGGGACCATGCAGGTCGTGGTGCGCCAAGGCCGCCGGGCGGTCGGCTCCGCGAATGTCCCTCCTTGGGCGGCCCAGCTTCGCTGGTCCCCTCGATGCACCAGCGAAGCTGGGCCGCCAGTAGAGGACGTTCACGGGCGAGCCCGGACACGAACAGTCCAGTGGACTGTTCGTGCCTGGCGAGCGGCCGGGCGCTTGCGCCCGGCGCGGCCTGCAAGGCCAGGGCGCCCCGCCGGCCCGATCCCGCCACCACCCGCGGTTTCACTCCCATCGAACTCGACGCGGTGCCGTCCGGCGGCCTTCGCCCGGTAGAGCGCGCGGTCGGCCGCCTGCAGCAGCGCTTCGGGCCCTTCGGGATGCCCGGGCCGAGCGCATGCGCCGCCGATGCTCAGCGTGACGAACGGCGCCACCGGCGAATCGCCATGCGGCAGCCGAAGGTCGTCGACCACGCCCAGGAGACGCAGTGCCTGTGTCGCCGCTGCATCGGGCGTCGTGTGCGGCAGCAGGACGACGAACTCCTCGCCCCCGTAGCGCGCGACCAGGTCCGTGGGCCGACGGGCACAGGCCAGCAGCGCCTGAGCGACCCGACGCAGGCAGCGGTCACCGCTCAGGTGGCCGTGGCGGTCGTTGTAGCGCTTGAAGTGATCGACGTCGGCCAGCAGCAGCGCGAACGGCGTTCCGTGGCGGGCCAGGCGTGACCACTCCTCGGTCAGCCGGCGGTCGAAGTGGCGGCGATTCGCGATGCCGGTCAGGGCGTCGGTTTCCGACACCTCTTCCAGCCGCGCCCGCGCTGCGTCGAGTTGTGCGTTCAGCTCCACGAGCTGCTGCTCGCGCCGCACGAGCTCGGTGACCTCGGTGCGCACGCCGGCGATGCCGCCGTCGCGCGTGCGCCGTTCGTCGATGCGCAGCCAGCGGTTGCCCGGCAGTTGCTGCAAGTGCGGCGAGCCGGGGTTGCGGTGGAGGTGCAGTCGCTCGGCCAGCCACTCGGCCTCCCGCCCTGCGGCCTGGGGGTACTGGCCCTGCGCCAGCCCGTAGCGCAGCATGTCCTCGAAGCGCATGCCGGTCGTCATCGCCGCCGCCGAGGCGGCGTAGATCTCGCGATAGCGTGCGTTGCACACCACGAGGCGATCATCGGCGTCGTACAGCGCAAAGCCGTCGGGCAGGGCTTCGATCGCCTCGTGCAGGCGCGCCGTGGCGGCCTCGGCGGCGGCGCGCTGCGCGCGCTGCTCGGTGATGTCCACGCGCACCGCGACCAGACCACCGTCGCGAGTCGGGCGCTCGATGGTGCGGATCCAGCGCCCGTCGGCGGTGGTCTGCGTGGTCGGCTGCTGCGCGGCGCGGCGTTCGGCGCGTCGCCGCGCGATGTAGGCGTCGAGCTCGGCGGCCGGCACCGGCAGCCCGCCGCGCGCGTGGTTCGCCCGCACCAGTGCCTCCCAGCTGGCGCCGGGTTGCAGCAGATCGGCGATCGCCGGATAGAGATGCGCCAGCTCGGCGTTGCAGGTCACCAGTCGCTCGTCGGCGTCCCACAGCTCGAAGCCGGCCGGCAGCGCCGCGATCGCATCGTCCAGGCGCTCGCTCGCCAGCCGCGCCTGCGCCAGCGCACGCTCCGCCTGCTCGGCCTTGACGACCTGATCGGTGATGTCGAAGCTGAACGCGAGCAGGCTGCCGTCGGCCAGGCGCATCTCGACGATGCGTCGCCAGCGGCCGTCGGGCATGCGCCGAACGATGGCGCCTGCCGGCTCGGCGTGCTCGCGCAGGCGTTCGGCGATCCACGGCTCCTCGCGGCCGGCAGCCTCGGGGACCAGGCCGCGGGCGACGGCGCGGCGCACGATGTCCTCGAAGCGGATCCCGGGCTCCAGCTCGCCGGCCAGCGCCGGGTACAGGCGCCGGAAGTCGGCGTTGCACAGCACCAGTCGGTCTTCGGCGTCGAACAGCACGACCCCGCAGGCGAGGTGGTCGAGCAGCTCTTGCCAGGCCTGGGCATCCACTTGGCGCGGTCCGGTGGCCGGCGAACAGGCGGGGCCTACAGCGCCCCGCGGCACCCCGGCGCGCCGCAGCGGCAGGCGAGCTTGCCGTCGTGGTGCGTGTCGCCGTAGTCCACGGTGATCTCCTCGCCGGGCGCGATGCCGCGCCGCGCGTAGAACTCGACGCGCCCGTGGCGGATGACGAGCCGGGCGTTCGGACGGCAGCTGTGGTTGGTGAAGCGCATCGGGTCGGTGCTCTTGCTGAAGTCGATCGCCTTTCGCGCCGACAGCTCGACGATCATGATGCGCTCGCTGCGCGTGGCGCGGATGCGCGCTTCCTGCACGCTGATGCTCTCGCCGCGGATCTCGCCGATCTTCAGCCGCGCGGGGATCGGCTCGGCGGCGAAGGCGCCGTGGCCATCGATCGTGCTGTTGCGCACGGCCACCGCGAACTTCTGCCAGGGCGGGCGCACGACGGCCGGGGCCTTCTCGCGCGCGGCCTTATCGCGCGTCTTGCGCACACCGGCTTCGCTCACGACCTGGCCAGCTCCACCGGCGGCGCCGGCTTCCAGCCCTTCTTGCGGTGCTCGGCGGTGACGAAGGTGCGGATGCCGCCGCGCACGTACCAGTCGGCGTGGATGCGCAGGAAGCGCGGTGCGATGGCCTTCACCAGATCGTCGCAGATCTGGTTGGTCACCTTCTCGTGGAAGGCGCCCTCGTTGCGGAAGCTCCAGAAGTACATCTTCAGGCTCTTGAGCTCGACGCAGAGCCTGTCGGCGACGATCTCGATCGT
>JAHCKS010000123.1 GCA_026125665.1 Rubrivivax sp.
GGGCTGGAGCACGAACAGGATCGTGCTCGGCAAGCTCTCCGGCCGCAACGCCTTCAAGCAGCGGCTGCAGGAGCTCGGCATCGAGATGGAGAGCGAGGCCGAGGTCAACGCGGCCTTCGCGCGCTTCAAGGACCTGGCCGACCGCAAGAGCGAGATCTTCGACGAGGACATCCTGGCCCTCGTCAGCGACGAGAGCGTCACGCCCGACCAGGAGCACTACCGTCTTCTAAGCCTGGCGCAGCGCAGCGAGACGGGCGAGCGGCCGTTCGCCAAGGTGGCCTTCGCCATCGGCACGCACGAGTTCCACACCGAGGCGCACGGCAACGGCCCGGTGGACGCGAGCCTGAAGGCCATCGAGTCGCAGGTGAAGAGTGGGGCCGAACTGCTGCTCTATTCGGTCAATGCCATCACCAGCGGCAGCACAGAATCGCAGGGCGAGGTGACCGTGCGCCTGCAGCATGGCGGGCGCGTGGTCAACGGCGTGGGGTCCGATCCGGACATCGTCGTCGCCTCCGCGAAGGCCTATCTGTCGGCGCTGAACAAGCTGCACAGCAAGGTCGAGCGCGTGGCGGCGCAAGGCTGACGTCCAGCGGCAACACCCGTCGCAGATTTCACTTGAGATTGGACACGTAAGTGTTTGATCCTACTTGAGGTTTTCGCTGGCCGCCCTACACTCGGGCCCCGGCAGAAGTCGGGGTGGCCGTGTTGCGGGTGTCAGACGTCGATCGGGTTGCTTGGCGAGGGCGCGTCGCGGCGGTCCGGCTGCCGGCCCTCGTCGTCTTCTTGCCCCTCCTCGCAGTGGCCGCTGTCGTCCTGCCGAGGGCCCACGCCGAGGCTTCGGCGGTCCTGCGCGATGTCGTGGTGATGGACGCGCGCCTGATGCAGCCCGTGGCCACGCGGACGGCCCGCAGCCAGCCGCCCCGCAAGACGGCGCAGGCGCCCGTTCGTCGTGCGCGCAAGGTGCCGGCACGCCGCGCCGCCCCGGCCCCGCCCTCCGTCGGGCGGCAGGCCGGACTGCACACCACCGAAGACGAGCTCGACCTGCGCTCGGCCGTCGCCCTCGTCGTCGACCGCGAGACCGACGAGGTGCTGTTCAGCAAGAACCCGCAGGCCGTGCTGCCGATCGCCTCGATCACCAAGCTGATGACGGCGCTGCTCGTCGTCGAGGCCGGCCTGGCGCTCGACGAGGAGCTGGCCGTGACACCCGAGGACGTGCGGGCGACGGCGCGCTCGAACAGCCGGCGCCGGCTGGCCCCCGGCACGACGCTCACGCGCGGCGAGATGCTGCACCTGGCGCTGATGGCTTCCGAGAACCGGGCCGCGCAGGTGCTGGGCCGCACCTACCCCGGGGGCCTGGAGGCCTTCATCGAGGCGATGAACGCGCGGGCCGCGTTGCTCGGCATGAGCGACACGCGTTTCGTCGAGCCCACCGGCCTGTCCAGCGACAACCGCTCCAGCGCGCGTGATCTCGCGCGCCTCGTGCGTGCCGCCTCGGAGCACCCGCTGATCCGCGAGTACTCCACGGCCAGCGACACGGTCGTCGAGACCGGCCGCCGGCAGGTGCAGTTCCGCAACACCAACGGCCTCGTGCACAACCCCGAGTGGGACATCGCGGTGCAGAAGACCGGCTACATCGCCGCCGCCGGCCGCTGCCTCGTGCTGCAGGCGCAGATGGCCGGCCGGCAGCTGATCATGGTGCTGCTCGACTCGGCCGGGCGCTACTCGCGCATCGGCGATGCGGAGCGGCTGCGCCGGTGGCTGTTCGCGAGCACCGGGCTGGCGCGCGCGAACGCGGCGCCGGCGACCGCGACCGCGCGTACCCTGGCGGACGACGGCGAGGCCGGCGACGCCTCCGACGAAGGCGACGAAGGCGACGACGGTGACAGCGGCGCGGCCGGGCGCGATGAAGGGCGCCCCGAGGGCGCCAGCGCTCAGCCGCGGTAGCCGAGCGACGTCGAGATCTGCACCGCGGTCGCCTTCACGCGCTCGAGCCAGGACTCCTCGAGCCGGTCGGCCGGCGCCGAGATCGACAGCCCGGCCACCAGCCGGCCCTGGTCGTCGTAGACGCCGCTGGCCATGCAGCGCACGCCGAGCTCGAGCTCCTCGTCGTCGCGCGCGCTGCCGGTACTGCGCACCATCGCCAGCTCGCGCTCCAGCCGCGCCAGGTCGGTGATGCTGTTGCGCGTGTGGCCGGTGAGGCCGGTGCGCACGGCGTAGGCGCGCACGCGCGTCGGATCGTCGGCGGCGAGGAAGAGCTTGCCCACCGAGGTGAGGTGCAGCGGCGCCCGCCCGCCCACCGTGCGCACGACCTGCATGCCCGAGCGTTCGCTGTAGGCCCGCTCGATGTAGACGATCTCGTCGCCCTGCCGCACCGAGAGGTTCACCGGCTGGTGCGTCAGCTTGTGCAGCTCGCGCATCGGGCCGATCGCGGCGTCGCGCACGTCCAGCCGCGCCTTGACGAGGTTGCCGAGCTCCAGCAGCCGCATGCCCAGGCGGTAGCTGCCGGCCTGCGGCCGGTCGACGTAGCGGCCGACGGCCAGGTCGTTGAGGATGCGATGCGCCGTGGAAGGGTGCAGGCCCGTGCGCTCGCTGATCTCCTTCAGCGAGACCGGGTCGGCCTGCGAAGCCAGCATGTCCAGCAGGGAGAAGGCGCGCTCGAGCACCTGGATCGTCGGCGTGTTCGGGTCCTTGCGGCTCATCGGTGGCCTGACTCTTCGGCTGCGGGTCCCGGGTCCCCGGGACGGGCGACCATTCTGCATCGCGGAAAGGCCGGTTGCATCCCGGAAACTTCGGGTCCCGATCCCCGGAGGCGGTGAAGCGTCACCCCAGGGCCCGGACGGCTGCCTCTCCGGCGCGAACCGCTCCTTCCAGCGTCGCCGGATAGGGACCGTCCACGTAGTCGCCGGCGGCCAGGAGGCCAGGGGCGACGGCCGCCGGCGGGCGCCGCATCGCCGGTGTGCAGCGGAAGGTGGCACGCCGCTCGACCAGCACCTTCAGCAGCCGCGGCGAGGTGGGCCAGGTGCCGGGCGGCATCGCCGCGCGAGCCTGGTCGAGCACGGCCGAGGCGATGGCGCCCGTCCCGCGCTCGACCCACGGTCCGGCGCCGCTGACCACGAAGGCGAAGCGGCCGGCCGGGCCGCCCAGAGCACCGTGGTCGAAGGCGAACTGTGCCAGTGCGGCGGGGCTTTCGGCGAGCGCCGTCATCGGTGCGGGCAGGTGTGCGCCGTGGCATTCGAGATACACGGTGGCGATCGGTTCGTGCTGCAGCGCGCGCGTGGTGGCAGCCCAGGCCGGCGCGTGTGCTTCGGCCAGGCGCGCCGCCTCCTGCGGCGCGGCGGCCAGCACGACGGCGTCGAAAGCCTCATCGCCCACGCGCCAGCGCGCCGCACCGCCGGCGGCTCGTGGCGGGGTGGCCGCCGGCGCGATCTCGCGGACCCGCTCGCCCAGCCGCAACCGGGCGCCGCGCGCGGCCAGCCAGTGGGCCGCCGGCTGCGGCAACAGCTCGTCCAGCGAGCGCCGCGGCAGCAGCAGGTCGGCGCTGCCGCGGCCGCCGAAGAGCGCGTCGCGCAGCACGCGAAGCAGCACCTGGGCGCTGGCGTCGCGGGCCGGCGTGTTCAGCGCGGCCACGCACAACGGTTCGACGAGCAGCTGCCGCACGGCCGGCGGCAGGTCGCGGCACAGCGCGGCCACGGTCAGCGTGGGGTCGCAGCGGAAGCGATCGAGCGCCCAGCGCGCGGCGGTGCGGATGAGCGCGGCCCGGTCGGCCCAGGTCCAGCCGACACAGCCGGCGACGCCCCGCACGAAGGCCACCCACGCCGGCCCGCCCGGCAGGGCCAGGCCGCGGCCGTCGGCGAAGCGCAGCTCGAGCGGCCGGCGCAGCAGGTGATGCTCGGCCGGCGCGCCGACGGTGTGCATCAGGTGCAGCGTGCGACGGTAGGCGCCGATGAGGATGTGCTGGCCGTTGTCCAGCGCCTGCTCGGGCGGCAGGCCGGGCAGCGGCACCGAGCGCGCGCGGCCGCCGAGCTGTTGTGCCATCTCGAACAGCGTCACGTGGTGCCCGGCCTGCACGGCGCGCACCGCGGCGGCCAGGCCGGCCCAGCCGCCGCCGATGACGGCCAGGCGCCGGGACGGTGTCTTGCTGCCCGGGCCCGCCTCAGCCATCGCGCGCCCGGTCGCGTGTCCGCCTCTTCGCCGGCACGGCGGCGGACGTTGCCGGGGATCTCATCGCGCGCGCAGGTGCGTGCGCGCCGCGATCCACAGCTTGCGCAACGGAGTCAGCGACGTGCGCTGGTGCAGCACGCGAAAGCCGCCGCGCTCGATCTCGCGCAGCAGCGTGCGGTAGATGTTGGCCATCATCAGGCCCGGCTTCTGCCGCTCGCGGTCTGCGTCGGGCAGTTCGGCCAGCGCGGCATCGAAGCTGTCGTGCGCGCGCTGTGCCTGGAACCGCATCAGCGCCGTGAAGCGCTCGCTGTAGCCCCACGGTGCGTGGCGCTGCAGGATCTCGGGCACCTTGACGTCGAATCGCTGCAGCTCGTCCAGGGGCAGGTAGATGCGGCCGCGGCGCGCATCCTCGCCGACGTCGCGGATGATGTTGGTGAGCTGCATCGCCAGCCCCAGCCGGTGCGCGTAGCGCACGGTGGCTTCCTCGGTGCGGCCGAAGATGTTGCAGGCCACCTCGCCGACGACGCCGGCGACCAGGTGGCAGTAGTGCGCGAGGCCCGCGAAGTCGAGGAAGCGCGTCTGCTCGAGGTCGATCCGGCAGCCGTCGATCACCGCGAGCAGGTGCTGCGGCGTCATGCCGAAGGTGCGCAGGTGCGGCAGCAGGGCGCGGGTCGCCGGATGGGTGGGCGCGCCGTCGAAGGTGGCCGCGACCTCGCCGCGCCACCAATGCAGCTTCGCCGCCGCCACGCCGGGGTCGCCGACCTCGTCGACGACATCGTCCACCTCGCGACAGAAGGCGTAGAACGCGGTGATGGCGGCGCGCCGCTGCGCGGGCAGGAAGAGGAACGCGTAGTAGAAGGACGAACCGCTGCCGGCTGCCTTCTCCTGCACGTACTGTTCGGGCGTCATGACGACGCGCCCGAGGCGGCGGCCGCCGGCCGCGGCGGCATCGCCAGCGCACGCCACAGCAGCACCGGCAGATCGGTGGCGGTGAGGCGCGGTCGCACGGCCACGCTGGCGTGCTGTGCGCGGCCGATCTTCTCCAGGATGCGCAGGCCGCCGTGCACGACGAGCCGCAGCTCCCAGCCGGCACGCCCGGGCAGCCGCCGCGCCAGCGGCGCGCCGGCGCGCATCAGCTGCTCGGCCCAGCCGCACAGTTCGCGCACCAGGGCGCGTGTGCGCGGCGTGTCGCGCCTCTCGCGCAGGTCTTCGAGCGTCACGCCATGACGTTCGCGGTCGGCGGCGGGCACGTAGTGCCGGCCGCGCGGCGCATCGACGCCGAGGTCCTGCCAGAAGTTCACGAGCTGCAGCGCCGTGCAGATGGCGTCGGACTGCGCGAGCGACGCCTCGTCGGCGACGCCGTACAGGTGCAGCAGCAGCCGGCCGACCGGGTTGGCCGAGCGGCGGCAGTAGTCGAGCAGCGCCGCGCGGTCGGGGTACGGCGGGTTGAGCACGTCCTGTTCGAAGGCGTCGAGCAGCGCGTGCAGCAGCGGCGCGGGCAATGCGAAAGCCTGCACCTGCCGCGCGAGCGGCCCGAAGACTTCGGGCCAGGCGCCCGACGCGGCGGTGGCGACCGAGGTGCCCATGTCGTCCGAAGCGCCTGCCGTTCCGCGCGCGCAGGCACGCTCGAGCGCGGCACGGAAGCGGTGCAACTCGGCCAGGCGAAACGCGGGTTCGGCGTCGCCTTCGTCGGCGATGTCGTCGGCGGTGCGCGCGAAGCGGTAGATGGCCTCGATGGGCGGCCTGAGCCGGGGCGGGCACAGCACCGACGCGACCGGGAAGTTCTCGTAATGGCCTACGCCCACCCGAGCGATTGTGAACGGCCCGGCCCTTGCGGGTCTCGACCCCTCGGGGCACGCCGGTCCGGGTTGCCGGCGTGGGCAGCCGTTGACAGGTCCCGGGCATCGTCAATACATTACTGACCGGTCAGTCATTAACCAGCCTGACCCCGGCCGAAGGAACAGCCCCGCGCCAGCCGAAGGGGGCGATGCCGGTCCGACAACACCGGCCACACCCTGGGACACCCTCTGCCATGAGTCCACGTCCATTCCCCGGCCCGTCGCTGCACGCGGTCGCCGCACCCGTGCCCGCCGGCGCCGAGCTCGGTGCTCGCCCGCGCCGCACCGACGGCCGCGCCGTCGCGCGGGGGCGCCGAGCCGCCATCACGGGCGCGCTGCTGGTCGCTGCCGGCCTTGTCGCGGGCTGCGCCAAGCAGGCGCCGGCTCCCGAGCCGGTGCGGGCTGTGCGCACGCTGACCGTGGCCAACGGCACGGCCGGGGGCGTGCACGAGTTTGCCGCCGAGGTGCGGGCGCGGACCGAGTCGCGCCTCGGCTTCCGGGTCGGCGGCAAGATGGTGAGCCGCAGTGCCGAGCTCGGGCAGCGTGTGCGCGCCGGCCAGGGGTTGGCACAGCTTGATGCCGGAGACCTGCGCCTGGGGCAGGAGGCCGCTGCCGCGGCGGCGCAGGCCGCGACCACGCAGTACGAGCTGGCGGCGGCCGAGTTCAAGCGCTTCCAGGAGCTGCGGGCCCAGGGCTTCATCAGCGCATGGGAGCTGGAGCGGCGCGAGACATCGCTGAAGGCGACGAAGGCACAGGCCGACCAGGCCCGTGCCCAGGCCGAGGTGCAGCGCAATCAGGCCGCCTATGCCGCGCTCACCGCTCCCGCGGCCGGCGTCGTGACCGGCATCGACGCTGAGCCGGGCGCCGTGCTCGCCGCGGGCACGCCGGTCGTGCGCCTGGCGCACGACGGCCCGCGCGACGCCGTGTTCTCGGTGCCCGAGGACGGGGTGGCCGCCGTGCGGGCCCTCGTCGGCCGCAAGGGCGCGCTGCAGGTGCGCGCCTGGGGCAGCGAGGCCCGGCTGCCGGCCACGGTGCGCGAGGTGGCTGCAGCCGCCGACCCGGTGACGCGCACCTTCCTCGTCAAGGCCGACCTGGGGACGGCTGCCGTGCAGCTGGGCCAGACGTTGACCGTGGCCATCGCCATGCCCCCGCGCGAGGGCATCGTGCGGCTGCCGTTGAACGCGGTGATGCAGCAGCAGGGCCGCACCGCGGTGTGGCTGGTGGATCCGGGCACGATGACGGTGAAGGTGCAGCCCGTGCAGGTGGCCGGTGCCGACGGCAACGAGGTCGTCGTCGCTTCCGGGCTGGAGCCCGGGCACATGGTCGTGACGGCCGGCGTGCACGTGCTCTCGCCAGGCCAGAAGGTCAAGCACTACGTCGCGCCGGGCGCGCCGGCCGCGCTGCCGCCGATGGCCGGCAGCGGCCCGTCGCTGAAGCCGACGGCCGCCGCCGCCGGCGCAGGCCCCCGCTAGGCCGCCGGCATGAACACCACCACCGCCGCGGCCGCGCCGGCCGGTGCCGCCACGAACGGCAGCGGACCGGGCAGCTCCCGCTTCAACATCTCGCGCTGGGCCCTCGAGCATCCGGCGCTGACGCGCTACCTGATGGTGGTGCTGCTCGTTCTCGGCTTCGCCGCGTACTTCCAGCTCGGTCAGGACGAGGATCCGCCCTTCACCTTCCGCGCCATGGTCGTGCAGGCGTTCTGGCCGGGCGCCTCCGCGCAGCAGGTGGCCGAGCAGGTCACCGACCGCATCGAGAAGACGCTGCAGGAGGTGCCGCACGCCGACATCATCCGCAGCTACACGAAGCCGGGCGAGAGCCTGACGATCCTGCAGCTGAAGGACTCCTCGCCGCCGAAGGAGGTGGCCAACAGCTGGTACCAGGCACGCAAGCGCATCGGCGACATGCGCGCCTCGCTGCCGCAGGGGGTCATCGGCCCCGTGTTCAACGACGACTTCGGCGACGTCTACGGCTCCATCTTCGCGCTCTCCACCGACGGCTTCAGCCGCGAGGAGCTGCGCGTGCACGCCGAGCGCGTGCGCCAGCGCCTGCTGCGCGTGCCCGACGTGGCCAAGGTCGAGATCTTCGGCGCGCAGGCCGAGAAGATCTTCGTCGAGATCTCGCAGAAGCGCCTCGCGCAGCTGGGCCTGGACATGAACCACGTCATCGCGCAGATCGGCGCGCAGAACGCGGTGGAAGGCGCCGGCGTGCTGAATGCCGGCAGCGAGAACCTGCAGGTGCGCATCGGCGGCCAGTTCAGCTCGGTGGAGGAGCTCAGGCGGCTGCCGATCCGGGCCGTCAACCCGGCGACGGGGCAGGCGAGCACGCTGCGTCTTTCCGACATCGCCGAGGTGCGGCGCGACTACGTCGATCCGCCGAGCGTGAAGGTGCGCCACCAGGGGCGCGACGTCGTCGCGCTCGGCGTTTCGATGGCCAAGGGCGGCGACATCATCGCGCTCGGCCACGCGCTGCGGGCCGCCGCCGGCGACCTGCAGGCCGAGCTGCCCGCCGGGCTGGAGCTCGCGCAGGTGCAGGACCAGCCGCAGGCGGTGAGCCGTTCGGTGAACGAGTTCGTCAAGGTGCTGGTCGAGGCCATCGTCGTCGTGCTCGCCGTCAGCTTCATCAGCCTGGGCCTGCACACAAAGCCGCTGCGCATCGACATCTGGCCGGGCCTCGTCGTGGCGATCACGATTCCGCTCGTGCTGGCGATCACCTTCGTGACGATGTTCTACTGGGGCGTGGGGCTGCACAAGATCTCGCTCGGCAGCCTCATCATCGCGCTCGGCCTGCTGGTGGACGACGCCATCATCGCCGTGGAGATGATGGTGCGCAAGCTCGAGGAGGGCTACGACAAGCTGCGTGCCGCGAGCTTCGCCTACGAGGTGACCTCGATGCCGATGCTGACGGGCACGCTGATCACCGCCGCCGGCTTCCTGCCCATCGGCCTGGCCAGGAGCGTCACCGGTGAGTACACCTTCGCGATCTTCGCCGTCACGTCGGCGGCGCTGGTCATCTCGTGGGTCGTGTCGGTGTACTTCGTGCCGTACCTCGGCGCGCTGCTGCTGCACACCCGCAGCCGCGTCGACAGCGCGCACGGCGAGCGGCCGCACGAGCTCTTCGACACGCCGTTCTACAGCCGCTTCCGCGCCGCGGTGAACTGGTGCGTGCAGCACCGCTGGATCACGATCGGCCTGACGGTGCTGACGTTCGCGCTCGGCATCGTCGGCATGGGTCGTGTGCAGCAGCAGTTCTTCCCCGACTCGAGCCGGCCGGAGATCCTGGTGGATCTGTGGCTGCCCGAGGGTTCGACGATCCAGCAGAGCGACGAGGTGGCGCGCCGCTTCGAGCAGCGCATGATGCGCGAGCCGGGCGTCGAGACGGTGAGCGTGTGGATCGGCGCCGGCGTGCCGCGCTTCTACCTGCCGCTGGACCAGATCTTCCCGCAGGCCAACGTCAGCCAGACGATCGTGCTGCCGAAGGACCTGGCGACGCGCGAGTCGCTGCGCGTGCGGCTGCCCGAGATCCTGGCCAGCGAGTTCCCCGAAGTGCGCGGGCGCGTCAAGCTGCTGCCCAACGGGCCGCCGGTGCCCTATCCGGTGCAGTTCCGCGTCGTCGGCACCGACGTGCAGACGGTGCGCGCGTGGGCCGACCAGGCCAAGGAGATCCTGCGCGCGAACCCGAACATGCGCGGCGTCAACGACAACTGGAACGAGCCGGTGAAGGTGCTGCGCCTGCAGGTCGACCAGGACAAGGCGCGGGCGCTCGGCGTCACCAGCCAGGGCATCGCGCAGGCCTCGCGCACGATCCTCTCGGGCAGCACGGTCGGCCAGTACCGCGAGGGCGACAAGCTGGTGGACATCGTGCTGCGCCAGCCGCTGGAGGAGCGCAACGCCATCACCGACCTCGGCAGCGCCTACCTGCCCACCGCCAGCGGCCGTGCCGTGCCGCTGCTGCAGGTGGCCAAGGTCGACTTCACGTGGGAGCCGGGCGTGCTGTGGCGCGAAGGACGCGACTTCGCCGTCACGGTGCAGGGCGACGTCGTCGAGGGCATCCAGGGTGCCACCGTCACGGCGCAGGTGTGGCCCGCGATGTTGGAGCTCCAAGCCAAGATGCCGCCCGGCTACCGCATCCAGATCGCCGGCGCGGTGGAGGAGAGCAGCAAGGGCCAGGGCTCGCTGATCGCCAACGTGCCGCTGATGGCCTTCATCATGCTCACGCTGCTGATGCTGCAGCTGCAGAGCTTCAGCCGCGCGGTGCTGGTGATGCTGACGGCGCCGCTGGGCATCGCCGGCGTTGCCGCGGCGCTGCTGCTGCTGAACCGGCCGTTCGGCTTCGTCGCGCTGCTCGGCTTCATCGCGCTGGTGGGCATGATCATGCGCAACTCGGTGATCCTGATCGACCAGATCGAGCAGGACCGCCGGCGTGGCGTGGCCGCGTGGGAGGCCATCGTCGAGGCGGCGGTGCGCCGCTTCCGCCCGATCGTGCTGACGGCGGCCGCGGCAGTGCTGGCGATGGTGCCGCTGTCGCGAAGCGTGTTCTGGGGGCCGATGGCGGTGGCCATCATGGGCGGCCTCGTCGTCGCCACCGTGCTGACGCTGCTGGCGCTGCCGGCGATGTACGCGGCCTGGTTCCGCGTCCGACGGGACGCCTGAGGCCGCCGCGCGGCCGCCCGCGGCGGCGGCCCACGCGCGCAGCGGCGGCCGGGCCACTGTGGCGTGCCGGCTAAAATGGCGGGCTCCGCCAGGCCCGGCGCCCACCCACCGCGCGGGTGGCGAAATTGGTAGACGCACCAGGTTTAGGTCCTGACGCCCTTCAAAGGCGTGCCGGTTCGAGTCCGGCCCCGCGCACCACCCGAACACTTCCAGCCCGACGCACCGTCGCGATCGCAACATGACTGTCCAGGTCGAAACCCTCGAGAAGCTCGAACGCCGCATCACGCTCACCTTGCCGGCGGAGACCATCCACGGCGAGGTGCAGTCGCGGCTGAAGCGCCTGTCGCGCACCGTCAAGGCCGACGGCTTCCGCCCGGGCAAGGTGCCGATGAGCGTCGTCGCGCAGCGCTACGGCTGGAGCGTGCAGTACGAGGTCGTCAACGACAAGGTCGGACAAGCCTTCGCCGACGCGGCGCAGCAAGCCAAGCTGCGCGTGGCCGGCATGCCGCGCATCACGCAGAAGGATGGCGCGCCCGAGGGCCAGCTCGCCTTCGATGCCACGTTCGAGGTCTACCCCGAGGTGAAGATCGGCGACATCGCCACGGCCGAGATCGAGCGCATCAGCACCGAGGTCACCGATGCCGCGATCGACCGCACGATCGAGATCCTGCGCAAGCAGCGCCGCACCTTCGCGCAGCGTCCGGCGGCCGAGGGTGCCGCCGAAGGCGACCGCGTGACGATCGACTTCGAAGGCAAGATCGACGGCGAGCCGTTCCAGGGCGGCAAGGCCGAGGCGTTCCAGTTCGTCATCGGCGAAGGCCAGATGCTCGAGCAGTTCGACCAGTCCGTGCGCGGCATGAAGGTCGGCGAGAGCAAGACCTTCCCGCTGCAGTTCCCGGCCGACTACGCCGGCAAGGAGGTGGCCGGCAAGGAGGCCGACTTCCTCGTCACCGTGAAGAAGATCGAGGTGCCGCACATGCCCGCGGTGGACGACGCGTTTGCCAAGGCGCTCGGCATCAAGGAGGCCACGGTCGCCGGGCTGCGCGCCGACGTGAAGAGGAACCTCGACCGCGAGGTCAAGTTCCGGATCGTGGCGCGCAACAAGGCGGCGGTGATGGACGCGATCGCCAAGCTCGCCGAGCTCGAGCTGCCGAAGGCGCTGGTCGACGGCGAGGTCGAGCGGCTCGTCGCCGGCGCCCGCGCCGACCTCAAGCAGCGTGGCGTGAAGGATGCCGACAAGGCCGAGATCCCGGCCGACATCTTCCGCCCGCAGGCCGAGCGGCGCGTGCGGCTGGGCCTCGTCGTCAGCGAGCTGGTGCGCGCCAACGGCCTGCAGGCCAAGCCCGAGCAGCTGCGCGCGCACATCGAGGAGATGAGCCAGAGCTACGAGAAGCCGGCCGAGGTGATGAACTGGTACCTCGGCGACCGCCAGCGCATGGCCGACGTGGAAGCGGTGGTCATCGAGAACAACGTGACCGAGTTCGTGCTGGCGCGCGCGAAGGTCATCGACAAGGTGCTACCGTTCGACGAGCTGATGACCGCCGCTTGAAGTGCGGCGTCTCGAGTGACAGACCTTCACCGGAGAGCGAACGAGATGAGCGCGCCTGAGACCGTGGGCCTGAACTACGTCCCCATGGTGATCGAGCAGTCGGGGCGCGGTGAACGTGCCTACGACATCTACAGCCGCCTGCTGAAGGAACGCATCGTCTTCCTCGTCGGGCCGCTTTCCGACGCCACGGCCAACGTGGTGTGCGCGCAGCTGCTGTTCCTGGAAAGCGAGAACCCCGACAAGGAGATCTTCCTGTACATCAACAGCCCGGGCGGCAGCGTCAGCGCGGGGCTGTCGATCTTCGACACGATGAACTGGATCAAGCCCGACGTCTCGACGTTGTGCATGGGCATGGCGGCGAGCATGGGCAGCTTCCTGCTGATGGCCGGCGCCAAGGGCAAGCGCATCGCCTTGCCCAACTCGCGCGTCATGATCCACCAGCCGAGCGGCGGTGCACAGGGTCAAGCGAGCGACATCGAGATCCAGGCGCGCGAGATCATCAAGACGCGCGAGCAGCTCAACCGCATCTACGCCGAGCGCACGGGGCAGTCGGTGGAGCGCATCGCCGCCGACATGGAGCGCGACTACTGGATGTCGCCGGCGGAGGCCAAGGAGTACGGCCTGATCGACCAGGTGCTCGACAAGCGCGCCTGAGACGCCGACGCGAGGCCGGCCGCGGACGCGCGTTCTCCACCGTTCCCGAGGGCGGCCGAGGGGCCCGACGCGGCATCCGGTCGCCGGCGGGCGGTTCCCTCGTGCTGCGGGGTGGTTTCACCCCTTTTTCCGGTCCTTCGGCTCCGGGGGCTCCCCGGGGGCATGGGCTATGATGCGCCGCATCCCCACGGCAAGACCGCACGTAACGCACTCATGGCCGAGAAGAAGGGCGCTTCCAGCGAGAAGGTTCTCTACTGCTCGTTCTGCGGCAAGAGCCAGCACGAGGTGAAGAAGCTCATCGCCGGCCCGTCGGTGTTCATCTGCGACGAGTGCATCGAGCTGTGCAACGACATCATCCGCGACGAGGTGCCCGCGGATGCGCCGGCCGCCAAGGCCGGCAAGAGCGACCTGCCGGTGCCCAGCGAGATCAAGGCCATCCTCGACCAGTATGTCATCGGCCAGGAAGTGGCCAAGCGCACCCTGTCGGTGGCGGTCTACAACCACTACAAGCGCCTGAAGCACCAGGGCAGCGGGGCGTCGGCCAAGGACGACGTCGAGCTGACGAAGAGCAACATCCTGCTCATCGGCCCCACCGGCAGCGGCAAGACGCTGCTGGCGCAGACGCTGGCGCGCCTGCTCAACGTGCCCTTCGTCATTGCGGACGCGACCACGCTCACCGAGGCGGGTTACGTCGGCGAGGACGTCGAGAACATCATCCAGAAGCTGCTGCAGAACTGCAACTACGACGTCGAGCGCGCGCAGCGCGGCATCGTCTACATCGACGAGATCGACAAGATCAGCCGCAAGGCCGACAACCCGAGCATCACGCGTGACGTCTCCGGCGAAGGCGTGCAGCAGGCGCTGCTCAAGCTCGTCGAAGGCACGATGGCCAGCGTGCCGCCGCAGGGCGGGCGCAAGCACCCGAACCAGGACTTCCTGCAGATCGACACGACCAACATCCTGTTCATCTGCGGCGGCGCCTTCGACGGGCTGGAGAAGGTCATCCAGAACCGCACCGAGAAGTCGGGCATCGGCTTCGCCGCCACGGTGCACAGCAAGAGCGAGAAGAAGGTCTCGGAGCTGTTCCGCACGGTGGAGCCGGAGGACCTCATCAAGTTCGGTCTCATCCCCGAGCTGGTCGGCCGCCTGCCGGTGGTGGCCACGCTCGGCGAGCTGACCGAGGAGGCGATGGTCCAGATCCTGACCGAGCCGAAGAACGCCCTCGTCAAGCAGTACCAGAAGCTCTTTGCCATGGACGGCGTCGAGCTCGAGGTGCGGCCTTCGGCGCTGTCGGCCATCGCGCGCAAGGCGCTGGCGCGCAAGACCGGGGCGCGCGGCCTGCGGTCGATCCTGGAGCATTCGCTCATCGACACCATGTTCGACCTGCCGACGATGGACCGGGTGGCCAAGGTCGTGATCGACGAACACATCGTCGAGGATGGTGCCAAGCCTTTGCTGGTATACCGCGAGCACAAGGCGAGCGCCTGAGAAGGACGGGTGGACGAGCGTCCGCCCAGCGCCTGCCCGTTCGGTCAGGTTCGCTTGTATTTCCCCCACCGGGCCCCAGATAGCCCGGTGAAAGAGAGGTTTCCATGTCCGGCCACACCCCCCTGCCTGCCGATCCGCTCACGCTGCCGCTGCTGCCGCTGCGCGACGTGGTCGTGTTCCCGCACATGGTCATTCCGCTGTTCGTCGGAAGACCCAAGTCGATCAAGGCGCTCGAGGCGGCCATGGAGTCCGGCCGCCAGATCATGCTCGTTGCGCAGAAGGCCGCGGGCAAGGACGAGCCGAAGGCCGACGACATGTTCGAGGTGGGGTGCGTCTCCAGCATCCTGCAGATGCTGAAGCTGCCCGACGGCACGGTGAAGGTGCTGGTCGAGGGCCTGCAGCGCGCCAAGACGACCAGCATCACCGAAAACGACGGCTACTTCACCGGCGAGGTGTCGCCGGTGCCGCCCGACGCCGAGGCGTCGCCCGAGGTGGAGGCACTGCGCCGCGCCGTGACGCAGCACTTCGACCAGTACGTCAAGCTGAACAAGAAGATCCCGCCGGAGATCCTGACCAGCATCGCCGGCATCGACGACGCGGGGCGGCTCGCCGACACCATCGCCGCGCACCTGCCGCTCAAGCTCGAGGCCAAGCAGTCGGTGCTCGACCTGTTCTCGGTGGCCAAGCGGCTGGAGAAGCTGCTCGAGCTGCTCGAGCACGAGGTCGACATCCTGCAGGTCGAGAAGCGCATCCGTGGCCGCGTGAAGCGGCAGATGGAGAAGAGCCAGCGCGAGTACTACCTGAACGAGCAGGTCAAGGCAATCCAGAAGGAGCTCGGCGACGGCGAGGAAGGGGCCGACCTCGAGGAGCTCGACAAGAAGATCAAGGCCGCGCGCATGAGCAAGGAGGCGCGCAAGAAGGCCGAGAACGAGCTGAAGAAGCTCAAGCTGATGTCGCCGATGTCGGCCGAGGCCACCGTCGTGCGCAACTACATCGACACGCTGATCAATCTGCCCTGGGCGAAGAAGTCCAAGGTCAAGCACGACCTGGCGTTTGCCGAGCAGGTGCTCAATGAA
>JAHCKS010000124.1 GCA_026125665.1 Rubrivivax sp.
TCGAACTTCAAGAGCAAGCGCAAGGAGTATGCGGCGCGCGCGAGCGAGCTGCTGAAGAGCGTGGGCCTCGGCGGCTACGAGGACAAGTTCCCGTGGCAGCTCTCCGGCGGCATGCAGCAGCGCGCCAGCATCTGCCGCGCGCTCGTGCACGAGCCGAAGATGCTGCTGCTCGACGAGCCTTTCGGCGCGCTCGACGCCTTCACGCGCGAGGAGCTGTGGTGCGCGCTGCGCGACCTGCACGCGGCCAAGAAGTTCAACGTCATCCTCGTCACGCACGACCTGCGCGAGAGCGTGTTCCTCGCCGACACGGTGTACTGCATGAGCCGCAGCCCGGGGCGCTTCGTCGTCAAGCGGCACATCGACCTGCCGCGGCCGCGCGACCTGGAGGTGACCTACACGCCGCAGTTCAGCGAGATCGTGCACGAGCTGCGCGGGCACATCGGTGCGTACCGGCATCCGATCGGTACCTCGGGCACCCCGGCCGTGGCGGTGCCGCAATGACCCCCGCCGGCCGCAGGACGCTCGAGCGCTTCTCGCCGCTCATCCTGCTGGCGGCGGTGCTGCTGCTGTGGGAGCTGGTGGTGCGGCTCTTCTCGATTCCTGAGTTCATCTTCCCGGCGCCGACGCAGATCGCGCAGCAGTTCGCCGAGTTCAGGAGCGCGCTGCTCGAGGCGGCGTGGAAGACGTTCTGGGTCACGATGGTGGGCTTCGCCATCAGCATCGTCGTCGGCGTGCTGCTCGGCTTCCTCATCGGCAGCTCGCGCATGGCCTACCAGGCGATCTACCCGCTGATGGTGGCCTTCAACGCGGTGCCGAAGGCGGCGGTGGTGCCGATCCTCGTCGTCTGGTTCGGCATCGGCCTCGGGCCCGGCATCCTCACCGCGTTCCTGATCTCGTTCTTCCCGATCACGGTGAACATCGCCACCGGCCTGGCGACGCTGGAGCCCGAGCTCGAGGACGTGCTGCGCGTGCTGGGCGCGCGGCGCTGGGACGTGCTGGTGAAGGTGGGCCTGCCGCGCTCGATGCCGTACTTCTACGGCAGCCTGAAGGTGGCCATCACGCTGGCCTTCGTCGGCACGGTGCTGGCGGAGATGACGGCCGGTGACTCGGGCATCGGGTATCTGATGCAGACGGCGGGCAGCCAGCAGCGCATGTCGCTGGCGTTTGCCGGTCTCGTCACCATCGGCGCGATGGCGATGGCGATGTACGAGCTGTTCTCGTGGATCGAGATGCGCACCACGGGGTGGGCGCACCGTGGGTCGCAGGCGGCCTGAGGTCGTTGCGCGGCCCGACCGCCGGGCCAGAGCATGCCGTCCTCGCGGCGGGGCGCCGGAGCGTTCGGGTACCATGCCCGCTCGCAGGGGCGAGCCCGGAGTGGCACGGCCCCCCGCATGACCTGCTTGAAGCGCCACCGGCGGCGTCGCCCGTGACGGGACAAGTCCTTGAACGGAGTTGTCCATGCCCTCCCGCCGATCCGATCCCGCAGCCTCCGACGAGCGGACCGCGCGTGCCGGCGACCCGCCGCCGGCCGTTGCGCCGCCAGGCGCCGACGCTGCCGGCGTCGAGCTCGCCGAACTGCAGCGCCAGGGCGCGAAGGCTGCCGCCCGCGGGGAGACGCGTGAGTCGAACCCGATGCTCGACTCGATCAACCAGCCGGGCGCGACCGGCGAAAGCGAACAGGTGTGGTCGGGCCGGCGCGACGCCTGGGAGCGCGGGCACACCGCGCAACGGGACTCGCCGGCATCACCGGGGAGGCCGGCGGGCCGTACCGAAGACCACGAGCGCGTGGAGGACGAGGCGCTGCTCGGGGTGACGCGCGTGCTCACCTTCGCCGGTGCCCAGGGCCTGACCTCTGCCAGCGGCTTCTTCTTCGAGCGCGACGAACGGCTCTTCCTCGTCACGAGCCGGCATGTGTTGTTCGACGCGCCGAGCGGGCATGCACCCGAGCGCATCGAGATCGAGTTCCACACCGACCCGCGCGACCTGACCCGGTTGGCGACGCTGTCCATCCTGCTGTACCGCGACGGCGTGGCCGCGTGGCACCAGGCGCGCGACAGTGGCGGGGAGGTCGATGTGGCGGTGCTCGAGCTCGACCGAAGCGCGATGCCGGCCGGCTGCGTGGTGTGCCCCTTCGGCCCGCAACACCTGGCGGCCGGATTCGACCTGTTCGAGGTCGGCGACCGGCTGGCCATCCCGGGCTTCCCGCTGGGCTTCTTCGACACGGTGCATCACCTGCCGGTGGTGCGGCAGGCGAGCATCGCTTCCCACTACGGCGTGCGCTTCCAGGGGCTGGGCTTCTTCCTCACCGATGCGCGCATGCATCGTGGCAGCAGCGGCTCGCCCGTGCTGGCGCGCGTGAACCCGGTCAGCGCGGGCACGCCGCGCTGGTGCCTGCTCGGCGTGCACTCCAGCCGCATGGACATGGCCAGTCGCGACGCGGCACAGGACGAATCGCTCGGTCTCAATTGCGCCTGGTATGCCGACGTGCTGATGACGCTGACGGCCGGCGGCCCGTGAAGCGGCGGCTGCGGCTGCTCAGCGGGAACCGCAGGGCGGCACCGCGGCCTCGTCGTGTTCCGCGCAGCCCTGAATCACGGCGCGATTGCGCGCGACGTCGCGCTCGAACGCCGCCAGCACGACGTCGGAGATGTCGGCGTGCAGCATCGCCGTGCGCGCCGCCTCTGCATGCGCCTCGAAGGACTGCGCCACCTTCGCGCGCGCCGAGGCGGGCAGGGCCTCGATGAGCGCCGGCACGAGGGCATCGAGCGCGATCAGGCTGCCCTTCAGCTCGCAGATGCGCTCGGTGGCTTCTTGGAGGTTCTTCAATCGGAGCCCTTCGGCAGAAAGACGAAGGCGCGGCCGGGGCCGCGCCTTCGACGGCAGGATGTCGGGGCCTGCCCGACACCCGCAGACGTTGCAGGGTTCAGCCCACGCTGCGGATCCTCGATGCCTGCGGGCCCTTCACGCCCTGGGTCACCTCGAACTCCACGCGCTGGTTCTCGGTCAGCGTCTTGTGGCCTTCGCCCTGGATCTCCTTGAAGTGGGCAAAGAGGTCCTTGCCGCCACCATCGGGGGCGATGAAGCCGAAGCCCTTGCCCTCGTTGAACCACTTCACGGTGCCGGTCTGAGTCGTCATGTCGATTTCCTTTCGAAGTTGGCGCAACAGCGCGCCCAGCGAAGAGACGCCAAGAAGATCTTCAAGAGGGGATTCGACTCGACCGCCGGCAGAACACCGGAGCGGGAAGAACGACCTGCGAGCAAACGGTCTTGTGCCTGTCAGCCCGGCGAATGTACGCCAAACCGGGGGGCGCATCGAACATTTCTTGCGGTGCGCCTCTTTGACGGTGAGGCAGGGCCGACAACGCGCCCGACCTCTCGAACACCTCCGGCAAGCGACACGCGGGGTGGTTCGTGCCACACTGGCCAATGACCCAGCCGCTGCTGCAAGCCGCCGACCTGCGCGGAGCCGCCCGCCTGACCACCGAGGCGGTGGCCGGCCTGGCCAGCCTCGTCGAAGCGATGCATGCGCGCATCGCCGGCGCGCCGCGGTTGTCAAGCGTCGGTGAGGCGGCACCGGAGGATGAACGCACGCGCGGTCTGACCGGTCTCGTGTACAAGACCGTGCGCGGGGTCACGCACCTGGTGGGCGGCAGCGCCGAGGCGCTGCTGGGGCTGCTCGGCCCGGCCCTGGCCGCACCCGACCCGCGCTTGCCGCCTCGTCCGGAGCGCGAGGCCGTCGTCGCGGCGCTCAACGGCGTGCTCGGCGACTACCTGGCGGTGACCGCCAACCCGCTGGCGATCACGATGGCGTTCCGCCAGTCCGGCTGGCCCTTGCCGCTCGATCGATTCGACTTGCGCTCGCGCGCGCACACAGTGACGCCCAGACTGCTGGTGCTGCTGCACGGCCTGTGCATGAACGACCTGCAGTGGCAGCGCGCGGGCCACGATCACGGCGAGGCGCTGGCGCGCGAGCTGGGCTACACGCCCGTCTACCTCCACTACAACAGCGGCCTGAGCGTGTCGACCAACGGCCGCATCCTCGCGCACCTGATGGAGCGGCTGTACGACGCGTGGCCGGTGCCGATCGAACGCCTGGTGCTGATGGGGCACAGCATGGGCGGCCTCGTGGCGCGCAGCGCCATCCACCACGGCGCGCTGATCCAGCGCGAGGCGTTGCGCTGGCCCACGCGCGTCAACGACCTGGTCTGCCTCGGCACGCCGCACCAGGGCGCGCCGCTCGAGCGCGCGGGCCATGGCGTCGACCTGTTGCTCGGCGCGATCCCTTACGCCGCGCCGCTGGCGCGCCTGGGCAAGGTGCGCAGCGCGGGCATCAACGACCTGCGGCTGGGCAACATCGTCAGCGCACCGGCCGGCGACCCTGGCACGCAGCGCTGCGCGCATGTGGGCCTGCCGGAGCGGACCCGCTGCCATGCGATTGCCGCGAGCCTGGGCCCGGCCGGCGGCAGCCTGAAGTCGAAGCTGCTGGGCGATGGCCTGGTGCCCGTGGCGAGCGCGCTGGGCCAGCACCCCGATCCCGATCGCCGCCTGGACTTCGAACCGGCCCGCCAGGCGGTGGTGTTCGAGACGGGCCACCTCGACCTGCTGTCGAGCGCCGAGGTACACGGCCTGCTGCGCCGTTGGCTGGGTTGACGGCGCGACCGCGCGCAGGCCGCGCCGGCGCGCTCAGGCAATGCGCCCGAACCACAGCACCGACAGCCCCGCCGCCACCGCCACCAGCACCGCCCCGAGCAGCGCCACCAGCGCTGTCAGCTCGGTCTCGCGCTTGCGCGCCTGCAGCCGCGTGCCGAGCTTCTGGTACACGCCGCGCAGGCTCTCCGCGGTGGCGGCGTGGTGGTACTCGCCATCGGTGATGCGCGCCACCTCGCGCAAGGTGGGTTCGTCCAGCTGCAGGTAGATGGCCATGCCCTCGCCCTGGGAGAGGTGGCCGTCGGGCGTGCCCAGCCCCACCACGTAGATGCGCACGCCGCGGTCGGCCGCCATCTTCGCGGCCTGCAGCGTGTCCACGCCGGTGGTGCGGCGCCCGTCGCTCAGCAGGATGATCGCTGCGGCGTCGTACGAGCCCGGTTGCACGGGCACGATGGGCTTCGGCGGCGGCTTCGGCCGCTCGTCCAGGCGGCGCGCGTTGCGCCGCGGGCCGAAGGTCATCTCGCCCAGGTCGATGCCGTGGTCGGGGAACAGCTCCGCCAGGCACAGCACGATGGCGCTGCCGATGGCCGTGCCGATCTGCATCTGGATGGCGTCGATGGCGCCGATGAGCGAAGGCCGGTCCAGCGTGGCCTGCTGCGCGACGAGCGCCGTGCCGGCGAAGGTGACGATGCCCACGTCGATGTTCTTCGGCAGCTCCTGCAGGAACGTGCGCGCCGCCTCCTGGGCGGCCAGCATGCGCGTGGGCTCGACATCCGCGATGCGCATGCTGAGCGACGCGTCGATCGCCAGCATGATGGTGGACCGGGCCCACGGCAGCGCCACCCTTGCCATGGGCCGCGCCAGCGCCAGCAGCAGCACGGCCAGGGCCAGCAGGAAGAGTGCCGGCGGCACGTGCCGCCGCCAGGTGCGGCCTTGCGCCGCGCGAGCGACCCTCAGGCTGCTGAGCCGCACCGCCGCCTTGCCCCGCCGGCGCAGCAGCCACAGGTACAACAGCGGCAGCAGCGGCAGCGCCAGCATCGTCCACAGCAACTGAGGCCACAGGAAGTTCATCGCGGGCGATCAGCAAGTCGGAACCCGCCGTTCCTTTCGGATGCGAAACCTGCGGACGTGCCGCCCTAGCGTGAATCTGCGCGATCTGCGTGATCTGCGCGATCGATTCTGGCGGAAGCCGCCCGCTCCGTTGCGCCCAGGGTCACCCGCCGGCCAGGCTGCCCGGGGCAAGCCGCGGCTCGGCAGAATCGGCACCCCGCCCGGCGCCGAACCGGGCTGCCGCACGAACACCCGAGGAGACGCCATGCCCGCCCAGCCCCAGCCAGCCTCCCCGCGCTACCGCGGCGTGTTCCCCGTGGTGCCCACCACCTTCGACGAACAAGGCGCGCTCGACCTGGCGAGCCAGAAGCGCTGCCTCGACTTCATGATCGACGCCGGCTCGGACGGCTTGTGCATCCTCGCCAATTTCTCCGAGCAGTTCCTGCTCTCCGACGAAGAGCGCGAGGTGCTCACGCGCACCGCGCTCGAGCACGTGGCCGGCCGCGTGCCGGTGATCGTGACCACCACGCACACCAGCACCAAGGTGTGCGCCGAGCGCAGCCGCCGCGCGCAGGACGCTGGCGCGGCGATGGTGATGGTGATGCCGCCCTACCACGGCGCCACCTTCCGCGTGCCCGAGGAGAAGATCGTCGAGTTCTACTCGCGCCTGTCGGACGCGATCGGCATCCCGATCATGATCCAGGACGCGCCGGCCAGCGGCACCGTGCTCAGCGCGGCGCTGCTCGCGCGCATGGCGCGCGAGATCGAGCACGTCGCCTACTTCAAGATCGAGACGGCGGGCGCGGCCGGCAAGCTGCGCGAGCTGATCCGCCTGGGCGGTGAAGCGATCGAGGGCCCGTGGGACGGCGAGGAGGCCATCACGCTGCTGCCCGACCTGGACGCCGGCGCCACCGGCTCGATGACGGGCGGCGGCTACCCCGACGGCCTGCGCCCCATCCTCGACGCCTACCGCGCCGGCCGGCGCGAGGAAGCGATCGAGCGCTACACGCGCTGGCTGCCGCTCATCAACATCGAGAACCGGCAGTGCGGCTTCCTGGCCGCCAAGGCGCTGATGAAGGAAGGCGGCATCATCGCCTGCGACGAGCCGCGGCACCCTTGGCCGAGCCTGCACCCCGAGTCGCGCAAGATGCTGCTGGAGGCGGCGCGGCGGCTGGATGTGATGGCGTTGCGGTGGGGGCGGTGAGGGTGGTTGGCCTTTCGTTGACGGTGGTGGCTGGTCGGCTTCTCACCGTTAGCGCGCGCTCAGCCGCGGGCGGGCAAGCCGCGGCCGCTTAGCTGCGGCGGTCGGGCCCTGGGGGCCCGACTACCCTGCGCTGCTCGAACTCCTGGCCCACGCGCGGAACTCGTTGCACTCGCTTCGCTCGTGCCACTCGAACAGCCGCGCGAGTCAGAAGTGGATGCGCGCGAGTACGCGCGCGGGCCAAGAGTTCTGCGCTGCTCGGCGCCGCAGATGCGCGGCCGCAGCTTGCCCGCCCGCGGCTGAGCGGGGGAGGGCGGTGGGGTCCGAGAGAACGAGGCGAACGTTAGCGGCGAGGGCCGCTTCGGGCCAGGCGCGGTCACCGAGAGCCGACCGGGTAGAGTCTCGGTAACTGACTACGACCAGAGTTGCTTCGATGCCAATGCAGCTCCGCTTGCAGTTCCAACAGAACGAGGTGGCGGACGAAGTCGCTGCGGTTACCGCGGTTGTGCGCCCTATTCTGGAAGGCCTGTTGTATGGGCTAAAGAGGGAGGTAGCGGCAGACGCGGGCGGCTACCAAGCCATTCGACTCCGCTCATTGCCACGCCTCTACAGAGCTGGCGACAGGGACTGCGGAATCTGCTTTGAGTACGCTGTGCATGACGCGCTGAACAGGCGTGAGCCGACTGTTCTTGAGCGTGTGCACCATGCGGTTCGTATGTGCAACGTGCCCGGCAACGAGCCCTCGTCCATTCTGTTCGGGCTTGAGAAAACCGGCGCGCTGAACCTAGTCGACACAGCGATGGGACGTTTGACGGACGAGTCTCGACTTCTGGCAGGCAATCGAGGGCAGCCTGCGAAGCTAAAGCGCCACATCGACAGCATCGCTTCCGCGTTCCGAAGAACCGCAGCGCGCAACGCCCTTCCCGAGAGCATCTCCGGAATCTGGAAGGCCGACCTCTTTGTCGGCTACACCGACAGCGACCGCTGGATTGGTACTACCGTGAAGATCAACCCTGCGCAGCTGGAAGGTGCGCGAGGCCTGCGCGTCGGGATCGTTCCGGCAAGGGGTGGCCGCGACGATCTCATTCTGCGCGACGATGCGCGCAATCTCATCGTGTGCCCGCTGCCGCACGACCACAGCTTTATGCAGGTCTTCTACCAGGGCTGGGGTGTCGTGCAGCAGTTCGTCGCCGCCGATGCGCAGATTCCGCGCGAGGTTGCATTGCCGAACCCGGTGGATCGTCAAGTTGCACGGTATCTCTTTGAGCGCCGAGAACATCCGGTAGTTGACGTCCTTGAAGCACTCGTGCCGCTTTCGCAGCCCGAGCTACTGCGCACCGAAGAACAGAACCCAGTTCTCGTCAGTCGTCGAGAAGAGGCGCATGACGTAGAAACGGGCGCTGTTGTCGCACCGCTTCCGCGAGCTGTTGCCGTCGATCGCCACTGACCTTCTCGCTCAGCCGTGGCCGGGCCAGCCGCTGCCGCGCATCTGCGGCGCCGAGAAGCGGAGCCGAGCAGGGTCGGCCGCGTGAGCGGCTCCGCGGAGCACGCTTGCCGTGCGGAGCGGCTCTGCTCGGCGACAGCGAAGCTGCGGCGTAGGCTCATGTCGACCGAAGGTCGACGTGATGCCGGAGCCAACGTCGCAGGGAAGCCTTCGCGCAGCGAGGGCCGCCGCCACTGAGCGGCAAAGGCTGGCCCGGCCGCGGCTGAGCCGCGCGAACCTTCGGAGTGCACGGATTCGCCCACGCCCGACAACCTCGGCGCGCAATCGACGCAAGCGCTCAGGCCGCCTTCGCTCGGCGCCCCTCGTGCAGCACCGCCTGCGGAACCTCGTGCAGGTCCCACACGATGCCCAGCCGCTCCAGCCCACGCAGCATCCAGTAGGTGATGTCCACCTGCCACCAGTGGAACCCGGCGCGCGCCGCGTTCATGTAGCGGTGGTGGTTGTTGTGCCAGCTGGCGCCCAGCGTGGGCAGCGCCCACCACCACAGGTTGGTGCTCTGGTCCTTGGTCTCGAACGGCCGCGTGCGCCAGAAGTTCGGCCGGCCGCCGTGCGCGAAGGCGTTCACGCTGTAGGCCATGTGCTGCGAAGCCACCATGCCGACGAAGAACACCCACACCACGGCCGCCCAGCCCATGCCCGTGGCGCCGAAGAGCGGCGTGTAGTGGCCGACGAGGAAGGTGCCCACCAACCCGGCCAGCGTGAACACGTAGTGGTGCTTGTTCACCCACACCAGCTCCGGGTAGCGCGCCAGGTCCGGCGCTTCGTCCAGGTGCGTGGCCAGCACCTCGTCGTCGATCAGCCAGCCGAAGTACGACTTCCATCGCGAGTGCACCACCGGCGAGTGCGGGTCGGCCGGCTGGTCGGAATGCCGGTGGTGGCGGCGGTGCGTCGCGGCCCACCAGATGGCGCCGCGCTGGCCGTTGGAGGCCGCCGCGGCCGCCAGCAGGAACTGGAAGGTGCGCGAGGTCTTGTAGCTGCGGTGCGAGAAGTAGCGGTGCACCCCGCCTTCGATGACGAAGGTGCGGCTCACGTAGCTGAGGAACGCCGCCAGCGCCAGCTGCCACGTCAGCGGCACGAAGAACACGCCCAGCAGCGCCAGGTGGGCGATGACGAAGCGCGCGGCGATGACGCGTGCGCCTTCGGTGCGCTGGACGTTGGCGTCGTCTTTCGCCGCCAGCGCCATCTCTTGCGACATCTCCTGCGCCATCTGGCCCCCCGTCCACGGGCTGTATTGCGGGGGGATGTTATGGGGGCCCCTGGCCGCACGGTCCATCCTTCGGAACGGCCCGGTCGGTGCGCCACGTCGGCGGCGTCAGATCTCCCCGGCCAGCAGCCGCGTCGGCCCGTACGCGAAGAGCGCCAGCGTGCACGCCAGCGCCAGCCCGAGCAGCATCGCGAAGAGCACCAGGTTCTGCCAGTCGCGGGCGCGCAGGCCGAGCGTCGAGCGGGCGTAGGTGTAGCCGGCCACCAGCGGCGAGAGCGCCAGGCACAACGCCGGGTAGCCGACCATCGGCACGAGCTCGGCCTGGCTCAGCGCGAACACGCGCTCGGGCAACGACAGCACCAGCGAAGCCGCGAGCCAGGTCATGAACGCGGCGATGAGCGCGCTCGAGCCGTTGATGATGCGCATGCCCCAGGCGCGCCGGCGCGGCGGCATCGCGCGCACGCGCGGCTCCCACACGGCGAAGCCGGCGGCCAGCCCGGCCATCGCCAACATGCCGGCGGCCAGCAGCGCGTAGTGGATGCCGCGCGGCTGGCTCGGGAACACCCACAGCGGCTCCAGCCGCCAGCCGGGCAGCGTGGAGAGCAACAGGAAGGTGCCGCCCAGCACCAGCACGCCGGCGCCGTTGGCCACCGAGAGCGCGCCGTGCAGGTTGCGGATGGGCAGCCGTGCACGCGCCCGCAGCTCGGCCACCTGCCAATAGGCGAGGTACGGCCCGATGCCCCACACCAGCGTCGCCAGCGAGAAGCGCAGCCCGTGCCAGAAGGCCGATTCCGGCGGGCGCGTGGCCGCCGCCTCGCCGACGGCCAGCCACAGGATCACGCGGCCGGCGCCCCACATCGCCAGCACGATTGCCAGTGCGGTGAGCAGCAGCACCGGCAGCAGCGGCCCGCTCGCCGCGCCGAGCACGCCGCCCGGGGCCACCGGCGGCGGCGTGTCGACGAAGCCGTGGTCGTCGGCGATCGAGCGGATCATCATGCCGATGGCGGTGTCGAACGCCGGCTCGCGCGCGAACACGGCCTGGTAGCGCGCGAGCGCGCGGATCTCCTGCGGCAGCTCGGACTCGTCGGGCATGTCCACCGCGCCGAACAGCACCGGGTAGATCGGCTTGCGCAGCTCGATGGCGGTGGCGATCTCCCACACCAGCGGGTCGGGCTCGTCGCCGGGCCGCTGCTGCCGCAGCTTGCGCAGGAACTCGTCGCCGATCATCACGACGACGCCGGTGCACTCGGTGAGCATCTTCAGCAGGTGCTCGTTCCACTCGCGCCCGGCCGGGATCTCGCGGTCGATGAACACCGAGCCGGCGCCGAACTTCTGCTGCAGCAGCAGCCGCACGCGGTTGGCGGCGTGCGTGGAGTCGCTGCGGCGGTAGGAGATGAAGAGCTTCATCATCGTGGCGCGCCCCGCGCAGCGACGATAGCGCGCAGCGGGGCCGATGGCATCATCGTCGCCATGGCCGGCTGCGGTTTCGCCCGGGTCGCCGCGACCCTGCTCGTGGTCGCGGGGCCGGCCGTTGCGGCCGATGCGGCCGATGAGGGCTGGGTCGAGCGCAGCCGCGACGAGGCTTCGGGCACCACCGTGTACCTGCGCGACCGCGGGCCGGGCGAGTTCCCGGCCTTCCTCGCGGTGGCGCGCTGGCCGGTGCGCGTCGCGGCGCTCACCGCGGTGCTGCTGGACAGCGACCGCATGCCCGAGTGGGTCTATCGCGTGCGCCGCGTCGTACGCCTGAGCCCTGCCGGCGCGCGCACCGGCGTGTCGCAGGTCATCACGGCGTTTCCGTGGCCGCTCAACGACCGTGAATCGATCGTCGCGTGGCGGCTCGAGCACGACGCCGCCACCGGCGCCTTGGCGATCACGGGCCGCTCGGCGCCCGCGCACTTGCCGCCCAACCCGAACTTCGTGCGCATGCCGTCGTTCGCTTCGAGCTGGCGCTTCGCGCCGGTCGAGGGCGGGCTCACCGAGGTGCGCTTCGAGGGCCACGGCAACCCCGGCGGCGCACTCGATTCGGCGCTGCTGCGCGGCTTCGTCTCGACGATGGTCTGGCAGGCTCCGTTGCACACGATGGCGGCGCTGCGCCGGATGGTTGACGACCCGGCGTACCGCGACAGGCCGTTGGCGCTGCCCGCCGAGGTGCCCGCCCAGGCGCCCACCGAGGTGCCCGCGGAGCCACCGCGTTGAGCGCACCCCCCGTGGCGGTGCGCCGGGCGTTCGCCCTTGCGGCGGTGCGCCTTTCGGCATGGTTCGCGCTGGTGTTCTACGGTGCCGACGCGATCACCGCGATGCATTCGCTGCGGCTGCGCGTGCATGCCGCGTGGGAGCTCGCCATCCCGTACTGGCCGGCCGCCTACCCGCTGTACCTGAGCGTGTTCGCGCTGCCGTTCGTCGTGGGCTGGCTGGCGCGCGAGCCGGCCGACGTGCGGCGCTGGGAAAGCCGCATGGCCGCGGCCATCGCGGTGGCCGGCGTGGCCTTCGTGCTGCTGCCCGCCGCGCCGGGCTATGCGCCGGACGATGCCGGTGCGTGGCAGCCTTGGGCGACGTTCACGCGCTGGGCGGCCGGCCGGCACAACCTGGTGCCTTCGCTGCACGTGGCACTCGCGCTCATCACCGTGCGCGCGGCCTGGCCGAACGCGGCGCCCATGCTGCGCGCGTTCCTGGGGGCCTGGCTGGCCGCGCTGATGGCCTCGGTGCTGGTGACGCATCAGCACCATGTGGCCGATGTCGTGGCCGGTGTCTTGCTCGGCGCGTGGCCATGGCGCGCGGTGTCTCCCCCCGCTCGGGGCAGGAGCAATTAAGCGGCTGGGCGGCGCTTCGCCGCGCTTCTTGTCGCGTGACGCGCCGCGCTTCCATGAGGTGTTCGGGCCCCCTTGCGCCGAGCGCCACGGGGCGTACAGTGCCTCGGCACCGGCTGCGGCGGCCATGCACGGCATCGCTGCGCGGGCCCTTCAACCCTCAACCGCTGCTCGAGCTGCCATGAACAAGACCGTCGCTTCCTGCGCCCTGGCCGCTGCAACCTGCATCGCTGCGGGTGCGGCGCACGCCCACTATGTGGGCGCGGGCGTCGGGCCCTCCCGGATCGACATCAACTGCGCCGGCACCACCTCGTGCGACACCACGGACACCGGCTTCAAGGTCTACGGCGGCTTCAGCCTGCCGGGGCCGTTCGCCCTCGAGGCGGTGTACTTCGACTGGGGCAAGGCCGGTTCCACCTCCAGCCCCGGTGGCGTGCCGGCCACGCTCGGCACCGAGGCGAGCGGCCTGGGCGTGGGCGGTGCGTACTTCCTGCTGTTCGGATGGGGCCAGTGCACGCTGCGCGCCGGCGTGGCCTACAACAAGGCCGACACGACCGTGACGCTCGCCGGCGTGCCGAGCTCCTCGTCGCACAACCACACCGCGCCGTACTACGGCTTCGGCTGCGCGTACCCGCTCGCGCCCAGCCTGTGGCTCACCGGCGAGGCCGACTTCTCGCGTGCGCAGTACACGGCGACCGACAAGGCCAACACGCGGCTGATCTCGATCGGGCTGCGGTTCCACTTCTGAGCGCTCCCAGGGCCGGGCCAGCCCGCCCCGTCCCCCCGCGGGGGCTCAAGTTGCCCGGCAAAGCCGGATCAACTTGAGAGCCGCCACGCCCGCGGTCGCTGGTGGCCCCGGGGCCTCGACCGACGTGACCTAAGGCTTGAGCAGCACGCGCCAGCTGTTCAGCTTCCCCTGGTCCTGCGCCGCGCGGTCCACCACGCGCAGCTTCCACGTGCCGGCCGCCGCCTTGCCGGCCAGCGTGCCGAGCGCCGGCGTGGTGGCCGCGGTGTAGGTCTTCGCCAGGTCGCGCGCGGAGCCGCCTGCGCGGTCGTGCAGCAGCACGGCCGTGCCCGCCGGCGACACCAGGCTCACCTGCAGGTCGCCGATGTAGGTGTGCGAGATGTCGACGGAGACTTCGACGCCGCCGATCGCGAACGCCGTGGCGTTGGCCAGCGCGCGTTCGATGCCGGCGGCGTTGTTGTCGGGGATCGTCGTGCCCGGCGCCTCCTTCAGCTCCACCGGGCCGGTCGTGGCGGGCGCCGCGCCGATGTCCAGGCCCCAGCTGTTGAGCCTGCCGATATCGACGGCGGCCAGGTCCTGCACCGTGAGCGTCCACGCCCCCTGGCTGCCGCGGCCGCGCAGCGTGGACAGGGCCGGCAGCATGCCTTCGTCGTAGGTCAGCTTCAGGTCGCGGGCGTTGCCGCCCTGTCCCTTGGGGTGCAGCTCGACCACCACGCCCCACGGCGTGGCCAGCGTGACGCGCAGGTCGCCGCGGTAGGTGTGCGTGATGTCGAGGCCGATCTTGATCGAGGCGATGGTCACCGCCTCGGGCACGTGGATCGTGTCGCTGATGCCGGCGGTGTTGTTGTCCGGAATGGCCCGGTTCGGCGTCGAGACGTGGCGCACCGCCGGTGGGGGCGGCGGCGTCACCGCGCCGCCGATGCGGCCGCGGAAGCTCATCGAGGCGCCATTGGCCGAGACCTGGTCGATCACCAGGTTCGACGAGGTGCCGTTCCACCACTTGCTCGATGGCGTGGTGTCGTCGGCGAAACGCGCCGCGCCGCCGGCGTAGAGGTCGCCGGCATCGCCCAGTGCGTTGTTCTGCCGCTCGAGCTGGAACAGGCCGTCGGCCTGCTTCAGCGAGAGCTCGTAGTGGCTGGCCGCGGTCATCTGCTCGTTGCTGTTGTCGCCCTCTTCGTCGATGTGCCAGATGGCCAGCCCCGCGTCGGGCAGCGTCGCGTCGCGGCCGGCCTGCTGCCGGTTCTCCACCAGGAAGTACTCGCGGCCGCTGCGCGCATAGATGGCGCAGTCGTTGCTGCCGGCGGCCAGCGTGATGACCTTGTCGTGCTCGATCGGCACGACGTTGCGCGCCCAGCCCGAGGCGCGCTTGAGGTAGGCGCTGATCGGGATCGGGTTCTTCTCGGTGAAGTTGCCGGCGCACATCAGGCAATACATGCCCACGCCGCTGGACTCGCCGCCGTAGTCGTAGAGGTCGGGGTAGTCGCACAGCATGTGCCCGTTCTCGTGGCAGAAGGTGCCGAGCTCCAGCTCCGAGCCGATGGCGGTGAACTGGTAGTCGAACGCCGACTGGCCCGGCCGCAGCGCATACGGGCTGCCCAGGTGGTAGGCGTGCGGCCACAGCCCCTCGGCCCAGTTGTTCGTCACCGGCCCCGCGTAGTAGACGTTCATCGCGTACACGTAACCCTGGCCGTCGGCGGTGAGCGGCGAGAAGTCGAAGCCGTTGGCCTTGTGGAAGTCCAGCGCCTCGGTGATGAGCTCGACGGCGCGGCGCGGCTGCGCGATCGTGCGGTCGGTGTAGTAGCCCTTCGGCTTCTTCGCGCGGTAGTACGGCGCGACGATGTTGGTGTAGCGGCAACGGCCGCCGGAGTTCTCGAGGAAGTAGTCGTGCACCGAGCCGTTGTTGCCGAAGCCGCTGTAGCCCGGCTGGTTGCAGAAGCGCTCGACCTCCTCGCGCGGGATCGTCGCCGGCACGTCGCTGAAGTCGACCAGCAGGCACAGGCCGACGAAGTCGCCCACGGTGCCGCGCTGCGGCGGCGCCAGCAGCGGCCCGCCGGCCGCGCCCAGCGCACGCAGCGTGCGCATCTGCTGCCGGCGCTCCAGCCGCCGCTCCTCGCAGCGGCGGCCCTGGTTGCGCAGCGCCGATTC